>JANJXF010000021.1 GCA_024709165.1 Thiobacillus sp. | reverse complement strand
CCGCGCGCGGCTGTCGACGTAGCTCTTCGCCACGCCGCGGGCAAGGTTGCGGATGCGGCCGATATACGCGGCACGCTCGGTCACCGAAATCGCGCCGCGCGCGTCCAGCAGGTTGAAGGTATGCGCGGCTTTCAGCACCTGTTCGTAGGCCGGCAGCGCGAGCTGTGCCGCCATCAGCTCCTGTGCCTTCTTTTCGTGCGCGGTGAACGCGCCAAGCAGAAAACCGACGTCACTGTGCTCGAAATTGTAGGCGCTCTGCTCGACCTCGTTCTGGTGGTAGACGTCGCGGTAAGTGAGCCCCTCCGTCCAGGTCAGATCGAACACGCTCTCCACACCCTGCAGATACATCGCCAGACGTTCCAGTCCGTAGGTGATCTCGCCGGTGATCGGCTTGCAGTCGATACCGCCGACCTGCTGGAAATAGGTGAACTGCGTCACCTCCATGCCATTGAGCCACACCTCCCAGCCCAGCCCCCAGGCGCCGAGCGTGGGGTTCTCCCAGTCGTCCTCGACGAAGCGCACGTCGTTCTTCCCGAGATCGAACCCCAGCGCCTCCAGCGAGCCGAGATAGAGTTCGAGAATATCCGCCGGCGCCGGTTTCAGCACCACCTGAAACTGATAATAGTGCTGCAGCCGGTTGGGGTTGTCGCCGTAGCGACCGTCCTTCGGGCGCCGCGAGGGCTGCACGTAGGCGGCCTTCCACGGCTCCGGGCCGAGCGCGCGCAGAAAGGTCGCGGTGTGCGAAGTGCCGGCGCCGACTTCCATGTCGTAGGGCTGCAGCAACGCGCAGCCGCGCTCGCCCCAGTAGCGCTGCAGGGTGAGGATGATGTCCTGGAAAGTTGGTTTCACGGTGGATGAACGGCAGCTCTGGAAAACCGTGATTTTAGCGTGTCGGCGGGTTTCTATGCGTCCGTGGCTTCCAGCATCTCGATCTCCCCCGACAGTTCCAGCCACGCTTCCTCCTCGTGCGCGATGGCGTCGTTGACCGCCTGCAACTTAAGCCCGGCCTCGGTGAATGCGACGGCCGACAGCGCACCCGTCAGGCCCGCCTCCAGCGCGTCCTTATCGGCGTGCAGCGCCGCCATGCGCGCGTCCAGCCTGTCGAGCTTCTGCCGCAGCGCCTTCAATCGTCCCGCGGCCGGCGCGCGGCGGGACACGGATGGCGCAGCGGGTTTCGCCGCTGTCCCGGCCGCCTTCAGGCTCTCACGCACACGCTTCGCCTCCTCCAGCAGATAGCGCTGGTAGTCGTCCAGATCGCCGTCGAACGGTTCGACGCCGCCGCGCGATACCAGCCAGAACTCGTCGCACACCGAACGCAGCAAGGCGCGATCGTGGCTCACCAGCATCAGCGTGCCCTCGAATTCGTTGAGCGCCACCGCCAGGGCTTCGCGCGTGGCGAGATCGAGGTGGTTGGTCGGCTCGTCCAGCAGCAGCAGATTCGGCCGTTGCCACACCAGCATGGCGAGCACCAGGCGTGCCTTCTCGCCGCCGCTCATGGTGCCCACCGTCTGCTTGACCATGTCGCCGCTGAAGTTGAACGTGCCGAGAAAATTGCGCAGATCCTGCTCGCGGCTGCTGAACTGGCCGGCACCGCCATTAGCGATCGTGTCGCGCGCCAGACGGATCATGTGCTGCAGCGGCGTGTCGCCGGAGCGCAGCACGTCAAGCTCCTGTTGCGCGAAGTAACCGATGTCGAGCCCCTTGCCCTCGGTGACGCTGCCTGCGATCACCGGCAGGGTACGGGCGATGGTCTTGACCAGTGTCGACTTGCCCTGGCCGTTGGCGCCGAGGATGCCGATGCGCTGCCCGGCGAACACCGACTTGCTGACGTGCTGCACGATCACCGTGGGTGGCGTGCCGGGTTGCGCGCCCGCTGGCGGCGGATAGCCGAAGCTGGCGTCGTCGATGGTCAGCATGGGATTGGGCAGACTCACCGGCTCCCTGAATTCGAAACTGAAATCCGCGCTCGTCAGAACCGGAGCCAGGCGCTCCATGCGTTCCAGCGCCTTCACCCGGCTCTGCGCCTGCTTCGCCTTGCTGGCCTTGGCCTTGAAGCGATCGATGAAGCCCTGCAGGTGCGCGATCTTGTCCTGCTGCCGCGCGAACGCCGCCTGCTGCAACGCCATCTGCTCGGCGCGCATCTCCTCGAAGGTGCTGTAGTTTCCGCCGTAGCGGCAGATCTGGCCATTCTCGATATGCAGCGTGACCGTCGTCACCGCATCGAGAAACTCGCGGTCGTGACTGATGACGACGAGCGTGCCGGGGTACTTCTGCAGCCAGGTTTCCAGCCACACCAGCGCATCGAGATCGAGGTGGTTGGTCGGCTCGTCGAGCAGCAAGAGGTCGGACGGGCACATCAGCGCCCGCGCCAGTTGCAGGCGCATGCGCCAGCCACCGGAAAAACCGTTCACCGGCCGCTCCAGTTCGTGCACCTGGAAGCCCAGCCCGAGGATCAATGCCTGCGCGCGCGCCCGTGCATCGTGCGCTCCGGCGTCATGCAGGGCCGTGTAGGCATGGGCCATGCGCTCGCCGTCGCCGCTCGCTTCCGCCGCTGCGGTTTCGCGCCGCGCCTCGACCAGACGCGTGTCGCCGTCGATGACGAAGTCAGTCGCGGACTCACTCGTCTCCGGCATGTCCTGCGCCACCTGTGCCAGGCGCCATTGCGACGGCAGCAAAAAATCGCCCGCATCCTCGTGCAGGGTACCGTTCAGCAGCGCGAACAGGCTCGACTTACCGGCACCGTTACGCCCCACCAGACCAGCTTTTTCGCCCGGATTGATCGACACCGATGCCCGTTCGAGCAGCACCTTCGCGCCACGGCGCAACGTAAGAGCTTTCAGGATGATCATGCAGGAAAACGCGGCGGGGCAAGGCCGGAAAAACGAAAGCCGGATTCTACCGCGCGCGCCCTTGAACCCGCGCACCGCAAGGACTGTTCGCCGGTTCGACACGACGTGACGGCTTTCCGTCAGGAAATGCCGCGGAGTGCAGGGCTGCGACATCACGCCAATTTGCAACACGTTGTTTTGGCGTTCGTTTTTTCACCGGATCGGGGGCGGCCCACATGGCACAGACATTGCAGATATTCAGGCAAACCCCATCGTCTCGGAGTCCGTCATGAAACTGCAATTCGGCAAAAACCAACTGGTCCTCGAACTCAGCGCCTCCCCGTTCGCCTGGTTTCACGGTCAGACCGAACGCATGAGCCTCACCAGCCTGTCGCTGATGTTCGTGCAGTTCTCGCTGTTCGCCCGCCAGTCCGTCGCCTGATGCAGCTTGGCAAGGGCACGCGCGTGAGCCTCAGCCTGTCTGCATCGCCGCTCGGATTTTTCAGTGGCAGCACCGGCCGCATGAGCATGCTCAGTTTCACGCTGCTGTTCGTCGAACTCCGGGTGCTGCGGCGCAACGCCACGGCCTGCCTGTGACGGGTGCTGCGGACCGCATGCCTTCCGCGATGGTGCCGCCGGAAACGCCCAAATTGAAACGGCCTGCTGTCGCAGGCCGTCTGGATTCTGGTGGGTCGGGCGAGATTCGAACTCGCGACCAACGGATTAAAAGTCCGCTGCTCTACCGGCTGAGCTACCGACCCGAGGATGCCGGACGGCATCCGCGAAAGCCCGCAATTATAGATGAATCGATGATTTCTGGTAAACCCCCGGAGTACGGAATTTTGTGCGGCAAGGCGGCCCGTGCAACAAAAAAGGCGGGTTGCCCGCCTCTTTCGCCGTGCCCCGTCCAGAGGCCTCTCATTTTTTTGGCGTTACATCCTTACTTTTTTTTTCGCCGGGCTGGCGGCAGGTTTCGCATGATTGACCTTGCGCACCACGGGCTTCGGTTCCACTTCCTGGGCGGCCACAGGTGTCTGTGCAGCCGCAGGGGCCTGGGCAGCCACAGGGGCCTGGGCAGCCACAGGGGGCGGCGCACTCTGGGCAAATGCGGTGGGATTGGTCTGCCGATACTGCTCGGTGAAGGCGAGAATTTTCTGCTTGCTGATGATGCCGGGGACGAACATGACGATTTCGCCATCCGGGGCATACAGATACGAAGTGGGATAGTAGTCGACGGGGCCGACCTGCTGCGCGGGGCTGTTGGGGTCGCGGCGGTTGGTACCGATGACCTGCGGGAAGCGCAGGTTGAAACGGTCGATGGTGCTGTGGACAGAGGCAACGTCGATGCCGTAGTCCATGGCGACACCGACGACGACGAAGTCGCTGCGGGCGTCGAGGTCGTTGAGTTCGCCGAACTCCATCTTGCAGCGCGGGCACCATGGCGCCCAGAAATTGACCAGGACCCACTTGCCGCGGTAGTCGGACAGTTGGATCGTCTTGCCCTTGCTGTCAGTGAAGCTGAAATTGATGGCCTTGCTGGCGTAAGCCTGCGAAGCGAGGCCGGCGAGGAGGGCAAAACACAGGGCGCGGAACCACGTTTTCAAAATCTATCCTTCAGGCCACAAAAGCCGTTTGTTAACCGTAACAACCCATTCCGGCGGGGTCAAGGTTCATTTGGACCATGCCTCGCGGATCCTGCCGATGTGCCCGCTGTCAGGCCTGGCGCATCATCATGATGTATTGCACCTTCATGGTGCTGGCTGCTCCGGCGATGATGGCCGCCAGCACGACGAACGAGGACACCGCGAGCGTGGACACGCCGGTGACGCCCTGGCCGATGGTGCAGCCGATGGCGGTGACGCCGCCAAAGCCCATCAGCACGGCGCCGACGATGTGGCGGAACATGTCCTGCGGCGAGTTGAAGGACTCCCAACGGAAGCTCCTGTGCGCCACGGCATATACGAATGAGCCGATGACGACGCCGAACACGCTTGCCACACCGAAGGTGACGATGGTTGCGCTGTCGGTCCAGTAGGCCCATAGATTCATGGTGTAGCCCAGCGGCGCAACGAACGTCATCGATTCGGCGAGATGCGAGTTGGTGCCGAGATAGACCATTTCGAGGGTATCGGGGTCTTCACCGAAACCGAATGTGCCTGTCACGTACCAGCCCACCACCACGATCAGTCCGATCACGATGCCTGCAAGAATGTTATCGGCGTTGGCACGGAATTCTTTATTGGCAAAAATGTACGCCAGCAGCGCGGCGCCGATCGCCAGTCCCGCACCAAGGGCGGCGCCGGGCGAACCGAGCCCGAGCACTTCTGGAATGGTCTGCATGCCCTGCAGATAGACGGTGACCGGTTCGGCCTGCAGCACGCCGACGCGGAAGGCGCCGAAGATGCCGGACAGGGTGACGAGCGCTGCATAGCCCATGAAGAGGAAGACGACGACGGACTTGAGATTGCCGCCGCCGAGCCGCACCAGGGTACGCTGGCCGCAGCCGCCGGCGAGCGTCATGCCGATGCCAAAGGAAAAACCGCCGACAAGCGCGGCGAGCCAGTAAAAGTTCGATCCGGTGTAGATCGTCTTGGCAAGATCGAGATTGCCGTTGTAAACGAGCAGGCTGGTCCCGATGATGGCGACGGCGATCGCCAGAAGCCAGGCGCGCATGCGGTCCCAGTGGCTCATGTTGACGATATCGGATACCGCGCCCATGGTGCAGAAGTGGGTCTTGTTGCCGACGTAGCCGAAGATGAAGGCAAGCACGAAGCCAAGCCAGGCGACCGTGCGGGTCTTGATGCCGGCGTCGTTGGGGTCCCAGCCGAGTGCGGTGAGCGCCTGACTGACGAGATCGATTCCTTCCATGCTGATGGGTCTCCAGAATTTTAGTGTCGTTAACGGCTGCGCGCAGGCGCGCGCGTCGATTATTCTCCAGTCTCCGGGTCCGATCAAATAGGCCGAAACTACGTGTGGCTTTTCCAGTACACGGTGGGATCGGCGATGCCCGCCTGCGCGAATCCCTGCCGGCGCAGGCGGCAGGCGTCGCACACGCCGCAGGCGCGGCCCGCTTCGTCGGCCTGGTAGCAGCTCACCGTCTGCGCATAGTCGATCCCAAGTGCCGTGCCACGCCGGATGATGTCCGCTTTCGACAGATGCTGCAGCGGTGCGTGAATGACAAGACGCGCGCCTTCGACACCCGCGCGGGTGGCAAGATTGGCCATGCGCTCGAACCCCTCGATGAATTCCGGCCGACAGTCGGGATAACCGGAATAATCGACGGCGTTCACTCCGATGAAGAGGTCGCGCGCGCCGAGCACTTCGGCCCAGGCGAGCGCGAGCGCCAGCATGACGGTGTTGCGGGCGGGCACGTAGGTGACGGGAATGCCCTTGGCGGGCGCTTCGGGCACGGCGATGGATGCATCGGTCAACGCGGAACCGCCGAAGTCGCCGAGGCCGAGACGCATGATGCGGTGCTCGACGGCGCCAAGACTCGCCGCAAGCCGCGCGGCGGCGGCCAGTTCGGCGCTGTGGCGCTGGCCGTAATCGAAGCTGAGCGCGTGGCATGCGTAGCCGGCATCGCGGGCGATCGCCAGCACCGTAGCGGAGTCGAGCCCGCCCGACAGGAGCACGACGGCAGGCGGCTTCATCGCCCCGGCGCGTTGCCCCACAGGATCTTGTGCAATTGCACCTGCATGCGCACCGGCAGGCGGTCCTGCAGAATCCATTCGGCCAGTTGCTCCGCCGCGAGCTCTCCCTGTACCGGAGAGAACAAGACCGGGCAGATGCGCTCGAGCGTTTTGTCGCGCAGCACCTCGCGCGCCCATTCGTAATCCGCACGATCGGTGAGCACGAACTTGATCTCGTCGTGCGGGGCGAGCAGGGCGAGATTCTCCCAGCGGTTGCGCTCGACCTCGCCCGAGCCCGGCGGTTTGATGTCGACGATACGCGACACGCGCGGGTCGACGCCGGCGATGTCGAGCGCGCCGCTGGTTTCCAGCGACACCGAATGCCCCGCATCGCACAAGCCAGCGAGCAGCGCGGCACTGTGCTTCTGCGCCAGCGGCTCACCGCCGGTGACGCATACCGCAGGCACGCCGTAATCCGCGACGCGCGCCAGCAGCGTGGCCAACGGCACGCTCTCGCCACCATGAAAACTGTAGGGTGTGTCGCACCAGCGGCAGCGCAGGGGACAGCCGGCAAGCCGTACAAACACCGTGGGCAGGCCGGCGCGGCTGGTCTCGCCCTGCAACGACAGGAACACCTCCGTCACGCGGAGCATCGGCGTCGCATTCATGACAAGGCTATTTCAAAGCGGCCAGACGGCGGGTGGCGAGCGTGGCGGCCTGGGTGCCGGGATGTTTGCTCACCAGTTCCTGCAGGGTCTTCTTTGCCGCATCGAGGTTGTCGAGCGCAATCTGGTTGGTGGCGATGTTGAGCATTGCATCGGGGACCTTGGCGCTCGCCGGATACGCGGCAAGCAGCTTCTGCTGGTGCGCCAGCGCGGACTTGTAGTCCTTCAGCGCGTAATACGAATAGCCGATCCAGTACTGCGCGTTCGGCGCGAGCGTGCTCTCGGGATAGGCCTTGAGAAAGCCGCGAAAGCCGGCGATGGCGTTGACGTAGTTGCCTTCGCGGAAATGCGCGAGCGCGGTTTCGTAGCTGCGCGATTCGACCAGCGGATCGAGTTGCGGTGCGACGGGGGCGGTAGGTGATGCGGAAGGGACGGCCACCTGCGACACGGAGGATGCCGGAGACACGGCGGGCGCGGCGGCGGCAGCCGGAGCAGGCGCGGGTACGGGCGCGGGCGCAGCGGCGGGCACCGGTGTTGCCACCGCGGTTTCGGGCGGACGTGCGGCCTTGGCAAGATCGCCCAGGCGCTGGTCGAGATCGACGTAAAGATCGTTCTGCCGCTTGCCCAGCGTGTCGAGCTGGTGGGCATGCACTTCCGCCTGACCTCGCAGACGGGCCAGCTCGGCCTTGAGGATTTCGACTTCCTTGAGCAGACCGAGCAGTTCCTGGTTCTGCAGCGTGCCTTCGAGGCGCAGCAGGCGTGCGTCGATGCCCTGTATCTGGCGCGCAAGATCGTTGTCGGCCCATGCCGGCACCGTACCGGCAAGCGCCACGATCAGCAGTGGAACCAGGCGGCGCGACATCGGCATGGTCCGCTCATTCGTCCGTGTAGACGATGTCGGTACGGCGGTTCTCCGCGTGTGCGGCGTCGGTGTCGCCCTCGTTGCGCAGCTTCTCCTCGCCGAAACTCACCGCTTCCATCTGCGCATCCGGCACGCCGAGCACACCGAGCGCGCGGCGCACGGCTTCGGCGCGTTTCTGTCCCAGCGCGAGGTTGTATTCGCGGCTGCCGCGCTCGTCGGTGTTGCCCTGCAGGATGACGCGTGCATCGCGGCGCGCGCGCAGATAGCCGGCGTGGGCCTCGAGCACGCTGCGGTATTCGTCCTTCACCACGAAGCTGTCGAAATCGAAGAAGATGCTGCGCGAGGAGAGCGGGCTCGCGGGACTCTTGCGCGGGTCGACGCCGGTGTCGATCTGGCGGCTGTCGAGCGCACTGCCGGCGACCCCCTGTCCGCCCAGCGGCGTGGTCTCGGCACCTCCGGCTGTGGCGGCCGTCCCGGCCCCCGTGGTCGTGGCCGCACCCGTGGTGCCGCCGGTGCGATCCTCGACCGTGGCCTGGGTGCCGCCGGTCGAACCGCAGGCGGAAAGCGCCAAGGCCAGCAGGCACGGCCAAACGAATCTGTTCATTGTGTTTCCTCCGTTGGATGATTGGCAGGCGTGGCGCGTGCGCGCCGTATTCAGCGCCCCCACGCCGGCTCGCGTGCGTCGACGCCCGGTTCCGACAGGCGCGCGTGCGTCCTGCCGTCGAGGCTCGCGGTGCCGAGGATGCCGCGTCCGCCCAGCACCGTCGCATAGAGTACCGCTTGCCCGTTGGGAGCGAAACTGGGCGATTCGTCGCGCGCCGAATCCGTGAGCACGCGCGTCTGCCCCGATGCAAGCTCGTGCAGTCTGACCTGGAAGCGCCCGCCTTCCCGGCTGATGTACGCAAGCTGCCGGCCGTTCGGGCTGACCGCGGGCGAGACGTTGTAGCTGCCGCTGAAGGTGACGCGACGTGGCTCGCCACCGGCAACCGGGACCTGATAGATCTGTGGGCTGCCGCCACGGTCGGAGGCAAAGTAGACACTCTGGCCGTCGGGCGAGAATACCGGTTCGGTATCGAGGTTGCCGCCATGCGTGAGACGGGTGAGGCCGCTGCCGTCCGCATCGATGAGATAGATCTGCGACGCGTCGTCGCGCGTCAGCACCACCGCCAGGCGCCTGCCGTCTGGCGCCCAGGCCGGCGCCGAATTGGAACCCTTGAACGCCGCCACCTTGCGCCGTGTGCCATCGGCGAGCGACTGCACGTAGACCACCGGCTTCTTGTCCTCGAAGGAGACATAGGCGAGCCGCGCGCCGTCCGGCGAAAAACGCGGCGAAATTATGGATTCGCTGGAGCGCACCACGGTACGTGGATTCTGCCCGTCGGCATCGGCCACCTTGAGCTCGTAGCGCCGGCCCTGCTTCTGCACGTAGGCGATACGGCTGCTGAACGCACCCTTCACCCCGGTGAGCGCCTCGTAGACGATGTCGGCGATCTGATGACCGGTGGCACGCCACTGTCCCGCCGAGACGTTGTAGCTATAGCCGGCCAGTTGCGTCTGGCGCACGACGTCGAGCAGACGGAAGCGCACCTCGAAGCGCCCGCCGGGCAGCGCGACGACCTGGCCGATGACCATCGCCTCGGCGCCCCTGGCGCGCCACATCCCGTAATCGACCTGCGCGGGCTCGACCGGCTGCTGCACACCGCTGGCATCGAGCAGGCGGAACTGGCCGCTGCGGCTGAGATCGTCGCCGGCGATCTGGGTCAGTGCGGGTGCAGGTTGGCCGGGGGCGGTCTGGAAGGGCACCAGCGCGATGGCTATCTTGTTGGCGGCACCGCCGACGACCTGGATTTCCATCGCGGCGCGCGCGGAGAACGGCGCGAGCAGGGCAGCAAAGAGGAACAGCGACAGTAGCGGAACGGCACGCAGCATAAGCGGGGAAATCCCGGTGAGAGGGACGCTCGGAAGACGCTTGATTTTAACATGGCCGCCCGTGGACGGCCGGGCTTACTCTTTGGGCCGATGCACGAAGGAAAGTTCCGGCACGAAGGCGGCACGGGCGTCGCGCTCGGCGGGCAGCGGCAGCGGCGAGGATTTCTGGATCGCACGCACCACCGCGTCGTCGTAGGCCGGGTTGCCGCTCGACCGCGTGATCTTCACACTCTGCACCTCGCCGGTCGGCAGCAGGCGAACGAGACAGCGCACCTCCGGGTTGCCCTGGAGGTTTTCCGGCAGGCGCGTGTTGCCGCGCACCTTGGCGCTGATCTGGTTGCGGTATTCGCCGACCATGCCCGCGAGCTCGGCCTGGCGGCGGCCGGCGGCGGCGCGCGCCTCCGCGACCTTCGCCACACGCACTTCCTGCGCCGCGTCCTCCTCGACCATGCGCTGCATCAGTTCGTCTTCTTCCATCTGGCGCAGCAATTCGCGCTTTTTCTGTTCGGCGAGTTCCTTCTCGCGCAGTTTCTTCATCGTCTCCGCCTCGGCGCGGGCGGCGTCGGCGAGCGCCTTCTCGTCGGCTGCCTGCATCGCCTTGAGCTGCTTGAGCTTCTGGGCCTCGGCTTTTTTCTTCTCCAGCGCGATGTCGGGTGGCCTGGGCGGCGGCGCCTCCTTGACCGGGGGTCTGGGCGGCGGCTCGACCTTGACGGGCTGCGGCGGTTTCTCCGGTTCCTGCGGCGGCGGGGTGGGTTCCGCCGCCGGGGCGGGCTCCGGCCGGGACCGCTGCGGCAGCGCATCCCACAGATCGACCATGACCGGCTCGGGGTGTTGCGTCTGCCAGGACACGCCGGCCACCAGCAGCAGCAGGAACAGGGCATGCACGCCCACCGCCAGCGCACCGGCCGCAAGACCGGTCGCGGGGCGCGCGACGAAAGGCGCGTCGGCGGGCAGATTCATGGCGCAGGCCGCGCAAGCAGCCCGATGCGGCCGATCTGCGCGTTCTGCAGCAGCGTCATGGCGTGCATCACCTCCTCATAGCGAACGCCCTTGTCCGCCGCGATGACCACCGGCTGATCGGGGTGCGCGCGGTGCAGGGCGGCGATCTCGCCCGCCAGCGCCGTCTTGGGCACCACGCGCTCCACGCCGTCGCCGGCGCGATCGCGCAGCAGGTATACACCCGATTCGCGAATGATGATCTCGAGCGGCTGCGCAGGCGTCTGCGCGGTCTTGCCCACGCTCGGCAGGTCGACCTGGCCAGGATTGATGAAGGGCGCGGTGACCATAAAGATGACCAGCAGCACCAGCATGACGTCGATCATCGGCACGACGTTGATCTGGGCCATCTGCTTGCGGGAACGTGCCATGCCAGCGCTTACTTGCTCGTGATCTGGCGTTGCAGGATGTTAGAGAACTCCTCCATGAAGCTCTCCATGCGGTTGGCGAGGCGGTCGATGTCGTGGGTGTAGCGGTTGTAGCCGACCACCGCAGGAATGGCGGCGAACAGGCCCATGGCGGTGGCGATCAAGGCTTCGGCGATGCCCGGCGCGACCTGCGCCAGCGTCGCCTGCGCGACGCTCGACAGCCCCATGAAGGCGATCATGATGCCCCATACCGTGCCGAACAGGCCGACGTAGGGCGACACCGAGCCGACCGTAGCGAGAAAGGACAGGTGCGATTCGAGACCGTCGAGCTCGCGCTGGAAGGTGGCGCGCATGGCGCGGCGGGTGCCGTCCATGATGACATTGACGGTTTGCGCAGGCTGGCGCCGCAGTTTCATGAACTCTCGAAAGCCGGCCTCGAAGATACGTGCCATCTCGCCCGCGCGGTCGCGCTCGGCGGCGACGCGCTGATACATCGCATTGACGTCGGCACCGCCCCAGAACTCGCGCTCGAAACTGTCCGTGAGGCGTTGCGCGCGCTTGAGTGCGAACAGTTTGAGGAAGATGAACCACCACGACATCAGCGAGGCGACCAGCAACAGCACCATGACAAGTTGCACCGGCACCGATGCGTGCAGGACGAGATGGAGCAGAGAGAGATCCTGATCGATTGCGGGGTTCACGTCACGCGGGCCAGAGCCTGGAGAATGGGCTCGGGTATTCTAGCGGGTTTGAAGCCCACAGCGTCGACGCAGGCGAGTTTCACCACCGCCGACGCCAACCGGGTTGGTCCCACCATGACGGTTTGCGTGACAACGAGGCTCGCCCGTTCGATCTTGTTCATCTCGACCGACACATCGAGCTGGTTGTTGAAACGTGCCGGGGCAAGATAGTCAATTTCTACCCGCCGCACGACGAACACCACACCCGCGCCATCGCGCAGCGCATCCTGCTCGAAGCCATGCATCCGCAGCCATTCGCTGCGTGCGCGCTCCATGAACTTGAGATAGTTGGCGTAGTACACCACGCCGCCGGCGTCGGTATCTTCCCAGTACACGCGCACCGGCCAGACGAAGGCCATCAGAACAGGTCCGCGTTGGGCGTGGCCGACGGCGGCACCACGCCGAGGTGGCGGTAGGCGAGCGGCGTGGCGATGCGTCCCCGCGGCGTGCGCTGCAGATAGCCCTGCTGGATGAGATAGGGCTCGAGCACGTCCTCGATGGTGTCGCGCTCCTCGCCGATGGCGGCAGCGAGGTTGTCCAGTCCGACCGGTCCGCCCATGAACTTTTCGACCACCGCCGACAGAAGCTTTCTGTCCATCACGTCAAGGCCGGCGCGGTCGACGTCGAGCATCAGCAGCGCAGCGTCGGCCACCGCGCCGCTGGCATGGCCGTCCGCCTTGACTTCGGCGTAGTCGCGCACCCGGCGCAGCAGACGGTTGGCGATGCGCGGAGTACCGCGTGAGCGCCGCGCGATTTCCAGCGCGCCGGCTTCTTCCAGGTTCATCTGCAGCAGGCCCGCCGAGCGGTGCACGATGGTGCCGAGCTCCTCCGCCGTATAGAACTCCAGGCGCGCGACGATGCCGAAGCGGTCGCGCAGCGGGTTGGTAAGCATGCCGGCACGCGTGGTGGCGCCAACCAGGGTGAACGGCGGCAGGTCG
>JANJXF010000146.1 GCA_024709165.1 Thiobacillus sp. | reverse complement strand
TGCGAGCGCGCCAGCTTTTCGCCCTCGTGCAGATCCCGCGCGGCCCAGAAACCGCGCTTGAACGCCGTGTCCAGACGGCCGCTGCGGACGTTCTGCCACAGCCGTGAAACGATCAGCATCCAGGTCGCTACGGAAAACACCAGCAATACCAGCAGCGTGAGATTGACGGCAAAGGAATTGGTCAGATAGGACATGGGTAACCCCGGTCGAAAGCGCGCCCACGCAATCCGGCGCGGCGCGCATGACAATCAATAAGTTTATTCAAACAAACTAATACACAAGCCGAATTCTACGCCCGAGATTCGGTCGGCGAAACCTTACCGGGGTTGCTGCGGCGTGAACATGGGAATTTTGGTTATGATTGTGCAAAAACAATCCCCTTCCGCATCCGGGCCCCTCATGCGCCATACCGCCGTCCTGCTGATTTCCTGCCCCGACCAGAAGGGTCTGGTCGCCGCCATTGCCGATTTCCTCCTGTTGCACAATGCCAACATCCTGCACGCCGACCAGCACCAGGATGCGGAGCTGAAGCTGTTTCTCATGCGCGTGGAATGGGATCTCACCCACTTCGATCTCGACCTCGGCGCGTTCGGTACCGCGTTCCGCCCCATCGCCGAGCGATTCGGCATGAGCTGGCGCCTCGCCGAATCCAGCCGCAAGCCGCGCCTGGCGGTGTTCGTCTCGAGGTTCGACCACTGTCTCGCCGACCTTTTGTATCGCTACCAGAGCGGCGAACTGCATTGCGAGCTGCCGATCATCCTCAGCAACCACGAAGACACCCGCTGGCTGGCCGACGCTTACCGCGTGCCCTATCAACACATCGCCGTACACAAGGACGCGAAACACGAAGCAGAGCAGATGCAACTGGCGATCCTGCGCGACCGCAAGATCGATTTCATCGTGCTGGCGCGCTACATGCAGGTGCTGTCGACCGACTTCATCCGCCACTTTCCGGATCGCATCATCAACATCCATCATTCCTTTCTGCCGGCATTCAATGGCGCCAAGCCCTACCACCGGGCTTTCCACCGTGGTGTCAAGCTGATCGGCGCGACAGCACACTACGTTACCGAGGCCCTCGACGACGGTCCCATCATCGAGCAGGACGTCGTGCGCATCTCACACCGCGACGACCTCGACGACCTCATCACCAAGGGTGCCGACCTGGAAAAAGTAGTGCTCTCGCGCGCGGTGAAATGGCATCTCGACAACCGTGTGCTGGTGTACGCGAACAAGACCGTCGTATTCGACTGATTCGACATGCTTGATCTGAGCGTTCCCCGCACGGATATCCCGCAACAGCCCGGCAAGGTCGAGACGCGTCCGCGCGAGACCGCGGAATGGCTCGAACGCCTGCCCTTCGCCAGCCCCGTCGACGCCGCGCAGCAGCTGGCGATGGCCTTGTACGCCCTCAACCGCCGGCCGCTCGCGGGCGACGCCCGCCTCGCGCTCATGGCGCTGTACCGCCCGGTCGTGGCGCGTGCGGCGGCCAGCCTGGAAGCGCTGCTGCTCGAATCGGGCGTGCCGCCGCGCCAGCAGCAGCGCCAGATCGGCGTGCTGCTGCGCGAACTGCACAACGAGCATGCCATCGGTTACAAGCAGGCCTTGCGCGCACTGGTCGAGAACGGCCCACGCGCCACGAATGCGTCGCACCTCGCCGAGGCGGCGTCCTGCCTGCTTGCCTCGCTTCACGACGTGCAGGCGGCGTGCCACCTCACCTACGTCGTGACGCCCACCGAACTGTGGGCGGAGATGCATCGCGTGTACCGTTTCGCGTGTACCAACCAGATCGAAAATCGCGCCGGCGACACCACACCCGCACTGGAAACCGCCTACCGCCAAGCCTTGCTCCTGGCGCTCGCCGATCCGCCGCGCATGAGTCCGACCGAAATCCTGCACGCCCGGCAGATCATCCGCTGTTTCGTGCATCGCACGGCACTCGGACCGGTCCCGGCCGACGCCCGCGCCGGCTTCGCCATTCCGGTCGACGGCGATGCACCGCCGCACCATCTGTCCGGCACACTGCACGATGCCGGTCTGTGGCTCGACACCGACGGCCTGTGCCGCCACCTGCGTGACGTCACCCTGCGCCTGCGCGCCGACGCCACACCGGCCGGCGTCGGCCTGCCGGCGCACCTGGACGGCAGGCTCTGCCTCACGTTGATCAAGCGGCTTGCCCGTCTCTGGGGTCCGGGAGCACGCCGCGAATTCAAGCGGCATGCGGTGCCCGGCAGCACCGTGGAACTCGTTGCCGGCGTCAGCGCCACGCATCGCCTTCTGGAACAGGCGCAGCACGATCCAGCCGCGGAGGCCGAGGCCGACGTCGCCATCGGTGACGCCGCGCTGCCGCTTGCCCCGTCGGTCAACAGCAGCGCCTGGACCGTCGTCAACGACAGCGCTTCCGGACTTGCGCTCAGCGGCACGCCCGATGCCCCGCTCAACCTGAAGGTGGGCGACCCGGTCGCGCTGCGCCCCGTCGCGACCGCCAGCGACTGGTCCGTCGGCGCGATCCGCTGGATCCGTATGCGCGACGCGCGTCAGGTCGAGCTCGGCATCGAGCGCCTGTCGCCCAACGTGCACCCGGTCTGGGTGCGTCCCCTGCGCGGTCGGCGCAAGGCTTCGGCCGAGCCCGCGCTGTTTCTTCCCGGCATCGCCGCACTCAAGCAGGGCGATCGCCTGCTTCTGCCGCGTCACCTCTACAGCCGTGGCCTGGACGCCGAAGTTTGGCATTCGCCGCGTCAGTATCTGCTGACCTTCGGCCGCTGTCTGGAACACACCGCGGCATTCGATCTCGTCGAATTCAACGTCTTCGTCGACGGGCAGGCATGACCGAACTGCTCGTCCTCTACTACAGCAGCGGCGGCAGCGTACGCGAAATGGCGCAGCTGGTGGCGCGTGGCATCCATCAGGTGTCCGGCGCCTCGGCGCGGCTGCGCACCGTCCCTCCAGTCGCGCCGTGCACCACCGTGGCCGAGCCGCCGGTGCCCGATGCCGGCGCCCCCTATGTCGAACTCGCCGATCTCGAAGCGTGCACCGGCCTCGCCCTCGGCTCGCCCACCCGCTTCGGCAACATGGCGGCGCCGCTCAAGCATTTTCTCGACACCACCGGTGCACTGTGGGCGAAAGGCGCGCTGGTGGGCAAACCCGCCGCCGTGTTCACCTCGACGGCCAGCCTGCACGGCGGCCAGGAAACCACGCTCGTCAGCATGATGCTGCCGCTGCTGCACCACGGTATGCTCATCGTCGGTCTGCCCTATACCCTGCCCCAGGTGAACAATACCGCAAGCGGCGGCACGCCCTATGGCGCCAGCCACTGGGCAGGGCCAGCCGACGACCGACCGCTCACCGACGATGAGCGCGCGCTGTGCATCGCACTTGGCAAGCGTCTGGCCGAGACAGCGAGTCGCCTGGCCTCGCCATGAAAGCCTTGCAACATCTCGCCAGCGCGAGCCTGGTCGCGTTGATCTTCCTGTGTCTCGCATGGGAGCTGTGGCTGGCGCCGCTGCGTCCCGGCGGTTCGTGGCTGGTGCTGAAAACCCTGCCGCTGCTGGCGCCGCTGATGGGCATTCTCAAAGGTCGCCGCTACACCTTTCAATGGGCGCCCATGCTGATCCTCGCCTACTTCAGCGAAGGTGTGGTGCGTGCCTGGTCCGACGTCGGCATGTCAGTGTGGCTGGCGGCGGCGGAGACGGGCCTGTCGACGGTATTTTTCTTCGCGGCAATCTCGTATGCGCGGCTCGCCGCGCCGTCGCGGCGCAGCCGATAACTCATCCGGCAACCCCGCGCTATTGCACGGCGGGAAGCGTCAGGATCGTCCGCAGCCCGCCCAGTGGCGAATCCGCCAGCACGATCCCACCGCCATACATGCGCGCCAGGTCGTCGACGATGGCAAGCCCGAGTCCGCTGCCGGGAACCTGCTCGTCGGCCCGCACGCCGCGGCGCAGCGTGGCCTGCCGCTGCGCCGCGGCGATGCCCTTGCCGTCGTCGTCGACGTGAATGACGAGCCGGTCCTGCTCGATGCCCGCACCGACTTCGACACGACTTGCCGCCCACTTGCACGCGTTGTCCAGCAGGTTGCCGAGCATTTCCTGCAAGTCCTGCTCCTCACCGCGAAACACCAGCGTCGCCGGCATAGGCCGCACCACCCAATCAAGATTTCGCCCGGCATGGATGCGCTGCATGGCCCGCACCAGCCCGTCGACGACCGGACCGAGCACGGCCCGGGCTCCGGGCAGGCGTGCCGCAGCCGCGGCCTGCGCGCGCGCAAGGTGATAATCCACCTGCTTGCGCGCGCCCTCGACCTGCGTCGCCACCAGCCGTGCCAGCGCATCATCCTTGCCCGCGGCGGCATTGGCAAGCACGCTCAGCGGTGTCTTCAGCGCGTGGGCAAGATTGCCCGCCTGCGTGCGGGCCCGCTCGACGACTTCCGCGTTTTGCGCGAGGACGGTGTTGAATTCCTCGACCAGCGGCATGATTTCCGCCGGAAAATCACCCTCCATGCGCCGCATCGCGCCGCTGCGCACACGCCCGAGTGCATCACGCAACTTCCGCAGCGGCGCCAGCCCGACGAAGACCTGCACCAGAGCCGCCAGTGCCAGCCCGAGACCGAGTATTCCCAGAGCCAGCCAAAGCTCCTCGTTGAAGCGCGCCGCCGGTTCGAGCATCAGGGCTTCGTCGGCGGCGACGATCAGCCGCAGGCGTTGCGCGTTGATCGCGACGGAGCGTTCCACCATGCCCAGCATCGCGCCGTCCGGACCGGCGATCCGGTGCTGGTGCACATCCCCGGTAACGGGTGTGTCGGCCGGCACACGCAGCACCTGATCCCACAGGGAACGGGAACGCAGCACGGCAGCGGACGCCGGAATATCCGTACCCGCAAGACGGTCGATCTGCCAGTACAGACCGCCGAGAGGCCTGTTGAAGCGGGGATCGCTGAGCGAGGTCGCCAGCACCGGCCGGCCTGCGTCATCGAGCGTGACTTGGGCGGTCAACTGATCCAGATGGGTTCTCAGCTGCGCATGGAATTGCGACTCCACGTGCTGGCGAAACAGGTTGCCCAGCCCCCAACCCGCGGCAAGAATCGAGGCGACAATCCAGAACAGCGTGCCCAGCAGCAGCCGGAATCGCAGCGAACCGCGCAAGGTGGCCGGGATCATTGCACGGTGAGGAGGCGATAGCCCATGCCGCGCACGGTTTCGATCAGCCCCGGCGGCAGTTTCTTGCGCAGCCGGCCGATGAAGACTTCCACGGTGTTCGAGTCGCGATCGAAATCCTGCGCATAGATGTGCTCGACCAGTTCGGTCCGCGACACCACTTCACCCTGATGATGCATGAGATACGCCAGCACGCGATATTCGTGACTGGTCAGCATCAGGGTCCGTCCTTCCACCGTGACGCGGTTGCTGCGGGTGTCGAGCGTCAGCGGACCGCACACCAGTTCGGCGCTGGCGTGACCGCCGGCACGACGGATCAGCGCGCGCAGACGAGCCAGCAGTTCTTCCATGTGAAACGGTTTGGTCAGGTAATCGTCGGCTCCCGCATCGATGCCCGCGACTTTCTCATGCCAGTTGTCGCGCGCGGTAAGAATCAGGACCGGCATCGTGCGGCCGGCGGCGCGCCATTTCTTCAGCACCGTGAGGCCGTCCATCTGCGGCAGGCCGAGATCGAGCACGACCGCATCGAAAGGCTCCGTGTCGCCCATGAAGTG
>JANJXF010000142.1 GCA_024709165.1 Thiobacillus sp. | reverse complement strand
CGGGTGTTCGTGGTGTTCGACATGGTGGTTCGCTGGCTGCGCGCGAGCGGGTACGAGGTCGAGTACGTCAGGAACATAACGGACATTGACGACAAGATCATTAGGCGTGCACAGGAAAACGGCGAGACCCCGGCCGAACTGACCGAGCGCTTCATTGCCGCGATGCATGAGGACGAGCGAGCACTCGGTGTGCTGCCACCCGACCACGAACCGCGCGCAACCCGCTACGTGGCGCAGATGCTGGCGATGATCGAACAGTTACAGAAAAACGGACTTGCCTACGCTGCGCCCAATGGCGACGTTTACTACAGCGTGCGGGGTTTCTCCGCTTACGGCCGGCTCTCCGGCAAGAGTCTCGACGAGCTGCGCGCCGGTGAGCGAGTCGAGGTCGACCCCAGCAAGCGCGATCCCCTGGATTTCGTGCTGTGGAAGGCCGCCAAGCCGGGCGAGCCGGCGTGGGAGTCGCCGTGGGGACCGGGGCGCCCGGGCTGGCACATCGAATGTTCGGCGATGAGCGCGGAGCTGCTGGGTCGCCGCTTCGACATCCACGGCGGCGGCCAGGACCTGCAGTTTCCCCATCACGAGAACGAAATTGCCCAGTCCGAGGGGGCGCACGCCTGCACTTTCGTCAATTACTGGATGCACAATGGTTTCGTGCGCGTCGACAACGAGAAGATGTCGAAGTCGCTCGGCAACTTTTTCACCATCCGCGAAATTCTGCAGAAATACGACGCCGAGGTGGTGCGCTTCTTCATCCTGCGTGCGCACTACCGCAGTCCGCTGAACTACTCGGATGCCCATCTCGACGACGCACGCAGCGCGCTGACTCGCCTGTATACGGCGCTGAAAGGGGTGCCGCCCGAAATCGGCCCGGTCGACTGGGCGGGCTCGGCGGCGGCACGCTTCCATGCTGCCATGGACGACGATTTCAATACGCCGGAAGCGATTTCCGTACTGTTCGACCTTGCCGGAGAAGCCAACCGCGGCGACGCCGCGGCCGCGCGCCTGCTGCGCGCGCTGGGCGGCACACTCGGACTGTTGCAGCGCGAGGCCGAGATTTTTCTCAAGGGGGACGCCCCGGCCGGCGGTCTGGAAGAGGCCGCAATCGAAAATCTGATTGCCGCCCGTCAGACAGCGCGCAAGGCAAAGAACTTCGCCGAGTCGGACCGCATCCGCGACGAACTGGCCGCCGCAGGTATCGTTGTGGAGGACGGCTCGGGAGGCACCACGTGGCGGCGTGGCTGAAACGAGGCGGGCGCCTGCCGCACATGAAAAAGGGACGGCGAACCGTCCCTTTCTTGCCTGCAAGCGTGCCGGAATTACTTGGCAGCAGGTGCCGGGGCCGGCGCGGCAGCCGGAGCCGCGTAGATGTTGGCCGGGTTCATCATGTTCAGCCAGGCGTTCGGATCGAAGAAGTTAAACGTGCCGGCCGGGACCGCAGCGGGCGCGGCTCCGGCAGCAGCCGGCTGACCCGCGACGGGCGCGGTCATACCCATCCAGCTGGTCGGGTCGAAGAAGTTGAACGTGCCGGTGGGTGCCGCGCCAGCCGCGCCAGCCACGGGAGCCGTGTAGGTCGCCGGGTTCATCCAGGTGCCCCACGAACCGTAGGTAGCCGGGTTCATCGATGCGTTCATCCAGCCGGTGTACATGGCGGGGTTCATCGGCTGCATCATCAGCTGCCACAGACGCGGATCCATCGGCGCCATCATCCACTTCAGGTACATGGCGGGGTTCATGGACTGCATCATCATGTTCCACATCTGCGGGTCCATGGGCATCATCATCCAGCGCATCATCTTGCCCGGATCGAACAGCTGGGTCATCAGCGCGGTGTAGAAGTTGGGGTCCATCGACGCGGCCATCCACTTCATGTACATGTTGGGGTCGGCGAACTGCATGTAGTTGGACAGCGAGCGCGGATCCATCATCGAACCCATCATGCGGTACCAGTTGCCCGGCTCCATCATGTTGATGCCCATCTGGCTGTAGAAGCCAGGCTCGGTGACGGCGTTGACCCAGGGCACGAACATCTTCGGGTCACGGTAGGCGGACGCGTTGCGGGTGAAGTCGGTCATGCGCTCCAGCCACTGCTGGCTGGTTTGCGGAACATTGGCGGCGGCGCTGGCGGCGGGTGCCGGTGCGCCGGCAGGCGCGGTGCCATTGGCGAATGCAGCGGGGGCGAGGGCAAGGCCGAGAGCAACTACGAGGGACTTCGCTTTCATGATCGACTCCATGGGAATGAACAAATGTAAAACGCGGTTAAGTACAGAGGCTGAGTGAATTATTTGTTTGCATAAGCATATTGTCAATGACTAATATACCAGTCTGGTACGAAAATTCCGGGGGACATGGGTGGTGACGACCGGCCATCTGGTGAGTATCGGCAGCGTCGGCTGGGAACGCCCGGAATGGCGGGGGAGCTTTTATCCGGACGATCTCCCGGCGGACTGGTTGTTGTCCTATTACAACACTCAATTCCATGCGGTTTTCCTGCCGGCGGACAACTGGGTGGGCGCGTCGGCGACGGACTGGATGCGCTGGCTGCACGACACCCGCGAGGACTTCGTGTTCGTGCTCGAAGCGGCCGTGGGGGTCGAGCCGCTGGCATCGCCACGTGTGGTGCTGGCGACGCCGGAATGGGCGGCGGCGCATCTGTGGTGGATCGACGAGGCACCCGATCTGCGCGCGTTGGCGCAGCGCGTCGCCATGCATGGCGCGAGTGGGGAGCCCCTCTTCGTGTTCAGCCGCCAAGGCAGGCTTGCGTTGCTGGAACAGGCCGCGGAGCTGGTCCGGGTGATGGGTTACTGAGCCCAGGGTGTGCGGGACCCCGTCGCACTCGGGTAGAATGAGCGGCTTTGGGCACTGCCTACGGGTCAAAAGCTTGCAAGACGACACGCTGGTCGAAATCACGGACGCAACCTTCGGCTACGGTGTCCGCCAGGTTCTCAAGGGGATCAATTTGACCGCCCGACGCGGCCAGGTGGTCGCCATCATGGGCAGCAGCGGCTGCGGCAAGACCACTCTGCTGCGGCTGATCGGCGGCCAGGTGCGAGCGGGACAGGGCACGGTACGGGTGGCGGGCGAATCGGTGGGCGAGCTTGATCGTGCCGGCCTGTATCGCCTGCGCCGCAAGATGGGCATGCTGTTCCAGTTCGGCGCGCTGTTCACCGACATCTCGGTGTTCGACAACGTGGCGTTCCAGTTGCGCGAGCATACCGACCTGCCGGAGGATGCCATTCGCGACCTGGTGCTGATGAAGCTGCACGCGGTGGGGCTGCGTGGCGCGGCGGACCTCATGCCCTCTGAACTGTCGGGCGGCATGGCGCGCCGGGTCGCGCTGGCGCGTGCGATCGCGCTCGACCCCATGCTGGTGATGTACGACGAGCCCTTCGCCGGACTCGACCCGATTTCGCTGGGGGTGACCGGAAACCTGATCCGCCGCCTGACCGACACCCTAGGCCTGACTTCGCTTGTCGTGACGCATGATGTGCAGGAATCGCTGAAGATCGTGGATTACGTGTATTTTGTCTCGGAAGGGGTGATCGTCGCTGAAGGTACGGCGGACGAGATCCGCGCCTCGACCCTGCCCTACGTGCACCAGTTCGTGCACGGCGAGGCCGACGGCCCGATGCCTTTCCATTACCCCGCGCCGACGTACGCCGAGGATCTGGGATTGGAGGCGCAAGGTGCTTAGGCGGTCGATCGAGGGGCTGGGACAGCGCACCATCGAGGGCGTCTGGCGCATCGGTTTCGCCGCGCGCTTCTTCGGGGTGATGCTGCTGCATTCGGGTACGGCGTTCCAGCGCTTCGGCTTGACCATCCGCGAGATGTATTTCAGCGGCGTGCTCTCGCTCATCATCATCCTGGTGTCCGGCCTGTTCGTCGGCATGGTGCTCGGCCTGCAAGGCTACGAGACGCTGCAGCGCTACGGCTCGGAATCGGCGCTGGGTACGCTGGTGGCGCTGTCGCTGGTGCGTGAACTGGGGCCGGTTCTCGCGGGACTCCTGTTCGCCAGCCGGGCCGGTTCGGCAATCACCGCGGAGATCGGCCTGATGAAAGCGACCGAGCAGCTCTCCGCGATGGAAATGATGGCGGTCGATCCGATCGCGCGCGTGGTCGCACCGCGCTTCTGGGCGGGGGTCATCTCGATGCCCGTGCTGGCTGCGCTGTTCTCTGCGATGGGCATTTTCGGCGGTTATCTCGTCGGCGTGCACCTGATCGGCGTCGACGAAGGCTCGTTCTGGTCGCAGATGCAGGGCGCGGTCGATTTCGAGCAGGACATCCTGAACGGCGTCATCAAGAGTGTGGTGTTCGGCATCGCCATCACCACCATCGCCCTGTTCGAGGGCTACGACGCGCCGCCGACCGCAGAAGGCGTATCCGGCGCCACCACGCGCACTGTGGTGACCTCCAGCCTCGCCGTGCTGGCGCTGGATTTCGCCCTGACCGCATTCATGTTCCGGGGAATCAACTGACAATGAACAGAACCGTACTCGACCTCTGGGTGGGATTATTCGTCATCGCCGGTATCGTCTCGCTGCTGTTCCTGGCGCTCAAGGTCGGCAGCATGAATACCGTAAAAACGGCTGACAGCTATGAAATCATCGCGCGCTTCGACAATATCGGCGGGTTGAAGCCGCGCGCCCCGGTGAAGAGCGCTGGCGTGGTGGTGGGGCGGGTGGCCGACATCCGTTTCGACAACGAAACCTACGAGGCTGCGGTAACACTGCGCATCGACAAGCGCTATGCTTTCCCCATGGACACCTCCGCCGCGATCATGACATCGGGCCTGCTCGGCGAACAGTACATCGGCCTCGAAGCGGGCGGCGACGAGCAGAAACTGAAGGACAAGGATCGCATCACCCTCACCCAGTCAGCGGTGGTGCTGGAAAATCTGATCGGGCAGTTCATTTACGGCAAGGCTCAGGAAGGAACACCCCAATGAAACCCCACGCGCTTACCCGGGTACTGATGGCAGCGGGTCTCGTGCTGGCGACACTGCCCACGCACGCGGAGACGATCACTCTGCCGCAGGCGGTCGAGATGAGCCTTGCGGCCGATCCGCGCATCAAGGAGCGCGAACAGGTCGTCGAGGCGGCGCGCGGACTCATGAACGAAGTCAAGGGTAACGCTGGCTGGCGCATCAGCGCCAACGCCTTCATCGGCCTGGCACCCGAGGCCGAGGGCGGCTTCTATCAGGGCGGCGCTTTTTCGGGAACCACACCACGCGCGGATGGCGATAAGCTCGATGGCGTCTCCGACTGGACTCACCTCGATTTTGCCCTCATCAAACCGCTGTATACCTTTGGCAAGGTGGAGCGCTATGGCGAGGCGGCGCAGGGCAATGTCGATCTCAAGCGCGGTGAACTCAAGCAGACCCGCAGCGATATCGTCTACGACACCAAGCGTGCCTATTTCGGCTACCTTACCGCGCGCGACATCCGTGTGTTCATGGAGGACATGCAGGCGAGGTTGAACAATGCCATTGCCTCGGTCGAACGCAACCTGAAGGAAGAAACCGGCGAATCGCGCCAGTCCGACCTGTATGCGCTGCAGACAGCGCGCGGTCTGCTCGCCAAGTACACCTACCAGGCGCGCGCGGTCGAGAAGATCAGCCTCGACGGCCTCAGGGTGCTGACCGGCGCGGGACTCAAATCCCAGTTTGCGGTGGCCGATGCCCGCATCGAGCCCGTGCCCTTCCCGCAGGTCGAGCTAGCGGAATTCCAGTCGCGCGCGCTGCAGGAACGTGCCGAAATGCAGCAGCTCGAGGCCGGTCTGCGTACCCGCCGCGCGCTGCTCGACGCGAAGAAGGCCGACCGCATGCCCGACGTGTACGCCGGCGTGGTGGGCCAGGCCAACTACGCCTCGCGGCGCGAGCGGCTCGACAACCCCTATCTCTACGATCCCTTCAACAGCGCGGGCCTGACGCCGGTGGTGGGGGTGAAATGGGACAGCGTGTTTGGCGCGGCCAGTGCACGCGTCGAGCAGGCGCAGGCCGAGCTCGAAGCGCTCAACCACAAGAAAGCATTCGCGCTCGCCGGCATTCCCTATGAGGTCAGCGAAGCCTATGCCAACGCCCAGGCCAACTACGAGGCGCAGCGCGACCTGGCCGAGGGCGCTGCCGCGGCGCGGCGCTGGATGGTGGCCACGCTGGCCGACTTCTCCGCCGGCCTCGAAGGCGCGGACAAGGTTGCCGATGCGATGAAGAGCTACGTTCTGACGCAGACCGAATACTTGCGCACGATCAACGACTACAACATGAACGTCGCCCAGCTGGCGCGACTATCGGGTGAACTCCGCTGACTTGCGGGCGTCTATCTGACGACAATCCGAACACAGGGACTTCCATCATTATGTTGCGCTCTTTCCTTCTAGCGCTGGCGCTGATCTTCGGCGCCGCAGCGGCGCAGGCCGACAACAACACCCCGCCCGATGTGCTGGCACGCACCACGACGCAGGACGTGCTGGCGCTTCTCAAGCAGGACAAGGACATCCAGAGCGGCAATTCTGCCAAGGTGCTGCAACTGGTCGAAGCCAAGGTGCTGCCGCATTTCGACTTCAACCGCATGACCCAACTGGTGATCGGCAAGCACTGGCCGCGCGCCACGCCACAGCAGAAACAGGCGCTCGTCGCCGAGTTCCGCAACCTGCTGGTACGCACCTATTCGGCGTCGCTGACCGCGTTTTCCAACCAGAGCGTCGAATTCAAGCCGCTGGTGATGAAGCCCGACGCCACCGATGTCACCGTGCGCTCGGAAATCCGCCAGCCCGGTGGCCAGCCGATTCCCATCGACTACAGCATGTACAAGACGGACTTTGGCTGGAAGGTCTACGATGTCACGATCGACAGCGTGAGCCTGGTAACCAACTACCGCGCGTCGTTCTCGAACACCATCCGCCAGCAGGGCATGGACGGCCTCATCAAGACCCTCTCCGCCCAGTCCGCCCGCGCCGCATCGGGCAAACCCGCGGCGCCTTCCGGCTCGTGATTCGCTGCGAGGGTGGGCGTTGCCGCATCGAGGGCACGGTGACTGTCGATACGGTCGGCGGCCTGTTGCGCGAATTGCGGCCACAGCTCGTCGCCGGGATCGACGTGCTGGACTTCGCTGCCGTCGAGCGTGCAGATTCCGCCGCGCTCGCGCTGGTGTTCAGCGCCATGCGCCAGAACCACGGCAAACTCACCTGTAGCGGGCTACCTGCCAGTTTCGCCACGCTGGCCGACCTCTACGGAGTGCCCGACCTCCTGCCCGCATGAACGCACCGCCAGCGATCCGTGTCGAGGGCCTGCGCAAGCGCTTCCGTACCACGCAGGCATTGGACGGTGTCTCGCTCGACCTCCAGCCTGGCGAGTTCTTCGGCCTGCTGGGCCCCAATGGAGCGGGCAAGACCACGCTGATCTCCATCCTCGCGGGACTCGCGCGCGCCGATGCGGGGATCGCCGCGGTCATGGGCCACGACGTCGTGCGCGATTACCGTGCCGCACGCCGCGCGCTTGGCGTGGTGCCGCAGGAACTGGTCTACGATCCCTTCTTCAACGTGCGCGAAACCTTGCGTATCCAGTCCGGATATTTTGGTCTGCGTCGCAACGACGACTGGATCGAGGAAATCATGCATCATCTCGCGCTGACGCCGCATGCGGACAAAGGTACCCAGGATCTCTCCGGTGGCATGAAGCGGCGCCTGCTGGTGGCGCAGGCCCTGGTGCACAAGCCTCCCGTGATCGTGCTCGACGAGCCGACCGCCGGTGTCGACGTTGACCTGCGCCGCTCGTTGTGGGCGTTCATCAGCCGCCTCAACCGCGAGGGTCACACCATTCTGCTGACCACGCACTACCTGGAAGAGGCTCAGGCCCTGTGTGGCCGCATCGCCATGCTGAAAAGCGGCCGCATCGTCGCCTGCGACACCACACGCAACCTGCTGCGCCGGACGCACGAACATTGTGCGCAACTGCGCCTCAATGCCGACACGGTGCCGACCGTCTGGCAGGAACGCATGCAGCGTGACGACGACGGCGTCTGGCGTGTCAACTTCGGCGACTACGTCGAGCTGGAAAGCCTGCTCGCAGATTTGCGTGCGGCCGGCTTGCGTGTGCAGGAACTGCGTTTGCAAGAGCCCGATCTGGAGGATGTCTTCACTGACATCATGGGGCGTACATGAGACAACTCGCACGCTGTTGCACGAGGTGCTGCCCTCGGTCCGAAGGTGCGCAGTTGCACGGCGGAGTCAGTCGCGGCGAGTGCACCGTTTCCGCGGATCTTTATGGTGCCAAGGCGTAAATGGGCGGATTTCCTGCACTCTTCCACAAGGAACTGTTGCGTTTCTGGAAGGTCGTGGTGCAGACCGTCGTTGCCCCCGTGGTCACCGCGCTGCTCTACCTCCTGATTTTTTCCCACGTTCTGGAAGACCATGTGCAGCCGTTTCCGGGCGTCGCCTACTCCGGCTTCCTGGTGCCGGGGCTGGTGATGATGAGCATGCTGCAGAACGCCTTTGCCAACAGCTCGTCCAGCCTCATCCAGTCGAAAATGCAGGGCAACATCGTGTTCGTCCTGCTGCCGCCGCTTTCGTATCTGGAATTCTTTCTCGCTTATCTGGGGGCCGCGGTCGTCCGCGGTCTGGTGGTGGGCGCCGGCGTGTGGGTGGTGGCGCTGTGGTTTGCGCCGTGGCAGGTTCCACACCCGGGGTGGTTGCTGGCGTTCGCGCTCCTCGCCTGCACCAACCTCGGCGCCGTCGGCATCGTCGCCGGCATCTGGGCGGAGAAATACGATCAGCTCGCCGCGTTCCAGAACTTCCTGATTCTGCCGCTTACCTTCCTGTCGGGCGTGTTCTACTCGATCCATTCGCTGCCGTCCTTCTGGCAGGCGGTGTCGCGCTTCAACCCCGTGTTCTACCTGATCGATGGCTTTCGCTACGCCTTCATCGGCCAGGCCGATGCCGATCCCTGGTTCGGCCTGCTGGTCGCCGGGGGCAGCTTTGTGGCAATATCCGCGTTTTCCCTCATGCTGCTGCGAAGCGGCTACAAACTCAGGCACTAGCTCCCGCTGGGGGCGCCGGCAACAAAGCGAGGCACGACGCGCATGGTTACTCCCGACGACATCAAGGGCTGGATCACCGAAAAGCTCTCCTGCGATCACATCGAACTGGACGGTGACGGCCAGCATTTCCAGGCGGTTATCGTCAGCCCCGCCTTTGCCGGGAAGAACATGGTGCAGCAGCACCGCCTTGTCTACGATGCGCTCGGCACGCGCATGCACGCGCAGATCCACGCATTGTCGATGAAGACCTACACGCCTGAGGACTGGGCCAGTCGCTGAATGGATTCGCTCGTCATCCACGGCGGTAACCCGCTTTCCGGCGAAGTCCGCATTTCCGGCGCGAAGAATGCGGCGCTGCCCATCCTCACCGCCAGCCTGCTCACCGCCGATGCGCTCGGGCTTGCCAATGTGCCGCACCTCAAGGACATTAGCACCATGCTCGCGCTGTTGGGCCACATGGGCGTGCGCGTGACGCTGGACGACCGCAACCAGGTCACCCTGTCCGGGGAATCCATCCCGCACAAGGAGGCACCGTATGACATGGTGAAGACCATGCGCGCTGCCATTCTCGTGCTGGGCCCCACGCTGGCGCGCTTCGGGGATGCCCGCGTTTCGCTGCCCGGCGGCTGTGCGATCGGCTCGCGCCCGGTCGATCTGCACATCAAGGGCCTGCAGGCCATGGGTGCCGAGATCACCATCGAGCACGGCTACATCCACGCCCGCTGCAAGCGCCTCAAGGGTGCGCGCATCGTCATGGACATGGTCACCGTCACTGGCACCGAAAACCTCATGATGGCGGCCACGCTGGCCGACGGCACCACCGTGCTGGAGAACGCCGCGCGCGAGCCGGAAGTCGTCGACCTCGCGCGCTGCCTCGTCGCCATGGGTGCGAAGATCGAGGGCGCGGGCAGCGACGTCGTCACCGTCCATGGCGTCGAAAAACTGCACGGCGCCGACTATGCGGTCATGGCCGACCGCATCGAGACCGGTACTTTCCTCGTCGCGGCCGCGATGACCGGCGGGCGCGTGCGCGTCACGCACACCCAGCCCGACACCCTCGACGCCGTGATCGCCAAACTGCGCGAAGCCGGTGCGAAAGTCGAGGTGGGGCCAGACTGGATCGAGGTCGAGTCCGACGGCAAACTTCAATCCGTCGACGTGCGCACCGCACCACACCCGGCCTTCCCGACCGACATGCAGGCGCAGTTCATGGCGCTGAACACCATCGCCGAAGGCGCTGCCAGCATCACCGAGACCATTTTCGAAAACCGCTTCATGCATGTGCAGGAGTTGCGCCGTCTCGGCGCCAACATCGAGGTCTCCGGCCACACCGCGCTGGTGCGCGGGGTGCCGCGGCTGGACGGCGCCACCGTCATGGCGACCGACCTGCGCGCCTCTGCCTGCTTGGTGCTGGCCGGCCTCGTCGCGGCAGGAGAGACCACCATCGAGCGCATCTACCACCTTGATCGAGGCTACGAACGCATCGAGGAAAAACTTACCCAGCTGGGTGCGCGCATCAAACGGGTGCACTGAGCGCGAGAACATGACCCATACCGGCATCACCGTCGCCCTGTCAAAAGGCCGCATCTTCGAAGAAACCTTGCCCCTGCTGGCTGCGGCAGGTATCGCGCCGTCAGAGAATCCAGAGTCCTCGCGCAAGCTCATCATCGGCACCAACCGCGACGATGTGCGCCTCATCATCGTGCGTGCGAGTGATGTGCCGACCTATGTGCAGTACGGCGCGGCGGACCTTGGTGTCGCCGGCAAGGATGTGTTGAACGAGCACGGTGGAAACGGCCTGTATCAGCCGCTCGACCTCAGGATCGCCACATGCCGCATGATGGTCGCGGTGCGCGAGGGCTACGACTATGCCGGACAGGTGAAGCAGGGTGCGCGCATTCGCGTCGCCACCAAATACGTCAACGCCGCCCGCGAACACTTTGCCGCCAAGGGCGTGCACATCAACCTCATCAAGTTGTACGGCTCAATGGAACTTGCTCCCTTGGTCGGCCTGTCCGACGTCATTGTCGACCTCGTCTCCACCGGCGGAACGCTCAGGGCCAACGGCTTGGTCGCCGTCGAGCACATCGGCGACATCAGCTCGAGGCTGGTGGTGAATCAGGCGGCTTTGAAACTCAAACGGGAGGCGATTCAGCCGGTAGTGGATGCGTTTGCGGTCGCAACGAGAAATGAGGCGTTAACCCCATGATTTCCTGGAGCGGAAAGGTATGTATTCAATTCGCGTGAGGTGGTGTTATTTTCCTGTGCCAGCCGTATCGGGGATTTTTCAGGCTGCGCCATAGGCATGGTCGGCCCTGCGGGAGGCGGCCAGTTCGCATGATCCCGAACTGCTTACCGGGAACCCCCTCCCAATTGGAGAGCGATCCCTCTGCCTCTGATGATTTCCATTTCCATTGTTAGCCACGGCCAGGGACAACTGGTTCGACAGATTCTTCAGGATCTCTCGCTCTTGCTTGAATCCGCGTCTGCCGAGGTTTTTCTGACGCTCAATGTCTCCGAAGATCTGCCGTTCAGCGCAGCGGATTTTGAATACCCGTTGACAATAATACGGAATTCGCTGCCTAGAGGGTTCGGCGCAAACCATAACGCTGCTTTTCAACGGGCAACGGGTGAATGGTTTTGTGTCATGAACCCCGATATCCGGATTTTACAGAACCCATTTCCAGTGCTGATAAAGGAAGCTTCCCGGCTCGGCGGAGCGGTAATCGCGCCCGCGGTACTGACGATGGACGGCAGGATCGAGGACAGCATCCGTCATTTTCCGACACTGCCTTCGTTGGCCGGGAAAATGGCAGGGCTGGGTGATGGCCGTTATTCCTTTCATCTGGATGATGAAACATTCGTCGCGGATTGGGTGGGTGGGATGTTCATGTTGCTTCGCTCTGAAAGCTTCGCCTGCGTTGGAGGCTTCGACGAAGCTTTCTTTCTGTATTACGAGGATGTTGATCTCTGCATGCGGCTTGGGCTGGCTGGGCAACAGGTCCTCGCGTGCCCCAAGACGCAGGCGTTTCACAATGCGCGCCGCACGAGTCGACACAATTTGCAGTTCATGCGCTGGCATGCGCGCAGCATGATGCGCTATTTCTGGAAATATGCGTTGCGTTCACCCAGGGCGGTACGTGCTTCATGAACACATTGCAGGGCTTGCAGGTGGCGGTCACGGGTGCGGCCGGATTTGTCGGTCGCGCCTTGTGCGAGGGCCTGGTGCAATCGCACCATCGGGTCACGCCCGTGGTGCGAAACAGCGTGGGTCTGCCGGATGAGGCGGTGGTCGGGGATATCGGGTCCGTTACTGACTGGCGCGCCATCTTGTCGGGCTGCGACGGCATCATTCATCTGGCCGCGCGTGTACACGACACGTCGGCACGCGATGCCGGAGATTTGCCGGTCTATCGGCAGATCAATACCGAAGCGACGCTCAGTCTTGCCAGGCAGGCTGCACAAGCTGGTGTGAAACGCTTCGTCTTCGTGAGCACGGTCAAGGTCAACGGCGAGGGAAGCTCTCAGCCCTACCGCGAGACGGACGTGCCGGCGCCGGTGGGCGTTTACGCCATGTCCAAATGGGAGGCTGAACAGGGCTTGCATCGGATCTCGAGGGAAACCGGCCTGGAGATCGTCGTTCTTCGGCCGCCTCTGGTGTACGGGCCGGGAGTCAGGGCAAACTTCCTGCAACTGATACACGCAATCGAACGGGGGTGGCCGTTGCCCCTGGACGCGATCCACAACCATCGCAGTCTGCTCTACCTTGGCAATCTTACGGATGCGCTTCGTCTGTGCCTGGAGCATCCCGACGCCGCCGGCCGGACTTTTCTGCTCGACGATGGCAGGGCGGTTTCGACGCCGCAACTGATTCGCGCGCTGGCACAGGCGATGGGCCGCCCGGCACGCCTGTTTTCGGTGCCGCCGTGGATGCTCCAGGCGATGGGTCGGCTGCTCGGGAGGACGGCAGAGCTCAACCGCCTGATGGGTTCCCTTTACGTGGACAGCTCTGCCATCCGTTCGCAGCTCGGGTGGCTTCCGCCTTACTCGATGAACGTGGGGCTGGCTGCAACCGTGGCGGCATCGGCATGAACGGCGCAGTGCCTGTTGTCGCATTTGCCGTGTGCTGGGGTGTGCTGGCGTACTTGCTGAGGAATCGTGCGCACCTGCCGATGGATCGCCCGAACGAACGTTCTCTGCATGAACGGCCGACCCCGCGTGTTGGGGGGTTGGGAATCATGGTGGCGCTGGCAGTCGCTTCCTTATGGCTCGCTGACGACACGCTCCTGGTGATAACCGGAGGGGCACTCGCGTTGGCCGTGGTGTCGCTCATCGACGACATGCGGGGGCTTTCCGTGCGTGTTCGTCTTTTCGCACACTGTGCCACGGCCGCGCTTTGCATGACCGCGCTGGGTGTTGCCGGTGGGTGGCTCGTGTTTACGGTGTTGGTGGCCGCTTGGGCGACTAATCTTTATAATTTCATGGATGGTGCAGATGGTTTGGCAGGCGGTATGGCGACAATCGGCTTTGGCGCGTTCGCATTCGTCGCATGGATGGCGGGCGCGCAGGCGGTGGCGGCCTTTTGTGGCGCGCTAGCAGGCGCCTCACTGGCTTTTCTGCGCTTCAATTTCCCACCCGCACGACTTTTCATGGGTGACGTTGGCTCGATTCCCCTCGGATTCCTCGCTGCGGCAATCGGCATGCTGGGCGTGCAACGCGGGATCTGGTCGTGGCCGCTTCCGCTGCTCGTCTTCCTGCCTTTCGTCGCCGATGCCAGCGTCACGCTTGTCAGACGTGCGCTCAAGCGCGAAAATATCGGCCAAGCGCATCGTTCGCATTACTATCAGCGCGTCGTGATGATGGGCGCCACGCATCGACAGCTCGCGTGGGCAGCGTATGGACTCATGCTCGCCATGGCTGCGCTGGCGTTTGCGCAACATCTCCGTCCGGAGTATTCGAATGGGTCGATTCTGACCGCGGTATTGCTCCATCTCGCGATTTTTCTTGGCATCGACTACCGGTGGCGGCATTTCCAACGATGATCAGCTCCCGTACTCTTGCCATTATTCTCTACGACATTCTCATGGCCATATTGGCCTGGGTGGGGGCGTATTGGCTGCATTCCAATCTGGCGATTCCTTCGGAACTGATGTCCCGCGCTCTTTCGACATTGATCTGGGTGGTTCCGGTGCAGGCGCTCATTTTCTGGCATTTTGGCCTCTATCGGGGGATTTGGCGTTTCGCCAGCCTGCCCGACCTCAAGCGCATCATGAAGGCGGTGGCCATCGCTGCGGTGTCGGTGCCGGCCATCCTTGCGCTGCTCCGTTACGGCAGCCGGATTCCTCATTCCGTACTGATACTTGATCCCATATTGCTGTTGCTGATGATGGGGGGCAGCAGACTGGCCTACCGGGCGTGGAAGGAACACAAGCTTGCCAGCATCGTGCATCCGGGCAGCCGGCCCGTTCTGGTTGCGGGCGCCGGATCTGCGGCGGATTTCCTGCTCCGTGAATTGGCACGCAACCCGGCGGGCTTTCATGTGGTGGGGCTGCTGGACGACAGCCGCGAAAAGCAGGGGCGCCTCGTGCAAGGCATCCCCGTTCTGGGAACGCTGGAGGACATCGCCAGCTTCGCGCGCCGCATGAATGTCGATGACGTTGTGCTGGCGCTGCCGTCGGCAGACCATGGTGTTCGGAAGATGGTCACCGATATTTGCACTGGAGCGGGGCTCAATGTTCTCACCGTCCCCTCCCTCGAAGATCTGGTCGCAGGCAGGGTGTCCGTGTCGAGCCTGCGACGGATTGAACTCGATGATCTGCTGGGGCGCGATCCCGTCAGGCTCGACAACAGTGGCCTGCATCGGTTGTTGACGGGGCAGGTCGTGATGGTGACCGGAGCGGGAGGCTCGATTGGTTCGGAGCTGTGTCGCCAGATTGCTCGTTTTGCACCGAAGAAGTTGGTGCTCTTCGAGCTGTCCGAACTGGCCTTGTACGCCCTGGAACAGGAATTGGCGCAACGTTTTCCCGACCTTGGCATGGAGCCGGTGATTGGCGACATCAAGGACGCCGAGCGGGTCAATGAGATCATGATGGGAGAGCGCCCTGCCGTCGTGTTCCATGCTGCAGCCTACAAGCATGTGCCGCTGATGGAGACAAGCAATGCGTGGGAGGCGGTACGCAATAACGTGTTGGGCACCCAGATCGTCGCTGCGGCTGCTCAGGCCAACGGAGTGGATAAGTTTGTAATGATCTCCACTGACAAGGCGGTGAATCCAACCAGCGTGATGGGCGCCAGCAAGCGACTTGCGGAGATGATTTGCCAGGCGATGCAACGACCGGATGACACGCGCTTCATTTCAGTGCGCTTTGGCAATGTTTTGGGTTCGTCCGGCAGTGTTATTCCAAAATTTCAGAAACAGATCGAGGCGGGCGGTCCTGTGACCGTCACCCATCCGGACATCACCCGCTACTTCATGTCGCTGTCGGAAGCCGCGCAGCTCGTGCTGCAGGCGGGCCTCATGGGCAAGGGCGGGGAGATCTTCGTGCTCGACATGGGCGAACCGGTAAAAATCGCCGAGCTGGCAAGGCTGATGGTCCAGCTGTCTGGCATGGACGAGAACAGCATGCGCATCGAATATACCGGCCTGCGGCCGGGTGAGAAACTTTACGAGGAGTTGCTCGCCGACGAGGAAACCACGCAGCCGACACCCCACCCCAAGTTGCGAGTGGCCTTGGCGCGCGCCGGAGACGTGGCATGGTATGGCCAATGCATGGCATGGATGACGAGTGCGGAACACCATGACGAGTTCACCGTCAAGAAACAGTTGAAGGCGTGGGTGCCGGAATACGATATTCATATGCCCGACGTGCCTGAGCATCGGCAGGAACGCTATGGTCAGGCGCTGGCGTGATGTGGTTTGTCCGTCAGTGGAAATAGAATGGCACACCACATTGCGATCATCAGCCAAATCATGATGGACCATTGGGCAGAATAGAATGAGGGGTGAGTGTTGAACGGAAAAACCCAGGCTAGCAAACCCATTGCGAAGGGTAATGTACGGGTTCTGATCTGTGCTTCAGCGCGCCACCAGTTGCGGATGAGCAACCAGTAGAACAGACCGAGACCGGTCAAACCGATTGCACCGGTTTCGGTCAGGACCTCGGCGGCAATCTGGTGCGCATAGAATGCTCCCGTTTTCCGTTGGGACTGCTGCTCGTGCGAGATGAACGGGTCATCGGGCGGCGAAAATCGAGGATAGGCATAGCGGAAGGCGCGTGCGCCTACCCCATTGACTGGATGAGCTTCGACCATGGTGGCAACCCCTTTCCATAAGGTCCACCGATTGGAGAGCGCCTGATCCACTTTTTCTTCGTCACCGGAAAAGAGGAGCAAGGTTTGATCCAGACGTTGTTGAGCGGCGGGAAATTGAAGTACCGCAAGAGATCCGATGAGTGCTGCGAGCAGGGCGACCATGGCCGTATTCCGAAGTGGCACGCAGCGTCTTTGTGTCTCTGAAAAGATTAACCAGATGCAGACCACCCCGTAGCTCACCCAACCACCGCGGCTTCCTGCCAGAATGACAACGGCTCCCGTTATGATGGCAGCGACAAGCATCAGAACGGGCCGTTCGCGAAGAGACAGGATCAAGAATGGAGCGATAACCGGCAGGGCGTTGCCCAATTTTGGATTGGTTTCGCCAAAAAATCCGTTGATTCGGGTGCCTGCTGGTGAAAAGCCGAGCAGGTTCGTCCCGGTAAGCGCCTGGATGAGTGCATCGGCCACCCAGATTGCTGCAAGGATTGCGAGAAGCCTGGCAAAAAAATTGGCCTGACGTTCTTGACTCAGGATCCAGATGACGTAAATCCCTGCGAGATATAGCCGGACGAACGAAAGCGCCGTTCCTATGGATTTGCTCGGGCCATAGCTGTCAGGCAAAGATGTCACGATGGGCAGCCAGATACAGGCAAACAGCGCGGTGAAGACCTTCGCCGATGATGTGCGGCACAATATGCGATGGTTTTTCCAGATAAGAATGACGCCTCCGACGGCCATGATCAATAACGGCAGTTCGGCGGATCGCTTGAACGGGAATAGCACGAAACATGCAAATAGAACCCAGGTCAGGCCGGGCTGGGTGGGACTGACGGCCATCGTTACAGAACGCATGGCTGCGGGTCGAGGTGGCCAGGGAACATGACAGTGTCATTCATGTGCAACTAATCCTCGCAGGGTGTCGTGCAATTGCATGCGCACGATGTTTTCAGAAAAATGCTGCTGGCTGGTAGTTGTGGCGGCTTTACTCAGTTGGCTCAATTTGCCACGGTCGCTGGCCAGTGCGGCGACCGCTTCGGCAAGAGATTGCGCAGTACCGGCCGGCACCCAGACCAGGCCGCTGTCGCGTTTTTCGCAGAGCGCCGCGGAATACGCGTCTGCCGAGCGTGTCACGACAACCCGTCCGCAGGCCAGGGACTGAAAAACCTTGTTCGGGATGACGCGGTTTGCCTTCGGTGTGGTGCCGAAAATGCCGAGAAGAATGTCGGCTTGGTGAATGCGGGCCGGTAGTTGAGCATACGGCACCCAATCTTCGAATGTGATATTGGCCACACCCTTGGCCTGCGCTTCGCACGTAGAACGCAGGGGACCCTGGCCGAGCAGGACCCATCGTGCGGGAGGCCCTTGGTAACGTCTTGCGGCTTCAACGACAACCTCGGGCCCTTGCAGTGGAATGAAACTTCCGTAAAACAGAACTTCGACGCGCCGATCGCCGGATAGCGGGGGGACTGGATTGAAAAGTGCCGCTTCGGCACCTACGTAAATCACCTGTATTTTCTCCTCCGCAACACCAAGCACTTCTCTGAAGTATTTGGCGTGCGCCGGCGTGTCGGCGATGATTCGATCCGCACGCTGGAACAGCGAGCTTTCCCAGGCCTTCAAACGACGTGCCCGAAAGTCGGAGGGGGACAGTTTTCTTCGTTCATCGACCTGCTTGTCGTAAGCCGATATGAGCGGATCGAAGATCAGCGGGACACCATGTGTACGTGCCCAGCGGCTGGCGGCCGGCAAATCGCGCTGCCTGAAACAAGGAACCCATACCAGATTGGGACGCGGAAGCCGGCGTATGCGCGCTTCCCAGTCTGCAACTGCGGCAACAGCGGGACGAAATTGCCGGATCGTCCAGCCGAGATCGGCAAACGACTTGAGAACGATGCGGTTCCGGGAATAACCCGGATCGAACCGACCCCACCAAATTACTTCGGGCACGTCTATCCTCTCCACCTGCAAAGCTTTCTGTCGTGCATAATCCCAAGGCTGCACTCCCCGGCTGGGACGAGCGCGAGGGATGTGAGGGTGACCCATCATGAAAATCATGCGGCTGTCGCCGGATGTGCGGCGTCACCCCAGTGCCAGAAGGAAAACGGGAAACATTTTACGCAGCAAACCTTATACCATTCCTTCGTGCGGCGTGAGCGAGACTCTGCAGCGGACATTTCAGGGAAAAATTACTGCCGGTCGGTGGCCGGCACGGGCCATGACAGCTTCAACACGACACGCCGTGCGCGTCAAGTTCATCAGCCGCTTCGACTCGCGTGAGTGGGTTCGCTACTTCCCGGATGAAAACGGAAGCTGGGGGGGGTGCGAATTCGTCTTCGACCGCAACAACCGCGACTACGATTGGCTAATCGTATACGACGATATCGCGCCAGGGGCTGGACAGACGCGCGGCACGGCGGCAGAACTTCTCGCGTGCCCCCGTGACAGGACGCTTCTCATCACGACGGAGCCGGCTTCGATCAAGACATACGGGCGCGCCTTCGCCGCCCAGTTCGGCCATGTGCTCACCAACCAGCCTGCCTGGGCCTTGCCACACGCACGAAGATATTTCCAGCAGACGGCGAACCACTGGTTCTTCGGCAGCGGGACGGACACCTGGATGAGCCGCGGCGACCTTCTCCGAGGGCCGCACTCCCAGGATAAAGCGCACGCCATTTCGGTCGTTCACTCATCCAAACGTCAGCATCACACGCTGCATGCGCAGCGCTTCAGGTTCATCGAGATCCTGCGCCGGGAACTGCCCGAGATGGTGGTTTTCGGGCGGATCGAGCGGCCAGTGGATGACAAGGCCGAGGCGCTGACGCCGTTTCGCTATCATCTGTCGGTCGAAAACCACGTTGGTCCGCATCACATCACCGAAAAGCTCACCGACGCGTTCCTTGCACGTTGTTTGCCTTTCTATGCCGGGGCACCGAATGCTGCGGATTATTTTCCGGTGGAGAGCTTTGTCCCCATCGATATCGGAGACCCTGTGGGCACGGCGGCCCGAATTCGCGAGGCCATCGCCAACGACGAATGGAGTGCACGGCTACCTGCAATCGACGAGGCGCGCCGTCGTGTGCTCGAAGAGCAGAATGTTTTCGCTGTGGCTTGCCGGATCATATCGGCCAGCGATCTGGAACCGGCGTCCATCGGGGAGGGCGCATCGATCCTGGGGCGCCATGCATGGCGCAGGCGCCATGCGTTTGGAGCCTTTGCGCATGGGATTGAAAAGCTGTATGTTCGCGTGCGTTCACTTTTCGGCAAGCGGGTCAGTTGAGTCCAGGATGAGCGATGCGCGATGCAATCGAGAAAGTTCTCGTCATCAAGTTGGGCGCCTTTGGCGATATCGTTCAGGCGGACGGTGCGCTGCGCGATATTCGCGCTTTCCATCCGCAGGCGGAAATCATTCTTCTTACGACTTCACCATTTCGCAAACTAATGAGCCGCTGCCCGCATGTCGATCGCGTGCTTGTCGATCGCCGTGCCCCGCCATGGAAAATTGGTGTCTGGATCGAGCTGGCCGCAACACTCCGCAAAGAGCGCTTTACCCATGTCTATGATCTGCAGAGGCAGGATCGTACTGCGCTTTATCGTGCGTTGATACTGCGCGATGTAATCTGGAGTGGAAAGACAAAGGGCGAGCGCCCACAATCTGGTCTGGAGGGGCTGGCGTTTCAGTTGAAGAATTCAGGCGTGCCTGTCAATCATTGCCTGGTGCCCGACGTGACGTGGATGGCGGACGATATGTCTGGGTTTCTTGGGCGGGAGCAGGTGCGCACGCCCTATGTCGTGCTTATCCCTGGCTGTTCTGCGCGCCATCCGCACAAGCGGTGGCCCTATTACGACAAACTCGCCGCGGCGCTCCTGGAACGCGGGTATGATGTGGTCACGGCACCGGGACCTGACGAGATCGATCTCGCCCGTGATATTCCTGGCCACACGCTGTTGGGACCGCGCGGGTTTCTTGACTGGTTTGAACTGGCCGGGGTTCTGAGGGGTGCCTATTACGTCGTCGGAAACGACACTGGCCCAAGCCATGTTGCATCGTGTCTGGGCATACCGGGTGTGGCACTTTTCGGGCCCCATACCTCGGCGGCACGCACTGGAATTCGCCGTGGGCAGTTCGAGGCTATCGAGGTCGCGGACCTTGCGGCACTGTCGGTCGAGGCCGTTCTGGATGTAATCAGCACCAGACTGCCTCCCATTCAGGAAAACTCCGTGTAGGATTTTTCCTCGATGATGCTGGAGCCGCATAGCTCGTTGATCGACTTCTTGAGCGTTGCGCGCCTGTCGTTCTGGATATAGACCGATCGTGCGAGCTCGATGAAACGGGGGCCGAAATCGCGGGCCGCCTCGCATGCGCGGATGTCGTCCTCGATGACCCACAGCGCCTCGTTGACCTCGCGCAATCCGCCCTCCAGATGATCGAGGGCATCCGATTGTGCGAGGTGTCCGGAACGTACGCGATTGAGTGCGTCAAGCTCATGACGGACGTTGCGGAGCTTCGCGGAATCGGTCATGCGGGTTGCCTTGATCTTGAGGATCGTGATCTTGTCGATGAGTTCACCGGCGCCAACCTCGATCATCAGGGGGCGTGTTGTCGGGTTTGTCATGTGTCGTCCTGCACAATGAGAGGCTCAGAGAATGGCGGTATGCGCCGACCCGACCGCATCGGGCGGCGGTTCGTCGCTGCATATCATCGCATATTCGGACCGGGAACCGGATCGGGTGGATCGCTCGGCAAGGTGTTCCGCGCCACGCGCGCAATGATCGCGTAAAGCTCGACGGTGCGATGGAGCATGGTATGCAGCGGAAAATGCTCGCCTGCCGGCACTGTCGGGGCGTTCGTAATCATCTCTGCGAGCCGGCGCACGGCGACATTGAGGTCGCCGGGCGCCAGCAGCCCTGCCGGATAGACGGCGCGCAGAATTTCCCCCACGCCGCCATGATCGTATCCCGCCGTGGGAATGCCTAGCCGCAGTGCCTCGAGCGTGGTGCGGCCGAAGGACTCGGGCTGGGTGGAAAGCGACAGCACCAGATTTGAAATGGCAAGGATGTTTTTCAGGTCGTCGCGCTGGCCGGTGAACGTGATGTCGGTTTCCAGCCCCATGCTGCGCACGCGGTAGCGCAGCTTTTGCAGGTAGCGCTTCTTGGACGTGGACGCACCGCCGGCAATGATGCCATGCACGGGCAGGCCTTGCCGTTTCAGCCTTGCGACGATCTCGATGAAATTCTCGTGCCCCTTGAGGCGGGTGATGCGGCCGGGCAGAGTGACGAGCGTCCTGCCGGCGGCATTGGGGAACTGCGCGAAGAACGCCTGCTGCCACATGACGTCGGGCTTCCAGTGGTATGGATAGGCGCTGCCGTCGACGCCGCGATGGATGACGTGAATGTGCTCGGGGGGCGTGTCGGGGTAGTTCTTAAGGATGTAGTCGCGGACCGTCTCCGATACGGCGATCACGATCTCGCCGCGCGTCATGATGCGGCTGTAGCGGTTGACGCCGTACAGGCCATGCACCGTGGTGACGAAGCGTGGCCGCGTTGCCGGGTCCATGCGCCGCCAGGCGAGATACGCGATCCACGCGGGGACGCGCGAGCGGGCGTGGACGATGTCGACGCGCTGTTCGGTGAGAAATTGCCGCAGGCGGCGGACCAGGCGCAGGGTGGTCAGTGATTTCTGGCCGATCGGCCAGGCGACGTGCTCGGCGCCGAGCGCGACGAGCGGCGCGACCAGGCGTCCTCCGGCGGACATAACCAGCGCGCGGTCGCCGCGCGCGACCAGCGCCTGCGCGACTTCCAGCGTGCCGCGCTCGACCCCGCCGGATTCCAGCGCCGGCAGCAGTTGCAGCACGGTCAGTCTTCGTGTTGGTTTTTCCGGAGCCATTCGAGAATCCAGTGCGCGCAGCGATCCGCCTCGGCGAGCGGCGGCGTGACGCGGGGCAGTGTGCCCGTTGCGCGCCAGCTTGCCAAGTGCGTCACGCGGCCGGCGTCGGCCAGCTGCTCGACGGCGCGGGCGACCCGGCTGTACGGTTTGGTGGGAAGATCGAACACGCCGACCGCGGCGCCGGCGGTGAGGGCCTCGTACACCATCGACGCGCTGTCCGGGGTGACCCAGACCGTGCCGCAGCGAGCGAATTGCGTGGGCAGCCAGTCGGGTGGGGTGGCGGTGTGCGGCACGATGTCGAGTGCGGGCGATACCGGCAATTGCGCGGCAAAATCTGTCGGCGTGCGGCGCGAGGTCGTGAGTGTCCAGCGCATGCTCGGTGTGCGCTCGACGAGCGTATCGATCTGCCTGGAAACGGCTGTGCTGCCCCAGTCGAAATGCGCCGAGGGACCGCCGACGAGGATGAGCCCCTGCGCCGGGTCGGCATCGAGAGCGGGGCGGATGCGGTTGAGCGCCCCCTCGCTGACCAGCGTGCGCGCATCCGCCTCGATGCCGTCGTGGCGCGGCACGATGCACAGGTCGAAGCAGCGCCGCGGCAGGCTCGGTTTCATCAGCACCACCGCGCGGCCGCCGTGCGCGCGCCGCGCGGCGAGCAGCGCCAGGTGCGTGGCGTGTCCGGCGCCGAGAATGAGGTCGGGAGCGGGCAGGCCGGGAGCGAGCGGGCGCCGCAATGTCCAGGCAAGAACGGTGCGCAGGGCCGGTGGCACGCGCAGGGTATGGATGGCGGTCGGGATGCTGCGCGCCAGCGCCTCCGCGAGCCCCAGCGATTGGTTGACGTGGCCCGGCTTGCCGTCGCTGACGACCCAGACCACCTGCGGTCGCACGTCGGCTGTATCAGACAACGAGCAGCCCCGTGTCCTCGTACAGATCGTCCAGCGACAGGGCGAGGCGGGCGTCGCCGCACGCCACATCCAGCCGGTCTTCGGGCGAGAGCTCCTGTTCGAACCAGACGCCGAGTTCGTCGCGAAAATATACCTTGGCCCACAGCCGCTCCGAATCGACCAGCAGGTAATAGTGCAGGCTCGCCAAACTGCGATAGGCCGCCAATTTTTCGCGCACATCAATGCTGGCAGTGGCGGGGGACAGTACTTCTGCGATGAGGCAGGGCGACTGTTTGTAGATCGGGTGGTCGTCAGCCGGATCGCACACCAGCATCGCGTCGGGGTAGTAATACGTCGCGCCGCTGGCAAGCCGCAGCTTCATGCCGGCCATGAACGCGCGACAGGTTTCGCCGCGAGTGGCGCTGCGCAGATGGAAAGCAATATTGAGCGCAATGCGGTTGTGCCGCTCGCTCGCTCCCGCCATCGCGAAAACTTCGCCGTCCACCAGCTCATGTTTACTGGTCGCGGCTTCCTCGCGATGCAGATAGTCGGCTTCATCAATCGGCGAATGGACGCGGGCTTGTGACATGGCAAGTGACCAGATTGGGTGGACGAGACGATTATCCTATTGATTCGGCGCGAATTGAAATTTGCCGGCTTCGTAACGATAAAACCGTTGGCGCCGCATTCAGGCAAGCATGGTGCTTGCATTCGCTGGGAGGGTGCCATCTCCGCAATGCCGCGCGGTCCGCAACGGCTATCGAGGCCAGGAATATCCGGACCATGCTCGATCCCGCGCCGCCTGCCAGCCATACGGCGCAGGATCGAGCGGCGGAGTCGCACCTTCCATCAGGGCGACGAGCAGTTCGGCCGACGCCGGCGTCAGCGTTATGGCGTAGCGAAAATGCCCCGTGCTGATCAGGTGATGACACTGCATCTGCGGCGCAGCAGTTGCAGGCCACAGATCAGTCCCGTGAAGCCACCTCCGATCAAATGCAAAATCCGATTTGAAATCAAATTCTTTCACTTCCCATGGTTAGAATATCTAAAGTTGTATAGCCATCCTTTCCCTCATGTGGCAGGTTGGCGGACCCGAACAACAAAAATGGAGGGGGATATGAAACAAGCTGGCACAACCTTTACCGAGTTGCTGGTGTCGCTCGGAATAAGCGCAATTCTATTGGCCTTGGCTGTCCCTGGCTACGCGTCCCTGGTGAATTCCCATCGGCTCGCTGTGATTTCCAACGAGCTGGTGCTCTCGCTGCAGTTGGCACGCTCCGAGGCGGTGAAACGCGGCAAGCGCGTCACGGTGTGCAAGAGCAGTAACGCCATGACAGCTCACCCGAGTTGCGATGCGGCGACTCCATGGCAGAGTGGCTGGATTACGTTCGTGGACGAGGGCAGCAAAGGCGTATTGGATCCCGGAGACACCCTGTTGCATGCGTTTTCCGGTTCGGTGCATGCAAGCATAACGGCCGTCAATTTCAGCAACTATGGCAGTTACCTGCCGAACGGCCGGAGCCAAGGTTCGTCGGGACTGCCCAACGACACGATTCACGTATGCCTGGCGGGAAACAAGCGCAAGATCATCATCAACAATGCCGGCCGCGTGCGCATGGAGGCGTCGGTATGCTGAACGAGCCGGTGCGTCGTGCCCACCCTCAAGCTCGAATCCTTTTCGCCGTAAACGATTTGATCGACATGCGGTGGCACACCAGACGCGCCGACCGGACAGGCGCCGCAAAGTGCCGTCTGTCGGAAGAAGCTGGCTTATTCAAATTGTCGCGATTAGGTTTGAGGCATGAGTACATACGACACATTGCGCAGGGCGTCGGGATTCACCCTGATCGAATTGCTGGTAGTGATGGCAATTGCCGCCATTCTGTTGAGTATTGCCATTCCGAACTTCCGGACCTTCATTCTCAATAACCGCATGGCTTCCCAGAGTAACGAGCTTTTGGCCGCCCTGCAGCTGGCGCGTAGCGAAGCGGTCAAGCGCGGAGTACGCGTCACTGTCTGCAAGAGCAGCAACCCCATGAGTGATCCACCAGATTGTACGGCAGGGGGTACGTGGGCCCAGGGTTGGATCGTATTTGTTGATGGGGGTGCCGCGGGGAAAGTGGATGGAACGGATGTCGCGATTCAGGCGTTCGGCGCACTGGCCGGCGGCACCATCGTCTCGGCGTCTGCTGACGTGGCCGATTTCGTTTCCTATCAGGCCAACGGTCAGACTACGCTGTCTGCCGGCACGGAAGCCACTTTCTCGATATGTCCAGGCGGAGCCGGCACGGGGGTTGCCGGACGCGGCGTGGCGATCGCGGCATCCGGCCGGGCGAGAATCGGTGAACCCGCAGATGACTGTAGCTGAGGATCAATTCATGCGCCAGAAGGGATTTACGTTACTGGAGGTACTGGTTGCCATGCTGATACTGTCGATCGGCTTGCTGGGACTGGCCGGATTGATGGCATCTGGCCTTCGCAATAACCACAGCGCCTACTATCGCACCCAGGCAACCTGGCTGGCATATGACGTGATCGACCGTATGCGGGCCAACCAGGTGAACGCGGCGGACTACGGCGTCGAAATGGGCGCTGACGCCGCAGGAGAAGGTGTTGCGGCAGTCGACATTGCCAACTGGAAAGCCATGATCGCAACAACATTGCCTGAAGGCGATGGTGCGGTACTGGTGAACGCTGCTGGCGGCGTTCGCACGGTCACGATCGATATTCAGTGGAACGACTCGCGTGGGACGAATAGTCCGGATGACGAATCCACCAAGACATTCACTGTGATGAGCCGCTTATGAAGACGGACAAGGCAATGCGAACTGCTGTCGCGGGCCATCAGCGCGGATTCGGGCTGGTGGAACTGATGGTGGCCATCACGTTGGGTTTCATCGTGGTTGCGGCGGTGGGTTATCTGTATCTGGGCAGCCGACAGGTGTTCCGTTCCAGCGACAACATGGCCAGAATGCAGGAAAACGCGCGTTACGCCCTCGATACCATGTCTCGCGATATTCGCATGGCTGGGTATGTCGGTTGTGCCAATCTTTCCACGGTGACGCCGGTTGCTGTCGCACCTGCGCCAGCTATGACGGCCGCAGACGCAATCAGCGGCTGGGATTCGGGAAGTGGGCCGGGCACCACGGGCGACGCGATTCAGGTGATGGCTGCGGTGAGCGGTGGCGTGCAGCTGACCGCTGCACTGCCTGCGGCGACTGCGGAGGTGAAGATCCATTCGAACCCTTTCGGATTCAAGCCAAACGACATCCTTGCGCTGACCGGCTGCAACAACGTCGATCTCGTCAAGGCGTCTGCAGTGGCTGGCGCTGGCCCGACCACCATTACGCATCTCGGGGCGCGGCTCGGCGCCTACGCAGCCACCGATATGGTGATGAAGGTTGAACAGTACGCTTACTTCATCTCGGGTACGGGTCTGATGCGCAGCAGCCTGAACGAGGGCACAGCAGAACTGATCGACGGAATTCAGGATATGCAAATTCTCTATGGCGTGGATACGGATGCGACGGCAGATGGCACTCCAGACGTTTATCAGAACGCCACCGCGATTGCGGACTGGCGCCGTGTCGTCAGTGTACGCATCAGCTTGTTGATGGCGAGCCAGGATGACAATGTGGTGCCTTCGCCGCAGACCTATAGTTTCGACACCGATGACGACGGGGCGCCCAACAGCATTGTGGCCGCGGACCGCCGTCTGTATCAGGTTTTTACCACTACCGTTGGTATACGCAACCGACTGAACTGACATGAGCGCACATCAAGCAACCCGATCGATGGTGATCCAGCGAGGCGCCGCCCTGGTGACAGGGTTGATTTTCATGGTCGTTCTCACGCTGATTGTCGTTGCCGCGATGCGCAGCAGCATTCTGGAAGAAAAAATGGCCGGTAACGCCCGCAGCCAGAATGCGGCGTTTCAGGCGGCGGAGGCGGGCTTGCGTGCCGGAGAGCAGGCACTCAATTCGCCCGTCGATCCGTCGACTGGCCCGGGCTATTTTGACGCGCCGGTGGCTGAGGCCTCCTCCACGGAATACTGGAAGGACTATCCGGATTGGGATGCGGCGGCAAATCCCGGTTTGGCTTATCCCGGAATCGAGGGCGTTCGCTACGTCATCGAGCGGATCGCAGCCTTGCCTGGGGCGAGCGGCAATGACGATGTGGGCTATAGCTCGGAAAACACCAACCCGCGCAATGGTATCTACCGGATCACCGCCCGTGCAGACGCGGGCGGCAATGCCCCCGTCGTTTTGCAATCAGTCGTTCGAATCGTTTTGGAATGAGGTGGATCATGAAAATGCCCAGAATTACTACATCTGCCGTGTGGCACCTTGTCGCGGTGGCTGCGATCGCATTTCCGGGTGTCGGCCATGCACTGGACCCGCACAACGTCCCCCTCTATCTCACAACCGGGGTGTCGCCCAACATGGTCATCACTCTGGACGATTCCGGTAGTATGGCCTGGTCCTACGTGCCGGACACGGTTGGCAGCGAGAGTGCTTTTCGCCGCTACAAATCGGCTTCGTACAATGCCCAGTATTACAACCCAAAAATCCGCTATGTGCCGCCGCTGGATGTCAACGGCACGCCGTTGACGACAAGCTTCACTGCGGCGTGGCGCAACGGTTTTTATACAGGTCACGGCTCGGTGAACCTGGAAACAAGTTACCGGCCCTACAACTCCTTCATTTCAACCGGAACAGGATCGACTGCCTATTCAGAGAGCCTTGCCAATCACGCCGCGCTGGATGTGGGCACCGGCTCGAAACCATTTCTAACGAACAAATCGAATACCAAAGCTTATTATTATGTTTTCGATTCCTCGCAACCCAGTTGCGACGGGAAGGCGAACAACGATTATTGTTACAAATACGTGGCCGTCTCCAGCACCTCCGGGCCCGGCGACATTGACATCAACGGCGACAGCGTGATCAATGCGGCCGACAAGGATGAGCGACAGAATTTCGCCAACTGGTTTTCGTTTTATCGTACCCGCAATCTTGCTACGATAACCGCGGCGTCGCGCGCGTTCCAGGACATTCCAGCGGATGTGCGGATCGCGTGGCAGGCTCTCAATACCTGCACCGCTTTTGGAACAACCACATGCAAAGGCTGGGACGATGTGGCGGTCGAGAACCGCATCCGCCGCTACGATGCAGCCCACAAGGCGCGTCTCTACAAGTGGTTGTTCAAACTGCGCGCCAACAGCGGCACTCCTCTGCGGCTGGCTCTGCAGCGTGCGGGGGAGTATTACAAGATCACCACGGGTACCGCCAGCCCGTACGCCTTCGACCCGCAGGTGGATGACACCGCGGCAAAACGATATTCCTGCCGGGCCAACTATAGTTTGCTCATGACCGATGGCATGTGGAACGGCAGCGGTGCGAGCGTTGCCATTACGGGCGACAGCGCAAGCAAGGCGCTGCCGAACATTTTTGGCACGTCGTGCGCCGTTGGCACACCGGACTGTGTGGAGTCGTCAGGCTATACACCCGTTCCGCCGTTCAAGGACACCAATACGGGTTCGCTCGCGGATATCGCCTTCCATTACTGGGCAACCGATCTCAATCCCAGCCTGAAGAATGATGTTCCACGCTTCCCGCGTTCGCTCGACAACGTCACCGGGGACATTCTTGGCGCCGCGTACTGGGACCCGAAGAACGATCCGGCAAAGTGGCAACATATGGTGACCTATACCGTCGGCCTCGGCCTGACCCGTGTGCTTGATACAACCAGTCCGAAACTGAAATGGGACGGCGATACGCACAGTGCCAATGGGTTGACCAGCAGCTATCCGGACCTGAAATCCGGCAAGATCGCCTGGCCCGTCACTGGAGACGACAAGCCCGGAAACGTAGCCGATCTCTGGCACGCCGCACTCAACAGCCGTGGCAAATTTTTCAGTGCCGACGATCCCGAGACGCTGAACGCGTCATTGAGCAGCATCGTCAACGATATCGCCGGACGGGTTTCGTCGGCCGCGTCGGTTGCGGCAAACTCGAAGCGGCTGGAGGGGTCGACGCACCTCTATCTGGCGAGCTTCGATTCAAACGACTGGTCGGGCGATCTGCAGGCTTTCCCGCTTAACGGGGAGACGGGCCTCATCGGTGAGCAGGCATGGTCCGCGAACGCTGCCCTCCCTGCGCACGGAGACCGTTCGATCTGGACCGTCGACGCTTCGAACGTGGGCGTGCTATTTACCGGAAGCTTTGGTGGGAGTCTTACCGCGGACGTGGTCAATTACGTACGGGGCGACCAGTCTCTTGAAGAAAAAAACTATGATAAAATAACAAATCCGTCGGCTGTCTTCCGCAACCGCAGCAAGATTCTGGGCGACATCGTCAATTCCGACCCGCTGTTCATCGCCAAGGACGACTTCAATCTGTCGGCTATCCCGGACTACGCCACGAGCTATGCGGAATTCGTAAAAGGCAAGAGCTCGACCGGCATGATCTATGTTGGTGCGAACGATGGCATGCTGCACGCATTCGAGGCGACAACCGGAAAAGAGAAATTCGCGTTCGTGCCACGTGGTATCCATGGTTCGCTTGCCGCGTTGACCAGCACGGGCTACAACGCGAACCACGAGTACTTCGTCGATGGTTCTCCGGCATTCGGTGACGCCTATTGGGGGGGGGACTGGCGAACCGTGCTGGTCGGCACCCTCGGCGCTGGCGGAAAATCCGTCTTTGCGCTCGACGTCACGAATCCGGACACCGCGATGGACACTGGCAAGGTGTTGTGGGAGTTCGACGGCGGCACGCATGCGGGCAAGATGGGCTACATCTTTGGGCCGGCGGCTGTGGCGCGTTTCCATGACGGCAATTTTTATGCCGTGTTCGCAAACGGCTACGACAGCGCGGACAAGCAGGCTGGCCTGTTTCTGGTACGCGTCGACGACCCGGCGAACTATATCTACATCGACACGAAATATGGGTCGGCCGCCGCAGAAAACGGCCTCTCGGCGGCGAAACTCGTCGATCTGAACAATGATCGCATCATCGATGCCATCTATGCCGGCGACCTCCAGGGCAATCTCTGGAAATTCGATGTGTCCGACACGGACAAGGCAAACTGGGCAATCTCGCTTGGATCATCGTCGTCACCGAAGCCCGTGTTTGTGGCAAAGGACAGCGGCGGCAAGCGCCAGCCCATTCAAGGCCAGGTCAGCGTGTCGTTGCCGCCTTCGGGCGTGCCCGGAAAAGCGATGGTGTTCTTCGGAACCGGCCGCTATTTCGTCAAGGGAGACGCCACGAATCTGGATATGCAGTCGTTCTACGGCGTTCTCGATCGGGATGACGAGGATACGGATACTCTTGTCCGAGGCGATCTGTGGACTCAAAGCATCGTGTTCGAGGGCGTTGTAGGCACCCAGGAGATCAGGGTCGCAAGCAGCAACCCGCCGGACTGGAGCGCCAAGAGTGGCTGGGTGATGGATCTTGTTCCACCCGACAAAGTGAAGCGAGGTGAGCGCGTCATTGCTCCGCCGCTGCTGCGCTATGGTCGTGTCATCTTCAACACGATTGAACCGAGTGCGGATGATCCGTGTCAGCAGGGTGTGAGCTGGCTGATGGAACTGGATGCGGCCACCGGCGCAAACCTGTCCTATCCGGCGCTCGACATCACCGGCGATGGAGAGTTTACCAGCAAGGACGTTGTCGCCTACATCGACGCCATGGGTGATTCCGTGAGCAAACCCGCAGCCGGAGTAAAATCGGGTTCGATGTCACTCAATCAACCGACCGTGGTGACGGCAGGGAGCAAGGAATTCAAATACGACTCCAACGTCAGTGGGGGTATCGGTATCGTTACCGAGAAAACCGGATCGGCCATGGGGCGCACCTCGTGGAAACAGATCCAGTAGGGTGAGCTGGAATCGGGAGCACAACATGAACATGCCTGGATCAGATGCGCGCCATGCGGACGAGATGAACTCGGAGTGCGGCTTCACCCTAGTCGAAATGATGATCGTCGTGGCCATCATCGGGATTCTCGCGGCCATTGCGTACCCGTCCTATACGCAATACGTGCAGCGTGCCAATCGCGCCGATGCGCGTGCGGCTTTGCTGGAAAATGCACAATTCCTTGAACGCAGTTACACGATGGCCAATCGCTACGACGAGGCGGGAGCTCTGCCCCATATCCAGTCACCGTCGGACGGGGATGCCAAATATGACATTGAGGTCGAGGCAGCTGCGCAAACGTTCACCCTTTCGGCAACACCGACAGGAACGATGGCGGGCGATGTCTGCGGCGCGCTGACCTTGACGAATACCGGGGTACGCGGTGCGGATGGCGATCTGGCCCAGTGCTGGAGCAGGTAGCCATGACGCAAGCGGTCCGTCCGGAAAAGGGATTCAGCCGAGCCCCTTGGGCAGCCCGAACGCCACGTTTTCATGGGTGCCGAGCAGGGTCTCGACCGTCGTGACGCCCAGCGCATTGAGCCGTGCGACAACCTCACGCACCAGCACTTCCGGTGCCGACGCACCTGCCGTGAGGCCCACGCGGCGTTTGCCGGCAATCCAGGCCGGGTCGATCTCCTCCGCCTTGTCGACCATATAGGCCGGTACCCCCAGGTTCTCCGCCACTTCCCGCAGCCGGTTGGAATTCGAACTGGTCGGCGAGCCGACCACGATCACCACGTCGCACTGCGCGGATAGCGTCTTCACGGCATCCTGGCGGTTCTGCGTGGCGTAGCAGATGTCGTCCTTCTTCGGTCCGACGATGCCGGGAAAGCGCGCCCGCAGGGCCGCGACGACGCGCGCGGCGTCGTCGACCGACAGCGTGGTCTGGGTGACATAGGCGAGCCGGTCGGGATCGGCCACATTCAGCTGCGCGACGTCTTCCGCGGTTTCGACCAGGTGCATGCCGCCATCGGACTGCCCGAGGGTGCCTTCGACTTCGGGGTGGCCCCGGTGGCCGATCATGACGATTTCGTAGCCTTTTTCGCGCATCTTGCTGACTTCGACGTGCACCTTGGTGACCAGCGGGCAGGTGGCGTCGAACACGGTCAGGCCGCGCGCGTCGGCCTCGGCGCGAACTGCCTGCGACACGCCGTGCGCGCTGAAAATGACGGTGGCGCCGGCGGGCACCTCGGAAAGTTCCTCGACGAAGATCGCACCCTTGGCCTTGAGATCGTTGACGACGTAGGTGTTGTGCACGACCTCGTGACGCACGTAGATCGGCGCACCGAATTTTTCCAGGGCACGCTCGACGATGCCGATGGCGCGGTCGACGCCGGCACAGAAACCGCGCGGGTTGGCAAGCAGGATAGTGGATGTCATGGCGTGTCGGCGCGGGGCAGGATACGGATGATTTCGACTTCGAACTCGATGGAAAGGTCGGCAAGCGGATGGTTGAAGTCGACTTTCACTCCTTCGTCCCCGATTTCCAGAATGCGCCCCGCCAGCGTCTGGCCGTTGGGCATGGCAAATTCGAACAGTTGTCCTGCTGCAAGTTCCATATCAGCGGGCAGGTCGCTTCCGGGCAGGGTCTGGATCAGCTCGGCCTGGCTTTCGCCGAAGGCCTGCCACGGGTCGAGCAGGAAGACGTGGCGCTCACCCACCGGCAGATCGAGCAGCCACTGTTCCAGCGCGGGCGCCAGCGTGCCGTCGCCGAGCGTGGCGGTCTGCGGCGCGGGGTCGTCGAAGTTGGAGACGATGTCCTCGCCGCCGCGTGGACGCAGCGCGTAGCGCAACTGGAGGGTGTCGCCGCGAGCGACGGTGCGCGCGCTCATGGGGCGTGTTTCGGCGCGGCAGGCTTGTCCTCGACCGGCGGGCGGCGCAGTGTGTCCCACACCAGCAGGGCCGCGCCCACACTGATTGCGGCGTCCGCCACATTGAACGCCGGCCAGGAAAACGTCTGGTAATGGACGTGGAGGAAGTCGACCACATAGCCGAAGCGCACGCGATCAATGACGTTGCCGAGCGCACCCCCCAGCACCAGCGCGAACGCGAGGGCCATGCGGGTGTCGTGGGCGTGCTTTTTCAACAGGTGCAGGAGGATCACCGTGGCGACCGCGCCCACACCGGTGAAGAACCAGCGCTGCCAGCCGCCGGCGTCGGCGAGGAAGCTGAATGCCGCGCCGGTATTGTGTACCAGGACCAGCGAGAAGAAAGGGAGAACCGGCACCGCTTCGCGATAGTCGAGCGTGGCGCTGACCCACCACTTGGTGAGGTGGTCGGCGACGATCACGGCGAGCGCGAGCCACAGCCACTTGCGCATTGCGGGGGCGAACCACTCACGCATGGGTGCGTACCTCGCCTGCACCGTAGAGACTGCTGACGCAGCGCCCGCACAGACCGGGATGCGCGGTGTGCGCATCGACGTCGGCACGGTAGTGCCAGCAGCGGTCGCATTTCTTCGACAGGCTCGGCGTGACCTCGACGCGGTCGGTGTCGGCCGCGACGAGCCGCGCCTGCGAGGCGATCAACACGAAGCGCAGGTCGTCGCCGAGCGGCGCGAGCAGGGCGTGGGTGCCGGGGCTCGCATGCAGCGTGACTTCGGCCTGCAGCGATGAGCCGATGCCGCCGGCAACGCGCACCAGTTCGAGATCCTTCGACACCATCGCGCGCACCGTGCGGATGCGGGCCCAGCGGTCGAGCAGGGCGTCTTCGTCGCATTGCGGCGGCAGGTCATGCCACGTATGCAGAAAAAGCGAATCGTTCGCGTTCCCCGACAGTTCGCTCCACACTTCCTCCCCGGTGAACGACAGGATCGGCGCCATCCAGCGCGCCAGTGCGTGCGTCAGGTGATGGAGCGTGTTTTGCGCGGCGCGCCGTGCGCGGCTGTCGGCGCCGCTGGTGTAGAGGCGGTCCTTGAGAATGTCGAGATAGAAGCCGCCGAGATCTTCCGAGCAGAAGGTCGCCAGTTTTTGTGCGATGAAATGGAACTCGTAGGCGTCGTAGTGTGCCACCAGTTCACGCTGCAACTGCCGCGTCAGCGCCAGCGCGTAGCGGTCGATCTCCAGCCAGTCCTCGACGGGCAGGGCATGAAGCGAGGGGTTGAAATCGGAAAGGTTCGCCAGCAGGAATTTCAGCGTGTTGCGGATGCGGCGGTAGCTTTCCACCACGCGCTTGAGAATCTCGTCGGAGATCGACAGCTCCCCTGAGTAGTCGGTGGTCGCCACCCACAGGCGCAGGATGTCCGCACCGTACTGATCCATCACCTTCTGCGGGGCGACGACGTTGCCTTTCGACTTGCTCATCTTGTGGCCTTTGCCATCGACCACGAAGCCGTGGGTGAGGAGCGCGTCGTAGGGCGCGCGGCCGTCGGTGGCGCAGCCGGTGAGCAAGGACGACTGGAACCAGCCGCGATGCTGGTCGGAACCTTCGAGGTAGAGGTTGGCCGGGTGTTTCAGTTCCGGGCGGCGTTTCAGCACGCAGGCGTGGGTGACGCCGGAATCGAACCACACGTCGAGGGTGTGGCCGGTCTTGTCGTAGTGCGCGGCGTCCTCGCCGAGAAGCTCGGCTGCGTCGAGCGCGAACCACGCCTCGATGCCCTGCCGTTCGACGCGCTGTGCGACGGTTTCCAGGAGTTCGGGCGTCTGCGGGTGCAGTTCGCCGGTCTCCTTGTGGGTGAAGAAGGGCATCGGCACACCCCAGTTGCGCTGGCGCGAGACGCACCAGTCGGGGCGATTGCGGATCATTGCTTCCAGCCGCGCGCGGCCCCACGACGGGAAGAACTGCGTCGCGTCGACCGCGGCCATCGCCTGCTCGCGCAGGGTTTTCTGTCCTCCGTCCTCCGTCCTCTGCCCTCTGGCATCCATCCCGATGAACCACTGCCGCGTCGCGCGGAAGATGATCGGCGTCTTGTGGCGCCAGCAGTGCGGATAGCTGTGCAGCAATTTCTCGTGCGCGAAGAGGGCGCCGTTGCCTTGCAGCGTCTCGACGATCAGCGGATTGGCCTGCCAGATGCTCATACCGCCGACCAGCGGCACGCTGGCGTAGAAACGGCCGTCGTCGCCCACCGGGTTGTCGACTTTCAGGCCGTAGCGGCTGCCCGCCACGTAGTCGTCCAGACCATGGCCGGGGGCGGTGTGCACGGCGCCGGTGCCAGCGTCTGCGGTCACATGGTCGCCGAGAATCACCGGTACCTGGCGTTCCTGGAAGGGGTGCCACAGCAGCACGCCTTCGAGTGCCTGGCCGGTGGTGCGGGCGAGCACCACGGCGCCGTCGGCGAGCCCGTAGCGCGCGAGCGCCGCCTCGCGCAGGCTGTCGGCGAGGATCAGGATGCCCTGCGCGGTGCGCACCAGCGCATACTGGAAATCAGGATGCAGCGCGACCGCCTGGTTGGCTGGCAGCGTCCACGGCGTGGTGGTCCAGACGACGAACCGGGCCGGCGTCTCGATTGCCGCGATATCGAAGCGGCGCGCGAGGCCGGCGGGATCGGCGACGGCGAAGCCCACATCGATCGCCGGCGAGCTCTTGTCCTCGTACTCGACCTCCGCTTCGGCCAGCGCAGACCCGCAGTCGACGCACCAGTGCACGGGCTTTGCGCCCTGGTACAGATATCCGGCCTGCTGGATGTGGCCGAGCACGCGCAGCTGTTCGGCCTCGAACGAAAAATCCATGGTGCGATAGGGATGATCCCAGTCGCCCAGCACACCCAGACGGATGAAATCGGCTTTCTGGCGCTCGATCTGTGTGGCCGCATAGGCGCGGCACAGCTCGCGGAATTTCGCCGCGGGGATATTCTTGCCGTGAGTTTTTTCCACCTGCAACTCGATCGGCAGGCCGTGGCAGTCCCAGCCCGGCACGTAGGGCGCATCGAAACCGGACAGCGTCTTCGCCTTGACGATGATGTCCTTGAGGATCTTGTTGACCGCGTGGCCGATGTGGATGTCGCCGTTGGCGTAGGGCGGGCCGTCGTGCAGGATGAATTTCGGCCTGCCGGCGGCCGCCTTGCGGATCGCTTCGTAGCGCTTCGTCTCCTGCCAGCTTTTCACCCAGCCGGGTTCGCGCTTGGCGAGGTCGCCACGCATCGGAAAAGGGGTGTCGGGCAGGTTGAGGGTATGCTTGTAGTCAGGCATGACGTTGCATCAGGAATTGTCGGGCGTTGTCGACGTCGCGGCGGATCTGCGCGACGAGCGCGTCGAGGTCGGGGTATTTTTCCTCGTCGCGCAGCTTGTGCAGAAAGTCCACGCGCACGCGGCGACCGTACAGGTCGGCGTTGAAATCGAACAGGTGCACTTCGAGCACGGGCACGGCGTCGGCGCCCTTCACCGTGGGCCGCCGCCCCAGGCTCGCCACGCCCGGCAGCGGCGCGCCGTTCAGGCCGTAGAGCTCGACCGCGAAAATGCCCATCAGCGGCGGGCGGTTGTGCTTCAACTGGATGTTGGCGGTCGGAAAGCCGATGCCGCGGCCGAGCTTGTCGCCGTGCACGACGCGCCCGGAAATGCTGTAGGGGCGGCCGAGCAGGCGCGTGGCGTGCCCCAGTTCGCCGGCGGCGAGCGCGTGCCGCACCGCGGTCGACGAGGAACGCTCGCCGGCGACTTCCACCGTGGGCAAGGACTCGGCGTCGAACCCCAGTGCCGCGCCCATCTGCTGCAGCAGCGCAAAATCGCCCGCGCGCCTGGCGCCGTAGCGGAAATCGTCGCCGACGAGGACGTACTTCGCCTGCAGCGTCGTGCCGAGCACCTGCTCGATGAAGGCATGCGGGGTCAGTGCGGACAGCGCGCGGTCGAAGCGCAACACATGCAGGCGATCGATGCCTTGCCGTTGCAGGCATTCGGTTTTTTCGCGCAGACTCGACAGGCGTGCCGGTGCCTGCGCGGGGGCGAAGAACTCACGCGGGTGCGGCTCGAAGCTCAGCACGCAGCTCGGCAGGCCGCGTGCCCGCGCAACCGCCTGCAGGCGGGCGAGCATGGCCTGGTGCCCCAGGTGCAGACCGTCGAAGTTGCCGATGGTGACTGCGTGAGGCGTGCCAAGCGGGCGAAAGCCGTGGGTGATGCGCATGGGGTGAAGCGGACGGGCGGCGCGAAAAGGCCTAATTCTAGCCGATCTGAGCGCTTATTCGGCGGCCCGCCGGGAGAACTGGCGCGGGCGGAAACCCATCAGTGCGAGCGCTGCGAAATACACAGCCACCCCGCCGCCGACCAGCAGCGCGAGCCGTCCGACGCGTTCCAATGCGCGTGCATCCAGCCACCATTGCGCAGCGCCCATGGCAAAGTGGAGTGCCGCCGCCATCAGCGCCACGGCCATCGCGACGCGCAGGGCATAGCCGGGCCAGCCCGGCTGCGGCTGGTAGATGCGCTGCTTTTTCAGTAGATGCAGCAGCAGGGTGGCGTTGAGGCAGGCACCCAGACCGATCGCCAGCGCGAGGCCGGCATGGCCGAGCGGGAAGATGAAGGCGAGGTTCATCAGCTGGGTGGCGAGGAGGGTGAAGATCGCGACCTTCACCGGCGTGCGGATGTTCTGCCGTGCATAGAAGCCCGGCGCCAGCACTTTCACCAGGATCAGGCCGAGCAGGCCGAGGCTGTAAGCGATGAGCGCGCGCTGGGTCATCGCGACGTCGTGCTCGCTGAAGGCGCCGTAATGGAACAGCGTGGTGATGAGCGGCACCGCCAGCACCGCCAGCGCGGCGGCGGCGGGCAGGGCGAGCAGCAGGGTGAGACGCAGGCCCCAGTCGAGCAGACGCGAATACTCGGCGGGCGAATCGTCGGCGTAATGCCTGGCGAGACTGGGCAGCAGGATGGTGCCGAGCGCGACGCCGAGCATGCCGGTGGGAAATTCCATCAGGCGGTCGGCGTAATACAGCCAGGACACGCTGCCGGTGGCGAGAAACGAGGCGAAGACGGTGTTGATCAGCAGACTGACCTGCGCAACCGACACGCCCAGCGTTGCCGGGGCCATCAGCTTGAGGATGCGGCGCACGCCAGGATCGTCGAAATGCCGCGTGGGGCGCGGCAGCATGCGGATCCGCAGCAGATGCGGCAGCATCCACGCCAGTTGCAGCACGCCACCCAGCGCCACGCCCCAGCCCAGCGCCAGCACCGGCGGATCGAAATACGGCGCCAGCCACAGCGCGGCGACGATCATCGCGACGTTGAGCAGCACCGGTGCGAAGGCAGGCACCGAGAAGCGGCTCCAGGTGTTGAGGATGCCCGCCGCCAGCGCCACCAGCGAGATGAACACGATGTAGGGGAAGGTGATGCGCAGCAGCGTCACCGTCAGTTCGAATTTCTGTGGATCGGCGCGAAAGCCGGGTGCGCTGACCCAGGCCACCCACGGCGCGCCGATCACGCCGAGCAGCGCCACCGCGACCAGCGCCAGCGTCAGGGCGCTGCCGACCTGGCTGACCAGGCGTTGTGTGGCGTCGTGCCCCTGGCGGTTCCTGTATTCCGCGAGAATCGGCACGAAGGCCTGCGAGAACGCGCCTTCGGCAAACAGGCGGCGCAACAGGTTGGGGATCTTGAACGCGACGAAGAAGGCGTCGGTAAACATGCCGGCGCCGAAGGCGCGGGCGATGATCGCATCGCGCGCGAATCCCAGGATGCGTGACAGCAGGGTCATGCTGCTGACCGCAGCGAGAGCTTTGAGAAGGTTCATGGCGGGCGGCGGTTTTGCGCGCATTGTGCGCGGCGGGCGGGCCGACTGCAAGCGTGGAGGCGGTGCCGGACAAATCGTCGCCACGGCGAACGCCGTGGGCCAGACGCCCGGTTTCACTGGATTCCGGCGCATGTCGGAAAGGCCGCTCCGGGTTTGTTCAGCGCTGCCCTTGCGGGTTGGCGGGTTTTTCCATTAGAATAGCCGGCTGTGATGAACCCGGGCCCATTCTTGGCCGGGACACTGGCGAACAATTCTACCCCGCGCGTCGCGTGGGGCTTACAGGAGCAGAACACATGGCGAACTCCGCCCAGGCCCGCAAACGCGCCCGTCAGGCCACCGCGCAGCGTAATCGCAACATGAGCCAGCGCTCGGAACTGCGCACCGCGATCAAGAAAGTGCGCAAGGCCATCGCTGCCGGCGACAAGGCGGCCGCGCAGAGCGTCTTCCAGTCCTCGATGAGCGTGATCGACCGCATCGCCGACAAGGAAATCGTCCACAAGAACAAGGCCGCGCGCCACAAGAGCCGCCTGTCCGGCGCGATCAAGGCGATGGCCTGAACGCTCGCCGCACGCCCGAACGAACGCCGCCTCGTGCGGCGTTTTTGTTTGGGGAGGCGTCGCGCGCAGGGGATTTTTTTCGGCCTATAATGTCCTCTCGCACGACGAGCACGGCGGCAGGGGCCGCCGTTTTCCATTCTGCCGCCACGGCGTGCAGCGCATTGTATCGACGACTGCCTGATCCAGAACTGCCATGACAACGCACCTGATGAACACCTACGCCCGCCAGCCCGTCGCCTTCGTGCGCGGTGAGGGCGCCTACCTGTGGGACGAGACCGGGCGGCGTTACCTCGATGCGGTCGCCGGCGTGGCGGTGAACGGCCTGGGACACGCGCATCCGAAACTGGTGAAGGCGATCGGCGAGCAGGCCGCTTCCCTGATTCACAGCTCCAACCTGTACCGCGTGCTGCGCCAGGAGGCACTCGCCGACAGGCTGTGTGCGCTGTCCGGCATGGACCGCGTGTTCTTCTGCAACTCCGGCTGCGAAGCCAACGAGGCGGCGATCAAGCTGGCGCGCCTGTATGGCCACAACAAGGGCATCGAGCTGCCCACCATCATCGTCATGGAAAAATCCTTTCACGGACGCACCATGGCGACCCTGACCGCAACCGGCAGCCGCAAGATACAGGCCGGTTTCGAACCCTTGCTGACGGGATTTGCGCGGGTGCCGTTCAACGACCTCGAAGCGATCCGGCAGGTGGCGGAACACAACAAGAGCGTGGTCGCGGTACTGGCCGAAGTGGTGCAGGGCGAGGGCGGTGTCAACGTCATGGCGCCGGAGTTCATGGCCGAGCTGCGCAAGATCTGCGATACGCACGGCTGGCTCTTGATGCTGGACGAGGTGCAGACCGGCATCGGCCGCACCGGTACCTGGTTCGGTTTCCAGCATTCCGGCGTCAAGCCCGACGTGATGACGCTCGCCAAGGCGCTCGGCTCCGGTGTGCCAATCGGCGCCTGCCTGGCGAGCGGTGTCGCTGCTGACGTGTTCCAGCCGGGTAACCATGGCTCCACCTTCGGCGGCAACCCGCTCGCCTGCGCCGCCGCCCTGGCGACGCTGGATGCGATCGAGGACGATGGCCTGCTGGAGAACGCGCGCGTGCGCGGCGAGGCCATCCGCACCGGGCTGCGCACGGCTCTTGCCGGCGTGCAGGGCGTGGTCGACATCCGCGGCGAGGGCATGATGATCGGCGTCGAACTCGACCGTCCCTGCGGCGAACTGGTCGGGATCGCGCGCGACGCGGGGGTGCTCGTCAACGTCACCGCCGACAAGGTCATCCGGCTGGTGCCGCCGCTGATCTACGGTGCGGCCGAGGTCGACGCGCTGGTCGACGCGGTGTCCGGTCTGGTCGGAAATTACCTGCAACAGGCGGCCTGATGCTGAAGCATTTCCTGCAATTCAGGGATTTCACCCGCGCCGAACATGATTATCTGTTCGAGCGTGCGCGCGTGATCAAGGCGCGTTTCAAGCGCTACGAAACCTATCATCCGCTGGCCGACCGCACGCTGGCGATGATCTTCGAGAAAAGCTCCACCCGCACACGCCTGTCGTTCGAGGCCGGCATGCACCAACTCGGCGGCGCGGCGATCTACCTCAACACCCGCGACACCCAGCTCGGCCGTGGCGAACCGGTGGAGGATGCCGGTGAGGTGATTTCGCGCATGGTCGACCTCGTCATGATCCGCACCTTCGAGCAGGACATCGTCGAGCGCTTCGCCGCGCACTCGCGCGTGCCGGTGATCAACGGGCTCACCAACGAATACCACCCGTGCCAGATCCTCGCCGACATCTTCACCTTCATCGAGCATCGCGGCTCGATCCAGGGCAGGACGGTGGCGTGGATCGGCGATTCGAACAACATGTGCAACACCTGGCTGCAGGCGGCCGAAGTGCTCGATTTCAATGTGCACGTGTCGACACCGCCCGGCTATGAAGTCGAGCCGGAACGCGCGAATCTTCATGGCACGGGCCATTTCGAGCACTTTGCCGATCCCATGCACGCCTGCCGCGGCGCCGATCTCGTCACCACTGACGTGTGGACCAGCATGGGCTGGGAAGCGGAAAACGAGAAACGCCTGAAAGCCTTCGCCGACTGGCAGGTCGACGCCGACATGATGAAAATGGCGCATCCGGATGCGCTTTTCATGCACTGCCTGCCGGCGCACCGCGGCGAGGAGGTCGCAGGCGAGGTGCTCGACGGCCCGCAGTCGGTAGTGTGGGACGAGGCGGAAAACCGCCTGCACGTGCAGAAAGCGCTGATGGAATACCTGCTGCGCGGCAGGATCGAAAACTGACCGTTCATCCCCGAACCCTGGCACCTGGACATGAACATCGCCTACTTCAAGGACATGGATTCGCTCTACATCGAGCTGAGTCCGGAAAATCCCGACCACGCCTGGGAAGCGCAGCCGGGCATCGTCATCAATCTTTCCGCCGACGGCCGCCCTGTCGGCATCGAGATCGAGAAGGCGAGCCAGGCGACCCTGCTCGACATTCTCAAGATCGGCGGCTTCCCCGGCCAGGTCGAGATCATCGACAAGAACACTTCCGGTTCAACAAACTGACACATCCATCATGAGCGACATCAAGAAAGTAGTGCTGGCCTATTCCGGCGGTCTGGACACCTCGGTCATCCTGAAATGGCTGCAGGACACCTATCAGTGCGAAGTCGTCACCTTCACCGCTGACCTCGGCCAGGGCGAAGAACTCGAACCCGCGCGTGCCAAGGCGCTGCAATTCGGCATCAAGCCCGGGCACATCTACATCGACGACCTGCGCGAGGAGTTCGTGCGCGACTTCGTGTTCCCGATGTTCCGCGCCAACACCGTGTACGAGGGCGAATACCTGCTCGGCACCTCCATTGCGCGTCCGCTCATCGCCAAGCGCCTGATCGAGATCGTCAACGCCACCGGCGCCGACGCCATCTGCCACGGCGCCACCGGCAAGGGCAACGACCAGGTGCGTTTCGAACTCGGTGCCTATGCACTGAAGCCCGACGTCAAGGTGATCGCGCCGTGGCGCGAGTGGGATCTCTTGAGCCGCGAAAAACTGCTCGCCTACGCCGAGGCTCACGCCATTCCCATCGACATGAAGCACCGTCAGGGCGGCTCGCCGTATTCGATGGACGCCAACCTGCTGCACATTTCCTACGAAGGCCGCCACCTCGAAGACCCCAACGCCGAAGCCGAGGAGGACATGTGGCGCTGGACCGTGTCGCCGGAGAAGGCGCCCGACGCAGCCGAATATCTCACCCTCGACTACGAGCGGGGCGACGTGGTCGCCATCGACGGCCAGCGCATGAAGGCGCACGAAATCCTCGCCGAACTCAACCGCGTCGGCGGCAAGCACGGCATCGGCCGGCTCGACCTGGTGGAAAACCGCTACGTCGGCATGAAGTCGCGCGGCTGCTACGAGACGCCCGGCGGCACCATCCTGCTCAAGGGCCACCGCGCCATCGAATCGATCACCCTCGACCGCGAAGTTGCGCATTTGAAGGACGACCTGATGCCGCGCTACGCCAGCCTGATCTACAACGGCTACTGGTGGAGCCCGGAGCGGCGCGCCCTGCAGGTGCTGATCGACCACACCCAGGCGAACGTCAACGGCACCGTGCGGCTGAAGCTCTACAAGGGCAACGTCATCGTCGTCGGCCGTGACTCCACGACCGATTCGCTGTTCGATTCGACCATCGCCACCTTCGAGGACGATGCCGGCGCCTACGACCAGAAGGACGCGGGCGGCTTCATCAAGCTCAACGCGCTGCGCATGCGCATCGCCGCCAAACTCGCCGCCCGGAGGAAATGAACATGTCCCAGTTCGACAACGTCGCTGTCATCAAGAAAGCCAACGTCTACTTCGACGGCAAGTGCGTCTCCCACACCGTGCAGCTTGCCGACGGCACGAAGAAGAGCGTCGGCGTCATCCTGCCGTCGACGCTCACCTTCAACACCGGCGCACCGGAGATCATGGAAACCGTTGCCGGCAGCTGCCGCTACCGACTCGCCGGAGAAACGGAGTGGAAGGCCTGCACCGCGGGCGAGTCGTTCAGGGTGCCGGGCAACACCAGCTTTGATATCGAAGTGAACGGCGAGCCGTACCATTACGTCTGCCACTTCGGCTGAGCATGCGCGCTACGCCATGACCACGATCGTCGTCGCAAGAAAGGAAGGCCGTGTCGCCATCGCGGCGGACACGCTGACGAAGTGGGGCAACGGCAAGGAATCCGCCGACTACGTGGCGAACCACGAGAAAATCCTCCGCGTTGGCGACAGCTACCTCGCCGTCACCGGTTCGGCGACGTTCAAGCTCATCCTTGCCGATTATTTCGCTTCGCTCGAAACGCCGCCGCCGCTCGATTCCGTCGCCAATATCTTCGGCGTATGGAATGCCCTGCACGGCGTGCTGAAGGAGCACTACTATCTGCAGACCGGCGAGGACAAGGAAGACGACCTCGAATCCTCGCGCATGGATGTGCTGATCGCCAATCCGCACGGCATCTTCGGCGTGGCGGCGCACCGTACCGTGCAGGAGTTCACCCGCTTTTATGCCTACGGCAGCGGCAGCCCGTACGCGCTCGGAGCCATGTACGCGGCCTATCGTGCGCCCTCGCTCGATGCGGAAGCGGTGGCGCGCCTGGGCGTGATGGCCGCCGCGGAATTCCACGACGAATCCGGCCTGCCGGTGCAATCCTGCGTGCTGGATTTGCAGGCAGGCACCTGATAGCCTCCTGTGCACGGGCGCCCTTGCAGGAGGGACGCCCCGGCCCGATGAGCGCTGCCGCCTCGTCCGAAATCGCGGCGAGACGTGGCCATGTGAAACATGCAGAATACGAGGAGTGAACAGGATGCCGAGTTTTGACATCGTCTCAGAGGTCGACAAGCAGGAAGTTCGCAACGCGGTCGACCAGGTCAACAAGGAAGTCTCCACCCGCTTCGACTTCAGGGGTTCCGATGCCCGCGTCGAGCAGGTGGATCATGTGCTTGCCGTTTATGCCGACACCGAGTTCCAGCTCGACCAGGTGCACGACATCCTGTCGCAAAAGCTTTCAAAGCGCGGCATCGACGTCAAGTGCCTCGACCTCGGCAAGGTGGAGAAAATCTCCGGCAACAAGGTCAAGCGCAGCGTCACGGTAAGAACCGGTGTCGAGACCGAACTGGCGAAGAAAATCGTCAAGCTCGTCAAGGACAGCAAGCTCAAGGTGCAGGCGAGTATCCAGGGCGACAGCGTGCGCGTGTCCGGCGCCAAGCGTGACGTGCTGCAGGAGACCATCGCGCTGGTGAAGAAGGGTGTCAGCGATTTCCCGCTGCAATACCAGAACTTCAGGGATTGAGGAGACTGCCATGGCCAAAGTATTGGTTCCGCTCGCCGACGGCTGCGAGGAGCTCGAAGCCGTCACCGTCATCGACCTGCTGCGCCGCGCCGGCGTCGAGGTGACCGTCGCCGGCCTCAAGCCCGGCACCGTCAAGGCCAGCCGCGGCGTTCAACTCGTTCCCGACACCACCCTCGACGTCGCGCTGCAGGACGATTACGACATGGTCGTGCTGCCCGGTGGGCTCCCGGGCGCCACGCATCTGCGCGAGGATTCCCGCATCATCGCCCTGCTGCAGAACATGGCGGCTGCCGGCCGCTACACCGCGGCCATCTGTGCCGCCCCGCGCGTGCTCGCCGAAGCCGGCGTGCTGCAGGGCAAGCAGGCCACCGGCTACCCCGGCACGCTGGACGGACTGTCCGGCGTCAGCGTGAGCAATGCCCCCGTCGTGCGCGACGGCAAGGTCGTCACTTCGCGTGGTCCGGGCACCGCAATGGATTTTGCGCTCGAACTCATCGAAGCGCTGGTCGGCGGCGACGCGCGGCGCGAGGTGGAAGCGGGGTTGGTGCGGTGAGGGGTGAGGGGTGGCTACCCGGATTCTGCCTCGCTGCATTTGAGCTACGAACTGTCCGCCACTCCGCTTCCCGCTTCCTGCTCACCGCTCACCCAGCTACCGAATCTCCTCCACGCTGAATCGCTTGCTCATGATCTGCGGCAAGACGAGCGCATGGCCCTGCTGTTGCCAGTGGACGAGTTCGGTAATGGCGTTGGGAACCACCTCGACGAAATCCTGAAAATCCTTCAAGCCGTAGCCGTAGTCGGCAGCGGCTTCGCCGCACACCTTGAATGCGACGCCGAGGCTGGCGTAATAGCGCATGCGCTCGACGACGTCGCGGTATTTCGCCTCGTTCTTCTTCGCCACCGTGACGATCTCGGTGCCGTGAATGACTACCACGATGTTGAGATCCTCAGGTGCGTAGCCGTAGGGCGCTTCCACCAGCGGATTGAGCAGGGCGCGTACCCAGAAGAGCGCGCTGCCGAGCTTGGCCGGGTCGTCGAGATAAATATCGAATACCGCCTTCGCCGGTGCGTAGGGCGGGGCGACGTACCGCCCTCCGGCCTGCGCCGGCGGAAAGAAACCGAGCCACAGCGCAAGTGATGCGGCGAACAGGCGTCTCATGTCGTGTCTCCTTTGGGTTGGCAATGTGTCCGGATCATCCAACAAACCCTGGGCCGGACTTCATTCAGGCGTGTCGGGTTGAACCCCGGCTTACGATGCCCTATAGCTGATTCCGGTTTGGCCGACAGCCAGTCTGGCGCCGGTTTCGACCGCTTATGCTGGGTCGCCCGTTACCGGTGGCCACACGCCGGATGATAGCGCTAACGTCGCTGCGTAGCGTCTAGATGTCGCCGCCGCAGAATCTGGTAGAGCTTCAGGCGCGCCGGGTCGATGTCCCCTGCGGCAACGGCTTCGTCGAGCCGGCAGCCGGGTTCCTTGATGTGCCGGCAGTCGCGAAAGCGGCAGTGCCCGAGAAACGGGCGGAATTCGATGAAGGCGCGGGCCAGCGCTGCGTCGTCGAGGTGTTGCAGGGCGAATTCCTGCAGACCGGGAGAGTCGATTAGCGCGGTGTCGGGGCCGAGGCGGTAGAGGCGCGTGTGGGTGGTGGTATGGCGACCGCTGTCGAGCGCTTCGGAGTATTCGCCGGTCGCGACTCCAGCGCCCGGACACAGCGCGTTGACGAGAGTTGACTTACCCATGCCGGATTGCCCGATCAGCAAGGTGATGTGGCCCTGCAGATAAGGTCGCAGCGGGGTGGCGTCCGACTGTGCGGACAGTTGCACCGTGCGATAACCGATGCGTGCCATGGGTTCGAGGCGCGCATGCGCCGTGGCGGTTTCCGGCAGGTCGGCCTTGTTGAGGACGATGATGCTCGCCATCTCCTGGTCCTCGGCGGCGAGCAGGCAGCGCTGCACCAGTTCCGGCGAGAAACTGGGCCGTGCCGCCACCACGACGGCAATCTGGCTTGCGTTGGCGGCGATGGCCTTGCTGCGGAACGCGTCCGAGCGGTACAGCAGGGTGGTGCGCGGGAGCACGCGCTCAATGACGCCGCCGTCACCGGCGCGGCGCACTTCGACGCGGTCGCCGCACACCACCTGCAGGCGTCGGCCGCGCACCTGGCACGCGAGTTCACCAGCCGGTGTGGCGACGATGAAGCGACGGCTGAAGGCGGCGACGACCTCGCCCGAAAGCGGGTTCAGGGTAAGGACACGCCGTTGCCGATGCACTGCGGCAACTCGCCGATGACGCGGTGCTTGAACCGGTCCAACAGCGCTCAGATGTCGAACAAGGTGTCGATCTTGGCGGCACAGATGAAGTCGTTCTCCGACAGGCCGCTGATCGCATGGGTCCAGTACTCGACGCGCACGGTGTTGTAGCCGACGACGAGGTAGGGATGGTGATCCTCGCGGTGCGAGACCCACATCACCGCGTTGACGAAGGCCTGCGTCTGGTAATGGTCGTTGAACGTGTAATCCTTGGCGATCTTGATGCCGTCGCGCTGCCAACCAACAAGACCCTTGAGAAATGGCGTGATCTGCGCGTCGGTAAGCGGTGCCACGCCCCCTTCACAGGGCAGGCATTTCTTGCGAACGAGTTCTTCGGTGACGGTGCTCATGGCCCATTCCTACTTGAATTTGTAGTACTGCTGGTTGAGGTACGCCGCGACGTGCGCCTCGTCCTCGGGAAACCAGCCCGCACCCGTGTTGGCATTGCAGCCGGAAATGCGCCCCGCGAGCTGCTGTGGCGTGCGCACCTTGCGGTCGGCGCGCGTGTAGATCCCGCTGCCATCGCCGCCGAACATGCCGACGTGGCAATTGACGCAGGATTTGTCGTGCAGCACCTTGCCGGCCTTGGCGTCGCCCTTGGCAGACGGTGCGGCGTGCACGCTGGCAGCCACGGCAAAAGCGGAGAGGAACAGGACGATAGCTTTCATTGTGGAGCTCCGGTCAACTCGAACACTTTTATTATGGACGCAAGACGCATTCGCTGCCACCCCGCCGTACGCAGGGTCTATGCGAAAATACCGGCATCACAATCCAGGAAAACCACATGGCGCAAAATCCCACCCACCTGCTCTGGCTCGACATGGAAATGACCGGGCTCGCGCCCGATACCGACCGCATCATCGAGCTGGCCATCGTCGTCACCGATGCCGATCTCAACACCATCGCCGAGGGGCCGGTGCTGGTGGTGCACCAGCCGGACGCCGTGCTCGACGCGATGGACAGCTGGAACAAGGGTACCCATGGAAAATCCGGCCTGATCGAGCGGGTGAAGGTGTCGCGCCTCTCGGAGGCCGATGCCGAAGCGCAGATGCTGGCCTTCGTGAAACAGCATGTGCCGGCACGCACGTCGCCGATGTGCGGCAACTCGATCTGTCAGGACCGCCGCTTTCTGGCGCGTTACATGCCCGCGCTGGAAGCTTTTTTCCACTATCGCAACCTCGACGTCAGCACGCTGAAGGAGCTCGCCAAGCGCTGGCATCCCAGTTTGCCGGAGGCCTTCAAGAAGACCAACAAGCACGAGGCCCTTGCCGATATCTACGAATCGATCGAGGAGCTCAAGCACTACCGCGAGCACTTCATCCGTGGCGCCTGATGCGCCCCTCGCTGTGTCAGGGTTTGAGGTAGACGAAGCCCTCTCTGGCCTGTAGCCGGCCGATCTCCGCGACGCCGGAAGGAACCACCTCGGCATCGAACAGGACGGCGTCGTCGTCAAGGTTACGTCCCCTGAGGGTGTTGCGGCAGACGCGGAACCCGACGCCACGCTCCTTCAGGCCCGCGACCTGCGCCTCATACGTTTGGCCTTTGTCGTCCTTTGCGCCGTTGAGCAGAAAGTCGATGCCCGCGCCATGCGTGACCACGATGATCTTCGCGTCGGGATCGGCGGTGATGTGATTCTGCACATTACGCATGGCCATGCGTGCGCGCGTGGCGTCGTTGACGTGATAGACGACTTTTTCCTGCGCTGCGGCGAGTTCGGCCGGGCGGGACGGCGTGGGATCGGCGGTCGCGCCAGTGTTTGCGAGCGCAGTCACGGCGAGCAGCAGCGCGGCGGCAAACGAGGCAGGATGGGGCAAGTTGCATTTCATGGTGTTCTCCGGTTGGCATTGGGCGGGGCGCCCTGTTCTGAAGGACGTTTCTCATGAAACGCTTATTCCATGGGCGGGGTGCTTTTTTCATGGAATATTAGGACCACCTCACGCGTCCTGTAGACATGAGCCTGATCGCACGCTTTCTTCTTGGGCCACTCCGCAGTGACGTCGAGGCCCTGCGCCCCGCGCTTTATCGCATTGGATACGCCTGGTGCCACGACACGGCCCTGGCCGACGACCTGGTGCAGGAAACGCTCGTGCGGGTGCTGGCACGACGCGGCCAATTGCGCGATGCGCTGGCGCTCAGGGCGTGGGCGACGAAAATCCTGCATCATTGCTGGATCGATCATCTGCGCCGCAGGCGCGAGTTCGACGATTGGGAATCCCTGGAAGACAGTCACGAAACCGGAGCCGAGACACCCGAGCAGCAATGCGACCGCACACGCATCGTGGCGTGTGTGCGCGCGGCCGTGGCGCGGCTGCCAATGGCCCAGCGCGAAGTGCTGACGCTGGTGGACCTGGAGGAATTCGGCTACGCGGAGGTGGCCGGTATCCTTGGTATTCCAGTCGGCACCGTGATGAGCCGGCTGTCGCGCGGGCGGGCCGCACTGAAGCAGCACCTGCTCGACGGCGCGCAGCGAACCGCGGCGCATCCAGTACTCCGGCGCGTGAAATGACCCGCGAAATTTCTGACGAAACCCTGCATACCTTCGTCGATGGCGAACTCGCCGTCGACGAAAGCGAACGCCTCATCGCCCGCATGCAAGAGGATGTGTCGCTCGCTGCGCGCGTGTGCGAGCTGCGCAACCTGCAGTCCATGGTGCGTACAGCCTACGCCGAACCTCCGCCGCCCGCCGGGCGGGCCGATCGTGCGTCGCGCAGGCGGCTGGCGGGCCTGGCCGCCGCAGCTGTCATGCTTGCGACCGGTCTGACGGCGGGTTGGGTGCTGCGTGGCCTCGATGATGCACCGGATGGAGTTCATCTCGCCCGCATCGTGGCGCCGGCAGGGCAGGGCAAGATGCTGTTGCATCTCGACAGCGCGGAACCGCAACGCATGGAGGCCGCGCTCGACGCAGCCGAACGGCTGCTCGACGAGGCGGAACGGCAGGGCCGGCAAATGCAGGTTGAGATCGTTGCGAACAGTCAGGGTATCGGCCTGCTGCGTGCCGGCGTCAGCCCCCACGCGGCGCGTATCGCGCAACTGCACGCACGTCACGTTAGCCTGCAGTTCGTCGCTTGCGGCCAGACGGTCGCCCGGCTCGCCGACGAGGGCGAGCGTGTCGTTCTGTTACCCGCGGTCCGCACCGCGCCCACGGCCGTCGGCGAGATCGTCGACCGCCTGCAGCAAGGCTGGACTTACGTGCGGATCTGACCCACGACCCGATGCGTGGGGCGCTCGAGCCTGGGAGGTGTCTCATGCAAAGCGACCGGCCTGAATTCGCACGCATGCTTGCCGGTATTCTCCTGCTGGTCTGCCTGCTGCCGGCCGCGGGGGCGCAGCCCATGTCGAACCGGCTTGCCGGCCACGCGTCACCGTATCTCGCCCTGCACGCCGGCGATCCGGTGGCGTGGCAGGAGTGGAACGCCGAAACGGTCGCGCGCGCACGACGCGAGAACAAATTGCTGTTCGTCTCCATCGGCTATTTCGCCTGCCACTGGTGCCACGTCATGCAGCGAGAGAGCTATCGCAACAGCGGAATCGCGGCGCGGCTCAACGACGCCTTCATACCCGTCAAGGTCGACCGCGAATTGCACGGTGGGCTGGACGACGCCTTGCAGGCGTTCGCCGCCCGCCTCGTTGGCGTGGCCGGCTGGCCGCTCAATGCGTTCGTGACACCCGACGGCTATCCCGTGTCCGTCATTTTATACGTCCCGCCGCAGGACCTTGCCGCGGTACTCGACCGCATCGCGGCGCGCTGGGCTGCGGAGCCCGACGCGATCCGCGCGCTGGCGCGCCGCGCCACCCCGCCGGCGTCCGCCCCACCGCGCGCCGCGCCGCTCACCGCTGCACGTGGCGCAGAGGCGTGGCGACAGTTTCTCGACGCCGCGTGGCGTGAGGCCGATCTCATGCACGGCGGTTTCGGCCAGGTCGCAAAGTTTCCCATGGCGCCGCAGCTCGATGCCCTGCTCGAACGCCAGGCGCGGAATCCTGAAGCCACGCTGGCCGAATTCCTCCGTCTCACACTCGACCAGATGGCCGCGCGCGGCCTGCGCGACCATATCGGCGGCGGCTTCTTCCGCTACACCGTCGATCCTAATTGGGACACCCCGCATTTCGAAAAGATGCTTGCCGACAACGCGCAACTGGCCTCGCTTTACCTGCGTGCGGCGGCGGTGCTGCGCGAACCCGGTTATCGCGACGTGGCGCGCGCCACACTCGATTTCGTCTTGCGTGATCTGGCCGATCCGGGGGGCGGGTTCTACGCCAGCACGTCCGCTGTCGATGCTCAGGGGCGCGAAGGCGCGTTCTATCTGTGGGAGCCCGCGGCACTGCAACGCCATCTGTCGGCCCCGGCCTACGCCGCTGCGCGACGGGTGTGGCGACTGGATGCCGCGCGCGTCTTCGATCATGGTTACCTACCGGCAGAATATCGTGTGCCGACTGCGCGGGAGCGATCGCTCCTCAGGGAGGCTGCGGTCGTTCTGCTGCCGTTGCGCCAGACACGGCACCTGCCGCGCGATACCAAGATGAACGCGGGTCTCAACGGCCTGGCTCTGTCGGCACTGAGTCAGGCAGCGGCGTTCGATCCCGCATACCGGCGCGCCGCCGATCGCTTGCAGCGCTTCCTGCTTGGCCGCATGGCGCCGGGCGGGGAACTGGTCAAGGCCGCAGCCGGCGGCAAAGTGGTCGCTGGAGCGGAACTGGAGGATTACGCCTGGGCCGTGGCGGGTCTGCTCGACCACGCCGATGCCACCGGCAACCGGGCATCACGTGCGGCAGCGCGGCGCCTGGCGCGCGTTGCCTGGCAGACATTCTGGCGCGAGACGGGCTGGCGCCACGAAGCGGCGCCGCTGCTCGCGACCAGTACGCCGGCCGCGGGCCTGCCTGACGGTGCGCAGCCTTCGCCGGCCGATGTGCTGATCCGGTCCAGCCTGCGCCTGGGCGATGCGAGACTGCGGAAACTCGCACGCGAAGCCGCAGCATGGACGCTGCCGGAGCTGGCGCGCGACCCGCTTGTCTGGCCCAGCCGCGTGCGCCTGCTGGACGCGCTCAGTTGAGTTCGGGGTCGGCTTGCGGCAACGGCGAACGCTGTACCGGGCGGCGGCCCGCCTGTACCGTCACCTCGAGCGACTGCTGCTTGCGCGCCACCGTGAGGTGCGCGGTCTCGCCTGGCTTGAGCGCGGCGATCAGGTTGAGCAGCGACGCTGAATCCGCGACTCGCCTGCCGTTCACCGCGAGCAGGACGTCGCCCGGGCGCACGCCGCCGCTGTCGGCCGGCCCGCCCTTCAACACGCCCGCGATCAGTGCACCCTGAGCGTTCTTCAGGCTGAATGATTCGGCCAGCTCCGGTGTGAGATCCTGCACTTCGATGCCGACCCAGCCGCGCGTCACGCCGCCTTCGCGGATGATCTGCTCCATCACCTGGCGCGCGATGCTCACGGGAATGGCGAAGCCGATGCCCTGCGAGCCGCCAGTGCGCGAATAGATGGCACTATTGATGCCCACCAGGTTACCGGCGGCATCGACCAGCGCACCACCCGAGTTGCCGGGGTTGATCGCCGCGTCGGTCTGGATGAAGTTCTCGAAGGTGTTGATGCCGAGCTGGGTGCGCCCGAGCGCGCTGACGATGCCCGCGGTAACCGTCTGTCCGACGCCGAACGGATTGCCCACTGCCAGCACCCAGTCGCCCACCTTGAGCGTGTCGGCCTGGGCGAAGGTGATTGCCGGCAGGTTGCCGGCGTCGATCTTCAGCACCGCCAGGTCGGTTTCCGGATCGGCGCCGACCACGCGCGCGGGCAAGGTGCGGCCGTCGGCCAGTGCCACCTGGATCTCGTCGGCGGCTTCGACCACGTGGTAGTTGGTGAGGACGTAGCCCTCCGCGCTGACGATGACCCCCGAGCCCAGGTTGGAGGCCTGGCGCGGTCGTCCGTCCAGGCGGTCGCCGAAGAAGTAGCGAAAGATCGGGTCCTGCACCGCGGGGGCGCGCACTTTCTGCTGCGTGAACACGTTGACCACCGCGGGGATCACCCGCTGCGCCGCCGGCGCGAACGATTCCGTGAGGGGCAGCGGCGCCGCCGGCGTTGCCGGCGCCTGACGGATGGTCACGCCGGGGCGGGGTTGCGGCGCCTGCCAGCGCAGCAGGTCCGGCTTGAAGAGCGCGATGACGAACAACACGCCGAGGGCCACTGTGGTGGCCTGGGCGAAGAGCAGCCAGAACTTGCGCATAATTGACCTGAATCAAGGCTTTATCGGACGAGAGGCAGGATAATTATAGATTCATTTTGTTTCTGTCTACTGTCGAGGGTCGCTCTGGCCTTCCAGTTGCGGGCATCATTTTGTTACAATTTCAGTTTTGTTGAAAAACGTTCAGGTTGAAAAAACATGAGTCGAGCAGCCGATGGACAGGAAGTAAACAGCAGCAAGCGGAAATTCCTGGTCGCCGCGACCAGCGTTGTCGGTGGCGTGGCGGCCGCCGGTGTGGCCGTGCCGCTGGTGATGAGCATGCTGCCGAGCGCACGGGCGAAGGCCGCCGGTGCGCCGGTCGAGGTCGACATCAGCAAGGTTGAACCCGGCATGTTGCTGACCGTCGAATGGCGTGGCAAGCCGGTATGGATCGTCAACCGCACCAAGGAAATGCTCGATCTGATGGTCAAGCACGACGATCAGCTCGCCGATCCCAAGAGCGAAATGCCGCAGCAGCCCGACTACTGCAAGAACGACGGCCGTTCGCTCAAGCCCGAGTTGCTGGTCGCCGTCGGTATCTGCACCCATCTGGGCTGTTCGCCCACCTACCGCAAGGAAATTGGCGCCGCAGATCTCGGCGCCAACTGGCCGGGCGGTTTTTTCTGTCCCTGCCACGGCTCCACGTTCGACATCGCGGGACGCGTCTACAAGGGCGTTCCGGCACCGACCAATCTGGTGATTCCGCCCCATCAATACCTCAGTGACGCCAGGCTGCTGATCGGCGTGGACACGAAAGGAGCCTGAGTAAATGTCTGCCCTGCAAAAGATGATGGGTTGGATCGACGACCGTTTCCCGCTCACCGCGACCTACAAGGCTCACCTGTCCGAGTACTACGCGCCGAAGAATTTCAATTTCTGGTACTTCTTCGGCTCGCTGGCGCTTCTGGTGCTGGTTCTGCAGATCGTCACCGGCATTTTCCTCACCATGAACTACAAGCCGGATGCGGCGCTTGCGTTCGTCTCCGTCGAGTACATCATGCGCGACGTCGAGTGGGGCTGGCTGATCCGCTACATGCACTCCACCGGCGCCTCGATGTTCTTCGTGGTGGTCTACCTGCACATGTTCCGCGGCCTCATGTATGGGTCCTACCGCAAACCACGCGAGCTGATCTGGATCTTCGGTGTGTTGATCTATCTTGCGCTGATGGCGGAGGCCTTCCTCGGCTACCTGCTGCCGTGGGGCCAGATGTCCTTCTGGGGCGCCCAGGTGATCGTCAACCTGTTCGCCGCCGTGCCCTTCATCGGCGAGGACCTGTCGATCTGGATCCGTGGCGACTACGTCATCTCCGATGCGACGCTGAACCGCTTCTTCGCCTTCCACGTTATCGCCCTGCCGCTGGTGCTGATCGCGCTGGTCGCGGTGCACCTGGTTGCCCTGCACGAAGTCGGCTCTAACAACCCCGACGGCATCGAGATCAAGAAAAAGAAAGATCCCAACACGGGCATTCCGCTCGACGGCATCCCCTTCCACCCCTATTACACGGTGAAGGACATCGTCGGCGTCGTCGTCTTCCTCATGGTGTTCTCGGCGATCGTGTTCTTCGCGCCGGAGATGGGCGGCTACTTCCTCGAAGCCAACAACTTCATCCCGGCCGATCCGCTGAAGACCCCGCCGCACATCGCTCCGCTGTGGTACTTCACGCCGTTCTACGCGATCCTGCGCGCGGTGCCGCCGATGTTCGGCTCGCAGTTCCCCGGTGTCGTGGCGATGGGGCTGTCGATCGTGCTGCTGTTCTTCCTGCCGTGGCTTGATCGCGCCAGAGTGAAGTCGATCCGCTATCGCGGCCCGATCTACAAGATCATGCTCGCACTGTTCATCGTGTCCTTCGTCGGTCTCGGCTACCTCGGCCTGTTGCCGGCGACGCCGATCGCGACGCTGTTCGCGCGGATCTTCTCCGTGGTCTACTTCCTGTTTTTCCTGTTGATGCCCTGGTATACCTCGATTGACAAGACCAAACCGGAACCGGAAAGGGTGACTGGCTAAAATGAAACGCTTGAAGAAATTTTTCCTCCTGCTGGCGGCTGCCCCGGTCGTGGCCTTTGCGGCCGAAGCCACGGTCCACCTGGACCCGGCTCCTGTCAACCTGACCGATCAGGAATCCCTGCAACGCGGTGCCCGCGTGTTCGTCAACAACTGCCTGAACTGCCACGCAGCCGCCTCCATGCGCTACGCGCGTCTGCAGGACATCGGTCTTACCGAAGAGCAGATCAAGGACAACCTCTTGTTTGCCGCGGAAAAGCCGGGCGAGACCATGCCGGTCGGAATGCGGGCGGCCGACGTCAAGGCCTGGTTCGGCGCCACACCGCCCGATCTGTCGGTGATCGCGCGCTCCCGTAGCGCCGACTGGCTCTATACCTATCTGCGCGGCTTCTATCGCGACGATACGCGGCCGTCCGGCTGGAACAACACGGTGTTCGACAAGGTCGGCATGCCGCATGTCCTGTGGAACCTGCAAGGCGAACAGGTTCCGCGCTACAAGACCGTCGGCGGCCACGAGGTCATCGACCGTCTCGAACTCGTCAAGCCCGGCAGCATGACCCCGGCCGAGTACGACGCAATGGTCGGCGATCTCGTCAACTACCTCGTCTGGATGGGCGAGCCCGCGCAGCTCACCCGCAAGCGCACCGGCTTGGCCGTGCTCGCCTTTCTCGCACTCTTCTTCATTCCTGCCTACTATCTGAAGAAGGAATACTGGAAAGACGTTCACTGAAGGCGCGTCTAGCCCTCACCAGCAGCCGGGCCTTGGTCCGGCTGTTGGCGTTTTGAACCGCTCTGCCCGTCATTCCGCAACGCCACAGGGAGCCTCCGTCATGATGACCCTCTATTCCGGCAGTACCGACCCGTACAGCCACCGCTGCCGTATCGTCCTTTTCGAAAAGGACATGGACTTCGAAGTCATCGATGTCGACATGCACAAGAAACCCGAGGAAATTGCCAGCATCAGCCCTACCGGCAAGATGCCCGTTCTGGTCGAACGCGACCTTGTGCTGACCGAAGCGAACATCATCAACGAATACATCGACGAACGCTTCCCGCACCCGCAACTCATGCCGCCTGATCCGGTCATGCGCGCACGCGCGCGTCTCGTCCTGTTCAACTTCGAGCGCGACCTCTATGCCCACGTCGACACGCTTGAGCACAGCCTCAGCAAGACGTCGGACAAGGCGCGCCAGGAAATCCGCGACAATCTCTCGCAGCTCTCGCCGATTCTCACCAAGCAGAAATACTTGATGAACGACGAGTTCTCCATGCTCGACGTCGCCATCGCACCGCTGCTGTGGCGGCTCGAACATTACGGCATCGAACTGCCCAAGATGGCCGCGCCCGTACTCAAGTACCGCGAGCGTCTGTTCAGCCGTCCGGCCTTCATCAACGCGCTCACGCCCACCGAGAAATCGATGCGCAAGTGAGCGACGAACCGGGCAGGGGCATGGCCGAGATTTCCACCAAGCCGTACCTCATCCGCGCACTGTACGAATGGTGCGTGGACTCCGGTTTCACGCCTCAGCTCCTCGTCGCTGTCGATGCCCAGACCCGTGTGCCCATGGGGTACGTGCGCGATGGGCAAATTCTCCTCAACATCGGTGCTGCCGCGGTACGCGATCTTACCCTCGACAACGAGTGGATCCAGTTCTCCGCGCGCTTCGGCGGCGTGTCGCAGGAGATCGCCATTCCGGTCGATCGCGTTGCCGCCATCTTTGCGCGTGAGAACGGCCAGGGCCTGCACTTCGAGCCGGTCGATGCGCCCGAGCCGCCTGAACCGACAGACCAGGAACCGCCTCACGCCTCGGAACGGCCCACTACGCCGCCCAAGGGCCGCCCCGCACTCAAGGTCGTGAAGTGACGTGCGCCTCCGCTGCATGGCATGGCTATAATGTCGCCCTTCGCCGCTTTAGCTCAGTTGGTAGAGCAACCGCCTTGTAAGCGGTAGGTCATCTGTTCGAGTCAGATAAGCGGCACCAGAACAACAAACAAGCACCAAGATACGTCACTTTCGTTTCTTTCATGGTATGGAGCCATGCCAAGCGTACGGGCAATACGCGCCGTCCGCTGCAAAAGGGCGAAAATCTGGAACAGCGTGTGGCCGCACAGCTTGCCGAAATAGGCAGCAATCGCAAGCTGGTACGCTCGTTCTTCAAACATCCGTCTGTAGCCTATATTACTGTCGGACGGATGCAGGGAAGGTTTCAACTTTTACGAACGCGGATTCAGGAAGCTGAGTGCTTCGAGTTGCGGTGCGTCCAAGCTGCACTGGAGCGCAAAAAATAGGACAATCCCTGCTTTCCGCTCCGTCGATCCAAGAACATGACTAAAAAAGCCCTCATCACCGGCGTCACCGGCCAGGACGGCGCCTATCTCGCCGAATTTCTGCTCGGCCGCGGCTACGAAGTGCACGGCATCAAGCGCCGCACCTCGCTCTTCAACACCGACCGCATCGACCATCTCTATCAGGACCCGCACGAGCAGAACCGCCGTTTCATCCTGCATCACGGCGACCTCACCGACAGCTCCAGCCTCATCCGCATCATCCAGCAGGTCAAGCCCGACGAAATCTACAACCTCGCCGCGCAGAGCCACGTCGCCGTCTCGTTCGAGGAACCCGAATACACTGCCAACTCCGACGCCTTGGGTGCCCTGCGCATCCTCGAAGCCATCCGCATCCTCGGCCTGGAAAAGAAAACCCGCTTCTACCAGGCGTCCACCAGCGAACTCTACGGCCTCGTCCAGGAAACCCCGCAGAAGGAGACCACTCCCTTCTATCCCAGGAGCCCCTATGCGGTGGCCAAGCTCTACGCCTACTGGATCACCGTCAACTACCGCGAAGCCTACGGCATGCATGCCTGCAACGGCATCCTCTTCAACCACGAAAGCCCCATCCGTGGCGAAACCTTC
>JANJXF010000186.1 GCA_024709165.1 Thiobacillus sp. | reverse complement strand
GGCGTGGTGACGGTCAACTGCGCGCGCCTCGGTCACGAATACAAGGGCGACGAAGCCGGCCTGCTGCGGCGCCTGGACGCGCTCGTCGACATGGCGCGGAACGGTCTCGAAATCAAGCGCAAGGAAATCCAGCGCTTGATGGACAGCGGTCTGTTCCCCTATACCAAGCGCTATCTGGGCACGCTGCGCAACCATTTCTCGACCATCGGCGTGAATGGCGTCAACGAGATGATCCGCAACTTCAGTGCCGACGAGCACGACATCACCACCGTGTGGGGTCACGACTTCGCGCTGCGCCTGCTCGATCACATCCGTGGCCGTATCGCCGAGTTCCAGGAGGAGACCGGCCACCTCTACAACCTGGAGGCGACGCCGGCCGAGGGCACCACGTATCGCTTCGCCAAGGAAGACGCCAGGCGCTATCCCGGCATCCTGCAGGCGGGCACGCCCGACGCGCCGTACTACACCAACTCGACGCAGTTGCCGGTGGGCTTCACGGACGACGCCTTCGAGGCGCTGGAGCGGCAGGACGACCTGCAGCGCAAGTACACCGGCGGCACCGTGCTGCACCTCTACATGTCGGAGAACATCTCCTCGACCGAGGCGTGTCGCAACCTGGTGCGCCGTTCGCTGGAGCGTTTCCGCCTGCCGTACATCACCATCACCCCGACCTTCTCGATCTGTCCCAAACATGGCTATCTCGCCGGCGAGCACGAGTTTTGCCCGAAGTGCGACGAGGAAGCCCTGTCCCGCAAACGTGCTGTTGCAGCCTGAACCCCAAGGAGACCCGCATGAACGACATGACCCTTCCGACCCAGATTCTCGACGCCGCCGCCGTCCTCAAGGACGAAGAGCGCACCCGCTGCGAAGTGTGGACCCGAGTCATGGGCTACCACCGCCCGACCAGCAGCTTCAACAAGGGCAAGCAGAGCGAGCATCGCGAGCGCCAGTTCTTTGTCGAAGGACGCTGCGCGGCCTGATCCGTCAACTGCGCCGCTCTGCAGGGGCGGTGATTCCGGCCCCGCCGTGTGCGGGGCCGTTTCGTCAGCACTCGTTACACAGGATCGATCTGCCATGCTGCGCGTGGGCGGCCTGACGCCGCTTTCCTCCACCGACTGGCCCGGCCAGCTTTCCGCCGTGGTGTTCTGCCAGGGCTGTCCGTGGCGCTGCGGCTATTGCCACAACCCCGATCTCATCCCCGCGCAGGCCGCAAGCGAAATCGCGTGGGACGACGTGATGGCGCTGCTGCGCCGCCGCCAGGGCCTGCTCGATGCAGTGGTGTTTTCCGGTGGCGAGCCGACCCTGCAGGCAGCGCTGCCCGACGCCATGCGCGAGGTGCGCGCGTTCGGCTTCAGGATCGGCCTGCATACCGGCGGCATGTATCCGAAACGGCTGGAAGCCGTGCTGCCGCTGGTCGACTGGGTGGGGCTGGACGTCATAGCGCCGTTCGGCGCCTATGCTACGGTGACCGGCGTCGACGGCAGCGGTGCGCGTGCGCTCGAAGGCCTGGAGCAGGTGCTCGCCTCCGGCGTCGACCACGAGGTGCGCACCACCGTGCATCCCGCCCTCGTCGATGACGCCGCGCTGGCAGCGCTCGCCCGTGACCTTGCTGCGCGCGGCGTCAAGCGCTACGTCGTGCAGGCTTTCCGCCCGCAGGGCTGCGAGAACGTGGAACTGCGCGCCACCGCCACGCGCAGCCGTTCCCTGCAGGAAACCGGCCAGACAATTGCTGGGCTGTTCGACGATTTCAGCCTCCGTGGCTGAACGCTGGAAATCCTTCTCTCGCTCTCCGCTCTGACGCGGTCACGGCCGCGATTTTCGGATGGGGAAATCGTCACGGCATCGGGCCGGGGTGGTCCTCCCGCAGATGCGCTCATATGGGCCGCAGCGTCAGGCGCAGGTCCCCGCCGATCTGGCGCACGTCGGCCAGATGGAATCGTGCGGCGTCGGCGAGCGTGGTGAGCGGCGGTTG
>JANJXF010000029.1 GCA_024709165.1 Thiobacillus sp. | reverse complement strand
GCGCAGGTGATCCTGCACGGTGACAACTACGACGAGGCCTGTGCGCATGCGACCGACCTGGCGAAGGAAGCGAAGGCGACCTTCGTCCATCCCTACGACGATCCCGACGTCATCGCCGGCCAGGGCACCGTGGCGATGGAGTTGCTGCGCCAGCATCCTGGCCCGATCCACTCGGTGTACATTCCGGTCGGTGGCGGCGGGCTGATTGCCGGCATGGCCGCGTACATCAAGCGCCTGCGGCCCGATGTCAAGGTGGTCGGTGTCGAACCGGAGGATGCCGATGCGATGGCGCGTTCGCTGTGCCGCGGCGAGCGTGTGACGCTGCCGCGCGTCGGCATTTTCGCCGACGGTGTCGCGGTGAAGAAAGTCGGCAAGGAAACCTTCCGGTTGGCGAAGCTGTACGTCGACGAAGTGATCCGCGTCAACAACGACGCCATCTGTGCTGCGATCAAGGACGTGTTCGAGGACACGCGCTCGATCCTCGAGCCTGCCGGTGCGCTGTCCGTGGCGGGCCTCAAGGCGGCGGTGGCTGGTGACCGGCTGCGCGGCAAGACGCTGGTCGCGGTGGCGTCCGGCGCCAACATGAATTTCGACCGCCTGCGCCATATCGCCGAGCGCGCCGAACTGGGCGAAAAGCGCGAGGCGGTGCTCGCGGTCACCATTCCCGAGACACCGGGCAGCTTCAAGAATTTCTGCAGCCTGCTCGGTGCGCGCAATATCACCGAATTCAACTACCGCTATTCCGATCCGCACGAGGCGCGCGTGTTCGTCGGCCTGTCGGTGCCCGGAGCGGGCGAAAGCGCGCGGGTAGTCGAGCTGCTGCATCGCCATGGCATCGAAGCGATCGATCTCACCGACAACGAGATGGCCAAGCTGCACATCCGTCATCTCGTCGGTGGACGGGCGCCCGCAGCGGTCAACGAAGTGCTGTACCGCTTCGAATTTCCCGAACGTCCCGGTGCATTGATGCAGTTTCTGCAAAGCATGAGTCGCGGCTGGAACATCAGCCTGTTCCACTACCGCAACCATGGCGCCGACTATGGACGCGTGCTGGTGGGCATCCAGGTGCCGGAAAAGGAAAAACCCGCGTTCCAGAAATTCCTTGACGGCCTGGGTTACCGCTATTGGGATGAATCGCGCAATCCGGCCTACAAACTCTTCCTTGCTTGAGCGCTTGCGCAGCAATGGTGCCCGCACCGCCATGAGAAAATGGATTGCCGTTTGTTTGCTCGTCGGGGCGCTGTGGGAAACGCCGGTGGTCGCGGCTCCGGGCGACGAAGCGGTACGGCAGGCACGGGCAGCGTTTGCCGCGCACAAACCGGCGGAACTGGCACGTGCGGCGGCCGCGGTGCCGGGCAGCCATGCGCTCGCACCCTACGTGGCCTTCTGGCAATTGCTGCTGACGCTTCCGGCCGAGCGCGACGAGCGGGTGGCGGATTTTCTTGCGGCGTATCCGGGCAGTTGGCCAGCCGAGCGCCTGCGTGCAGAATGGCTGAAGGAATTGGGCCGGCGCGAGATGTGGCCGGCCTATCGCGCCGAGTACGCGCGACTGCGACGGCCGGATGTGGCGCATCAATGCTATGCGCGGCGCGCCGAGCTGGCGCTGGGCGATCGCAGCGAACTGCGTGCCGCCATTGTGCTGTGGTTCAGCGGACGCGATCGGCCCGCTGCCTGCACGCCGCTGTTCGACCAGTTGTTTGCGGCGGGGCTGCTGCAGGACGAAGACGTGTGGCGGCGCTATCGACTGGCGTTGCTGGCCGGCAATCCGGGCGTGGCAAAAAGCGTTGCGACGCTGCTGCCGGAAGCGCAACGTCCAGCTCCTGCGCAACTCGACATCGCAACACGCGATCCCGCGCGCTGGCTGGCGACCGCGAAGAACCTCGACAGCCGCGCCGGCCGTGAAATCGCCCTGTATGCGCTGAACCTGCTGGCGAAGCTGGACACCGAACGTGCGCGCGCGGCACTGGAAAAACGCGTCGAGCAGTTCACGCCGCCGGAACAGCGCCACGCCTGGGGTCTTCTGGCGACGTGGGCGGCACGCCGCCACGAGGCGGGTGCACTCGCGTTGTTCGAACGTGCCGGTGCGGTCGCGCTCGACGACACGCAACGCGAGTGGTGGGTCCGCAGCGCGCTGCGCGCCGGCGACTGGGACGTGGTGCGTCGCGCGATCGAGAGCATGGGCGAGGCACGCGTGCAGCCGCCGTGGCGCTACTGGCACGCGCGTGCCCTGAAAGCCGGCGGGCAGACGCTCGTTGCCAATCAGAGTTTCGTCGCGCTGGCGCGCGAGCACCACTATTACGGACAGCTCGCGCAGGAAGAGCTGGGCCCGGTGCTGCAGGCGCCCGCCGTCAACATCAAGGTTGGTGGCGCCGACATCGACGCCGTGGGGCGCCATCCCGGTATCGCGCGCGCGGTGGCGCTCTACGAACTGGGACTACGCAGCGAAGCGACGCAGGAATGGAACTGGAGCATCCAGGAGTTCAATGACGTGAATCTGCTCGCGGCGGCGGAGATCGCGCGCCGGCTGGGCTGGTTCGACCGCGCCATTCACGCGGCCGAGCGCACTCGCGACCTGCACGATTTCGAACTGCGCTTCATCGCGCCCTACCGGGAACTGGCGCAGGAGGCGGCGCGTGCGCAGCAGATCGACGAGGCGTGGGTGTTCGGCCTGATGCGTCAGGAAAGTCGCTTCATCAACGTTGCGCGTTCGAACGTTGGTGCTGCCGGTCTGATGCAGATCATGCCCGAGACCGCACGCTGGATCGCGCGCCGTCTCGGCATTTCCCGCTTCAACCCGCGAGAAATGCAGGAGCCGGCAAAGAATATCCGCTTCGGCACGTACTACCTTCGCCACGTGCTCGACAGCCTCGATGGCTCGCCGGTACTCGCTACCGCCGCGTACAACGCCGGCCCCGGCCGGGCGCAACGCTGGCGCGCCGGCCAGGCCATGGAGGGCGCCGTCTATGTGGAGTCGATCCCGTTCGCCGAGACACGCGATTACGTCAAGAAGGTGCTGAGCAATGCGATGTACTACGCCCAGCGTTTCAGCCAGCCGTCGGTGCTGCTGAAGGAGCGCCTCGGCAGCATTCCGGCGCGCCGCGGCGCGGTGCAACCACCCGCTCTCGACGCCGAGCCGGCGGGCGATGACGAGGCCGCCGGCTGAGTCAGTACACTACAATCAAACCCCCAGGACTTGATCTCCACACCATGAGCATCCAACGCATCGGCATTCTCGGCGGTTCAGGCTTCGTCGGCACCCAACTCGTCAGCCTGCTGGCGGCGCGCGGTCATCATGTGCGCGTGCTGAGCCGGCGCCGCGAGGCCACCAAGGAACTGATCCTCCTGCCCACCGTCGAGGTGGTCGAGGCCGACGTGCACGATCCGCAGACGCTGCTGCGCCAGTTCCGCGGGCTCGACACGGTCATCAACCTCGTCGGCATCCTGCATGAAGGCAAGCGTAGCCGCGTCGACCGGCCCTCCGAGCGGCGCGGCGACTTCCAGCACGTCCATGTCGAGTTGCCGCGCAAGGTCGTGCATGCCATGGGCGAAGCGGGCGTGCGCCGCCTGCTGCACATGAGCGCGCTCGGTGCCAATCCCAATTCGCGCTCCGCCTATCAGCGTTCCAAGGGCATCGGCGAGGCGCTGGTGCGCGAGACCGGGCGATGCCACGTCGAGCACGAGAAGTGGTATCTCGATGGGCCCAAGTTCGTCCACGGTTACGGCCTCGACGTCACGGTGTTCCGTCCCTCGGTGATCTTCGGTCGCGGCGATTCGTTCCTGTCGATGTTCGCCGGTCTGCTCAAGCTCGCGCCGGTGGTGCCGCTCGCCGGCGCACACGCGCGCTTCGCGCCGGTGCATGTCGAGGATGTCGCGCGCGCCTTCGCCGACAGCCTCGAAAACCCCGCGACCGTCGGTGAGGCGTATGACCTGTGTGGCCCGCGCGCCTACACCCTGCGCGAACTGGTGCGCTACGTCGGGGAGCTCACCGGCCATCGTCGCGTCATCGTGCCGCTGGGCGATGCGCTGTCGTACCTGCAGGCGTGGGCGCTGGAACTCAAGCCAGGCAGGAAGCTTATGACGCGCGACAATTTTTTCGCCATGACTGTCGATAATGTGTGCGCCGGCGGCTGGCCTGCGGTGTTCGATTTCCAGCCCACAGCCCTGGAAGCGATCGCCCCCGAATATCTCGGTGCAAGGACGCCGCGGGCACGCTATGAACGCTTTCGCGAACACGCGCATCGCTGATCCGGCCTGGCCGCCATGAAAACCTATATCGTCGGCGGTGCGGTGCGTGACCGCCTGCTGGGGCGGCCGGTCGCCGACCGCGACCACGTCGTCGTCGGCGCCACGCCCGACGACATGGCGGCACTTGGTTTCCAGCCGGTCGGCAAGGACTTTCCGGTGTTTCTCCATCCCGACACCCACGAGGAATACGCGCTTGCACGCACCGAGCGCAAGTCGGGGCGCGGCTACCGGGGCTTCACCGTGTACGCCGCACCCGAGGTCACTCTGCAGGACGATCTGCACCGGCGCGACCTCACCATCAACGCCATGGCGGAGGACGAACACGGCGCGCTGATCGACCCGTTCGGCGGCCTGCGCGATCTGGAGGCACGCGTGTTCCGCCACGTCAGCGAAGCCTTCGCCGAGGACCCGGTGCGCATCCTCCGCATCGCGCGCTTTGCCGCGCGCTTCGCCGATTTCACTGTGGCGCCGGAAACGCTCGCGCTGATGCGGCGCATGGTCGACGACGGCGAGGTCGATACCCTGGTGGCCGAGCGCGTGTGGCAGGAACTTGCACGCGGGCTGATGGAGTCCGCGCCT
>JANJXF010000181.1 GCA_024709165.1 Thiobacillus sp. | reverse complement strand
CTGGTGGAGGCGACGGGCATGTCGATAGCGCGGGCGGCGAAGCAGCTGTCGATGCCGAAGAGCAGTCTGGACAACTGGGTACGTGCAGCCCGGGAAGGCAAGCTGGTGGAAGTCGGCAAGGGGCAGCGGCTGCCGAGCGAGTTGGAGCTTGAACTGGCGCGCACCCGCAAGGAACTGGCTGACGTGAAGATGGAGCGGGACCTGCTAAAAAAGTTTGCGACGTATTTCGCGAAGGAGTCGCGGTGAAGTACCGTCGGATTGACGAACTGCGACAGCAATATCCAGTGGCGGCGATGTGCCGGGTGCTGGACGTCTCGGAGAGTGGCTACCACGCCTGGCGTAAACGGCCGCCGTCGCCGCGAGCGCAGGAGAATACACGGCTGGAAGTCGAGATCAAGGCAGCGCACGAGCGGACGTGAAAGACCTACGGCTCCGAGCGTCTGCAAGCCGATCTTGCCGACAACGTTATCCAGGTGGGCCTCCATCGCATCAGGCGTATTCGCAAGAAGCTGGGGCTGCGTTGTCGGCAGAAGCGGAAATTCAAGGCGACCACGGATTCGCGCCACAACTTGCGGGTGGCGCCGAACCTGCTGGATCGCCAGTTTGCCGTCACGGCACCGAACAAGGCATGGGTTACGGACATCACCTACATTGCGACTGACGAAGGTTGGCTCTACCTTGCCGGCATCAAGGACCTGTTCAACGGCGAACTGGTGGATTACGCCCTGGATGCCCGCATGACGCAGAACCTGGTCATGCAGGCGTTGTTTCGGGCAGTTGCCGCCAAGCGGCACGGCACGGGGCTGGTCCACCACTCGGATCGCAGCAGCCAGTATTGCGCCCATGCTTATCAGAAGCTGCTGCAGCAGTTTGGCATGCAGGCCTCGATGAGTCGCAAGGGCAACTGTTGGGACAATGCGCCGATGGAGAGTTGCTGGGGTTCCCTGAAGACCGAACTGGTACATCACCGCCGTTTCTCGACCCGGGAGCAGGCCAAGCGCGAGATCACCGAGTACATCGAGATCTTCTACAACCGTATCAGAAAACAGGCGCGACTCGGCCATCTGTCGCCCGCCGCTTTCACCCGGCAATACAATGCAATGCAGGTAGCCGCTTAATCCATTGGACTCTACGATTTGCAGCCGACCTCA
>JANJXF010000169.1 GCA_024709165.1 Thiobacillus sp. | reverse complement strand
GGCGTGTCCGAGCTGATCGTGATGGCCATGCAGGCGCTGCTGAACAACGGCGACGAGGTGCTGGTGCCGGCGCCCGACTATCCCTTGTGGACGGCCGCGGTGAGCCTGGGCGGCGGCACGCCGCGCCACTACCTCTGCGACGAGGGCGCGGGCTGGCTGCCGGACATTGCCGACATCAGGGCCAAGATCACGCCCAACACCCGCGCCATCGTCATCATCAACCCCAACAACCCGACCGGCGCGCTGTATCCGGACGCGCTGCTGAAGGAGATCGTGGAACTCGCGCGCCAGCACCAGCTCATCGTCTACGCCGACGAGATTTACGACAAGGTGTTGTACGACGGGGCCACGCATACTTCGATCGCTTCGCTGTCGGAAGACGTGCTGACCATCACCTTCAACGGCCTGTCCAAGAACTACCGCGCCTGCGGCTACCGTGCCGGCTGGATGGTGATTTCCGGCGACAAGCGCCATGCGAAGGACTACATCGAGGGCCTCAACATCCTCGCCTCCATGCGCCTATGCTCCAACGTGCCGGGCCAGTATGGCATCCAGACCGCGCTGGGCGGCTACCAGAGCATCAACGACCTGGTGGCGCCGGGCGGGCGCCTCGCGCGCCAGCGCGACCTGGCCTGGGAACTGCTCAGCCAGATTCCCGGCGTGTCCTGCGTCAAGCCGCAGGCGGCGATGTACCTGTTCCCCAAGCTCGACCCCAAGATCTATCCCGTCCGCAACGACCAGCAGTTCATCCTGGAAATGCTGGAAGAAGAGCGGGTGCTGGTGGTGCAGGGCACCGGCTTCAACTGGCCGCACCCGGACCACATCCGCGTGGTGTTCCTGCCGCACGAGGAAGACCTGCGCGAGGCGATCGGCCGCATTGGGCGCTTCCTCGAGCGCAAGCGCCACAAATAATTTTTCGAGAACATTTCAAAAACGTATGAAGCCAATCAAAGTAGGTTTGCTGGGACTGGGTACCGTCGGCGGCGGCACGCTCACCGTGCTGCGTCGCAACGCCGAAGAAATCAGCCGCCGCGCCGGGCGCGAGATTCGTGTGCTGCGCGCCGCGGTGCGCAACATCGACAAGGCGAAGACGCTCGCCGGCGACCTGCCGCTCACCACCAATCCCTTCGACGTCGTCGACGATCCCGCGATCGATATCGTCGTCGAACTGATCGGCGGGCTGGAACCCGCGCGCGAGCTGGTGATGCAGGCGATCGCCAACGGCAAGCATGTGGTGACCGCCAACAAGCATCTGGTCGCCAAGCACGGCAACGAGATCTTCGCCGCGGCCCAGGCCAAGGGTGTGATGGTTGCGTTCGAGGCAGCGGTTGCCGGCGGCATCCCCATCATCAAGGCGCTGCGCGAGGGCCTCACCGCCAACCGTATCGAGTGGCTGGCCGGCATCATCAACGGTACCAGCAACTTCATTCTCACCGAGATGCGCGACAAGGGTGCGGCCTTCGACGACGTGCTGAAAGAGGCGCAGCGTCTGGGCTACGCCGAAGCCGACCCGACATTCGATATCGAGGGCATCGACGCCGCGCACAAGCTCACCATCCTATCGGCGATTGCGTTCGGCATCCCGATGCAGTTCGAACGCGCCTACACTGAAGGCATCTCGACGCTCACGCGCGAGGATGTGAAATACGCCGAGGAGCTCGGCTACCGCATCAAGCTTCTGGGCATCGCGCGGCGCGCCGAGAACGGCATCGAGCTGCGCGTGCACCCAACGCTGATTCCCGAACGGCGGCTCATCGCCAACGTCGACGGCGCGATGAACGCCGTGCTGGTGAAGGGCGACGCCGTGGGCCCGACGCTCTACTACGGCGCCGGTGCGGGTGCTGAGCCGACCGCCTCGGCGGTGGTCGCCGACCTGGTCGACGTCACGCGCCTGCATACCGCTGACCCGCACCACCGCGTGCCGCACCTGGCGTTCCAGCCGGATCAGCTCGCCGCCACACCGATCCTGCCGATGGACGAGGTGCGCACCGCCTACTACCTGCGCCTGCGCGCGTTCGACCGGCCCGGCGTGCTCGCCGATATCACCCGTATTCTTGCCGACAGAGACATTTCCATCGACGCCATGGTGCAGAAGGAGCCGGCCGAGGGCGAGGAGCAGGTCGATATCATCCTGCTCACCCACATCACGGTTGAGAAGAACGTCAATGCCGCGATCGCCGGGATCGAGGCGCTCGACAGCGTCGCCGGCAAGGTGATGCGCATCCGCCTGGAAGAACTGGCGGCAAAATGAGGTGTTCCATCCCGGACCTTGCGAACTGGCGAGCACGCCCCGAACCATGAACATCGTGCCTGACAGCGGACCTGTACTGGCCGTCACGGAGTCCGTGCGCCACGACATGGGCCGCTACTTCGAACTGGCCGGCAGTCAATACGTCGGGCCTTGGTATGTCGAGGAATTCGGGCAGCATCGGCTCGATTCGGGATTCGACCTGGCGCAGCTCGTCGACTGCCTGCAGCAGCTGCTGGCCGATCATGGCAGCGCCGCCTGCATCGAGCTGATGACACGGGTGTGTGGAGGAAACGTGCCATTCACGATCGCCGCGCGCGAACTCTCGCATCTGCGCGATTTGCTGATCCGGCTCGCCAGCGAAGACGGCAACATGGATGCCGTCCGCGCGATCATGGCAATGTTCGGCCTGCTGGAGGATGCGCTGGCCAGGATCTATCTGGCCGGTTTCCTCGGCACCCTCGGTCACCGCAACAGTATCCGTCTGCGCCACATCTCGGCGCTCGCGGAAAAAAACCTGCTGGTTCATTTCGAAAAGCACCTGGACTGGCTCAGACAGCTGACGGCGGCGGTTTCAACCCGCGACCGGGCGGCGTTGCCCGAGGCGCATCACGAGCGCTGCGAGTTCGGCAAATGGCTGCATGGCGAGGGCGCCAAGCTGGTGCGCGACCCCAACCACTACACGCATCTGGTCGAGATTCACACCGCCATGCACCGCGTCGTGGACGAGATCGCCGGCATGATCGGGGGGACAAGCGACAGTCTGCCGCTCTATGCGCTGATGAAGAGGGCGGAAAACTATTCACTGGACCTTGGCAACGAGATCGCCATGCTGAACAGCATGGTGATCATGATCAACTACAACAAGGATCCGATGACCGGTGCCCTGACGCGGCGTTCGCTGGAACGGGTGATGATCAACCAGCTCGAGATATCGCGTGCCACGGAAACACCGTTCTGCCTGCTGATGTGTGATATCGATCATTTCAAGCAGATCAACGACAGTCATGGACACACGGTCGGGGATTGCGCCATTGTGCACTTTGCAAGTGCGCTGCGCAGCAATCTGCGCCAGTCCGACCTGATGTTCCGTTTCGGTGGGGACGAATTCCTGCTCATGCTGCCGTCCACCAGCTATCAGCAGGGCTGGGAAGTGGCCGAGAAGCTGCGCAGCACGGTGGGCCGGGAGGCCATGGCCGTCGATGTCAGGACCGTGACACTGCGCGCCAGCTTCGGCCTGCTGGAGATATGTGGCAGCAACACCTCATTCATCGACAACGAACTCGTCAACAGTCTCATACAGGAATGCGACCAGCGTCTCTACCTCGCCAAGCATCGCGGCAGGGACCAGGTCGCCTGACAGGCACTCACATTTCCCCGGGAACAGCATGAAGTATCAATCCACTCGCGGCAGCGCCCCCGTCCAGACTTTCACGCAGATCCTGCTGGGCGGGCTCGCCAGCGACGGCGGCCTTTACGTACCGGAGGCCTACCCGCGTTTCTCCGCCGCCGAACTCGCAGCGATGCGTGGCATGACCTACCGCGAGCTGGCTTTCGCCGTGCTGTCGCGCCTTGCCGACGACGTGCCGGCGGACGAACTGCGCGCGCTCGTCGGCAAGACCTATACGGCGGACGTCTATCGCTACGTCACCGACCAGGAAAATGCGGAGGACATCACTCCTCTCAAGACCCTGGAGCCCGGCCTGCACGTCCTCGCGCTGTCGAACGGCCCGACCCTGGCGTTCAAGGACATGGCGATGCAGCTCCTCGGCAACCTGTTCGAATACGTGCTTGGCAAGACCGGCGGCGAGCTCAACATTCTCGGCGCGACGTCGGGAGACACCGGCTCCGCCGCCGAATACGCGATGCGCGGCAAGCGCGGCGTTCGTGTTTTCATGCTCTCTCCCGAGCACGGCATGACGCGCTTCCAGCAGGCGCAGATGTACGCCTTGCAGGATGCCAATATCCATAACCTCGTGATCCGCGGCGTGTTCGACCAGTGCCAGGACATCGTCAAGGCGGTCTCCAACGACCTCGACTTCAAGGCGCGCCACCATATCGGCGCGGTCAATTCGATCAACTGGGCGCGTGTCGCGGCGCAAAGCGTGTACTACTTCAAGGCCTATTTCGCCGCGACCCGCAGCAACGACCAGGAAGTCTCGTTCGCCGTGCCATCGGGCAACTTCGGCAACGTCTGCGCCGGCCACATCGCGCGCCAGATGGGGCTGCCGATCCGGAAGCTCGTCGTCGCCACCAACGAGAACGACGTACTCGACGAATTTTTTCGCACCGGAGTCTACCGCCCGCGGCCGGAAACGAAACACACCTCGAGCCCCAGCATGGACATCTCGAAAGCGTCCAATTTCGAACGCTTCGTGTTCGACCTCGCCGGCCGCGATGCCGCGAAGATCCGCAAGCTGTGGAGTACGATCGAATCCGGCGGCAGCTTCGATCTCAAGGCAGACGGCCTGTTCGACAAGGTGGCCGGCTTCGGCATGGTGTCCGGCTCGAGCAGCCACGCCGACCGCATCGACACCATCCGTCGCGTGCACCAGACCTGGGGCGTGATGATCGACCCGCACACTGCGGACGGCCTGAAAGTGGGGCTGGAGCATCGCGAGGTGGGCGTGCCGCTGGTGTGCATGGAAACCGCACAGCCCGCCAAGTTCGAGGACGCGATCCGCGAGGCGCTCGGCGTCGATCCCGTGCGCCCCTTGGAGCTGGCCGACCTCGAGGCACGGCCGCAGAAGAAACATGTCATGGATGCCGATGTCGAAGCGGTCAAGCGCTACATCGTCGAGCACGTCCGCTGAGTCCTTCGACGCGCTGCTGGCGCGGGTGCGCGCCTGCGGGGTCTGCGCGCCGCACCTGCCGCATCCGCCGCATCCCGTCGTGCGCGCGTCGCCCACCGCGCGTCTGTTGATCGTCGGCCAGGCCCCGGGGCGGCGCGTACACGAAACCGGCATCCCGTGGAACGATCCTTCGGGCGATCTGTTGCGGCACTGGCTGGGTCTTGCGCGCGAGGCGTTCTACGATGAATCGCGTATCGCCATCGTGCCCACTGGCCTTTGTTATCCGGGCACCGTCCAGGGCAGCGACCTGCCGCCGCGCCCGGAATGCGCGCCGCTTTGGCATCCACAACTGCTTGCGGCCATGCCGGCCATCCGTCTCACGCTCCTGATCGGCGCTTACGCACAGGCGTATTACCTCGGCCGGCGCCGCCACCGCACGCTTGCCGCTACCGTCGCCGCGTGGCGGGATTTCGCTCCGGATTGTCTGCCGCTGCCGCATCCCAGCCCGCGCAACCGCGGCTGGCTGAAGCGTAATTCATGGTTCGAGGCCGAGGTGCTGCCCATGCTGCGCGAGCGGGTTGGAACGCTGCTGGCGGCGAGCGATAATGGCGGCGCACGCACCCCGCGCCTTCGATAAATGACCTTCAGGGAAACCGGATGAAACTTGTCACTTCGCTTACCAGCCCGTATGGCCGAAAGGTCCGCGTGGTGCTCGCGGAAAAGAAGGTTTCCTTCCAGCTTCAGATCGAAAATCCATGGCTGCCCGACAGTCCGGTGCCCGGGATCAACCCGCTCGGCAAGGTTCCCGTGCTGGTGCTCGAAGACGGGGTATCGGTGTTCGATTCGCGCGTCATCGTCGAATATGTCGACCATCTCACCCCGGTCGCCCATCTCATTCCCGGAGAGCCGAAAAGCCGCATGATGGTGCGCGGCGTCGAAGCCCTGGCCGATGGGGTCGCCGATGCAGCCGTCGCGCTGCTCCTGGAGAAGAAGCGCCCCACCGACAAGCAGAGCGCCGACTGGCTCATCCTGCAGGAAAAGACCGTGTTCCGCGGCCTCGAGGCGCTGTCGGAAGCGCTCGGCGAAAAACCCTGGTTCCTCGGCAACACCATGACGCTCGCCGACATCGCCTGCGGTTGCATGCTCGGCTATCTCGGGCTGCGCTTTCCCGAGATTGCCTGGGGCGCCGCACATCCCAACCTGGCGAAGCTGCACGACAAACTGATGGCCCGGGCCTCGTTCAGGGAAACGGTGCCGGTCGTGTGACGAACACCACGGGCCGTCGCGCTCCCCGGGCTTGCCGAAGGCGGACCCCGACGCAACGAGCATCGCCGCTTCCGTATGCGCGAGGGGACTGGGGAAATTCGAGTCACTCAAGCCTGGAGTCCTGTCATGCTGCATGAAACCGCAACCCTTGCCGGGGGCTGCTTCTGGTGCCTTGAAACCGTCTTCAACCGTCTGCGCGGCGTCGAATCAGCCGTCTCGGGCTACATGGGCGGCCATGTGCCGAACCCCACCTACCAGGCGGTCTGCAACGGCGATACCGGCCATGCCGAGGTCGTGCAGGTGTGTTTCGATCCCGATGTGATTTCCTTTCGGGAATTGCTCGACGTCTTTTTCACGATCCACGACCCGACCCAGCTCAACCGCCAGGGTAACGACGTCGGCACCCAGTACCGCTCCGCCATCTTCTGGCATACGCTGACGCAGAAAACCGAGGCCGAAGCGGTGCTCGTCGAACTGGCGGTGTCAAAACGGTTCGGCTTGCCCATCGTCACGGAAATCACCGAAGCGACGACCTTCTTTCCCGCGGAGCGCTACCATCAGCGCTACTACGAGCAGAACTCCCATCAACCGTATTGCCGGTTCGTGGTCGCACCGAAGGTGGCACAGGCCGAGGCACAGTTCGAGGCGTACCTGAAGCCCTGAAACGCCCGGCGCGCGACGGGGAACCGCCTGCACGTCGCAATCCTGCATGTCACTTGATCGAGCAAAAAAAACCGATACAATCTTGACCATGTCCAATTGGTCCCGCCCCTCCTTTCTCCCCTGCCTGTCGAACGTCCTGTTCGGCAGCCTGCTGCTGCGCATCGCGCGCGCATACTGAATCCCCCTCCCGAGCAGTACTCCGTGCCGCAAGCAGCTTGCGGCAACCCGATATAATGCGTCGGCCCGCATCGATCCGGCCCGACCCTCCATGGAGCCCGCCATGAACGACCGTTTGTACATTTTCGACACCACCTTGCGCGACGGCGAGCAGAGCCCCGGTGCGTCGATGACCAAGGAAGAGAAACTGCGCATCGCGCGCCAGTTGGAAAAGCTCGGCGTCGACATCCTCGAGGCCGGCTTCGCCGCGGCGAGCCCGGGCGACGCTGACGCGATCAAGGCCATCGCCGGGGCGATCCAGAATTCCACCGTGTGTTCGCTCGCGCGCGCCAACGAGCGCGACGTGCGCGCCGCGGGCGAGGCGATCAAGCCTGCGAAGCACGGCCGCATCCACACCTTCATCGCCACCAGTCCAATTCACATGGAGAAGAAGCTGCGCATGCAGCCCGACCAGGTGGTCGAGGCGGCGGTGAAGGCGGTCAGGCTCGCACTCGAATACACCGACGACGTCGAGTTCTCCGCCGAGGATGCGGTGCGCTCCGACGTGGACTTTCTCGTGCGCATCTTCGACGCGGTGATCAAGGCCGGCGCGAAGACCATCAACGTGCCCGATACCGTCGGCTACTCGATTCCCGCGCTGTGGGGCGAGCGCATGAAGCAGCTGATCGAGCGCGTGCCGAATTCCGACAAGGTGATCTGGTCGACACACTGCCACAACGACCTTGGCATGGCGGTGGCCAATTCGCTCGCCGCGGTGATGAACGGCGCGCGCCAGGTGGAATGCACCATCAACGGACTTGGTGAACGTGCCGGCAATGCTTCGCTGGAGGAAATCGTGATGGCGGTGCGTACGCGTCGTGACGTGTTCCACTGCGATACGCGCATCGATGCCACGCAGATCGTGCCGACTTCGAAACTCGTTTCAAGCATTACCGGCTACCCGGTGCAGCCGAACAAGGCCATCGTCGGGGCGAACGCATTCGCGCACGAGTCGGGCATCCACCAGGACGGCGTGCTGAAACACCGCGAGACCTACGAGATCATGCGTGCCGAGGATGTCGGCTGGCACGCGAACCGTCTCACTTTGGGCAAGCTTTCCGGCCGTGCCGCGTTCAAAAGCAAGCTTGCCGAGCTTGGCATCGTGCTGGAGACCGAGGAAGCGCTCAACACGGCGTTTGCGCGCTTCAAGGATCTTGCCGACAAGAAGCGCGAGATTTTCGATGAGGACCTGCAGGCGCTGGTGTCCGACGAGGGTTATGGTGCCGAGCACGAGCGTTTCAAGCTTGTCTCGCTGAGAGTCTGCTCCGAGACCGGCGAAGTGCCGCATGCGCGTCTGGTATTCACCGACGAGGGCACCGAGAAGCGCGCCGAGGGCGACGGCTCCGGGCCGGTCGACGCCACCTTCAAGGCGCTCGAATCGGTGGTGCAAAGCGGCGCGACGCTGCTGCTCTACTCGGTCAACAACATCACCAGCGGCACCGACGCGCAGGGCGAGGTGACCGTACGTCTGGCGCAGGATGGCCGCGTGGTCAACGGGCAGGGCGCCGATACCGATATCGTCGTGGCGTCGGCCAAGGCCTACGTGCATGCACTGAACAAGCTCGCGAGCAAACGCGAACGGGCGCATCCGCAGGTGTAGGTATAGCTACCGGGGCACCGGAGGCGTGCGGACTTGCGCCCGCGCGCGCTTCGCTTCATCATCGGCACGAGGGTTGTCACGACGGGAGCGGGTGAATGCGCGCAAATGACGGATCCGGAACGAACCGGCGACTGCTTACACGGATTCCTTTCGAGATCGACGCGGTGATTGGCGTCGGTGCGGACCGGCATGCCTGCACGCTGGTCGACATCTCGTTGAAGGGCGCGCTCGTCGAGCGGGCGCAGCCGTGGGTGCTCCCGCTCGACGCACCCTGCACCCTGTCGATCCGGCTCGCCGGCGACGATGCGATGATCGACATGACCGGGCTGGTCGCACACGTGGAGCAGACAAGGCTCGGCATGCGCTGCACCGAGATCGACCTGGACAGCATGACGAGCTTGCGGCGCCTGGTGGAGCTCAATCTTGGCGACGAAACGGCGCTGCATCGTGAAATTCATGCGATGCTCGCCGCCGGCGACGAAGGCTGAACCGAACCTCAGCGCATCTCGAACGCTTCCTGATGGAAGCGCAGCTTGCCGCGCAACGTGGCGGACAGGCTTTTCCTGAGAGTGTCCGCGAGCCCTCGCGGTCCGCAGAACCACACTTCGGTGGGACGAGCCCGATCCCGTGTCGCCAGCATGGCGTCAGCGCTCAGAACTTCGCCCTGGCGGGAACCGTGAACGTGCAGACGGATGCCGGGCAGGGCTGCACACAGTGTTTCCAGACGGTCGACGAAGGGATCGCTTTCGCGGTCGCGCGTGCAGTAATGCAGGTCGGCGGAAGGAACGTCCTGCGGACGGTCCTGTAGCGACTCCAGCCAGGCGAGGAAAGGCGTCACGCCGATGCCACCGGCAACCCAGATTTGTTGCGCACGGGAATTCCGGCGCGCCATGTCGAAACGGCCGTAGGGACCTTCGACCGACACCGTCTGCCCCGCCTGCAGCCGATCGGCAAGGCGGCGGGTGTAGTCGCCCAGCGCCTTGATCTGGAACGAGACGCTGCGGTCGCCGCGATCCGCACTCGCAATGGTGAAGGGGTGTGGCCCCTCGCTGCGGTCGAAGGTGACGAAAGCAAACTGCCCGGGCCGATGGCCGCGCCAGTCAGGGTCGAGCTGGCAGCGTACGCCGATGACGTCGGAAGCCGGATGCTCGACCGCGACGATCCTGCCCTGCACCCGGCGCGAGCGGCCGATGTGTCCGGCCAGTGCATGCACGCTGCCGTACACACCTGCGCCCAGCAACAGCACCAGCAACACGCCCACCGGCTGGGTCCAGTAGCCGGAGGGAGCCAGCAGCACCGCATGAAAGGCGAGCATGAGATAGAGCACCGGCATCGCCTGGTGCAGGAAACGCCAGGGTCGGTACGGAAAGCGTTTCCAGAGCGTGATCGCGAGCATTGCGAGCAGGGCGTAGATCGCCCACTCGCCCATGTCCTCGGCAAGATCGCGCAGCGCGCCGAGGAGGCCGGCGTCATGCTCTTTCGGCACGCGCCCCTCGCGGCCGAACACGGCCTTCAGGACGTCGTCCGACATCTCGATCAGCCAATGCAGGGCGGCAAACGTGACGGCAAGGATACCCGCCCATTTGTGCGTGCGGTACACACGATCCAGACCGCCAAGCGGCCCTTCGAGCCAGGCCGGCCGCGCTGCCAGCAGCATGGCCAGCGACATCATGGCGATCGACAGGAGACCGCTCAGATAGAGTGCCTCCTGCCGCGCGATCCAGGGCGCACTGCCGCTGGAGACGCCGCCCGTGACCAGGATGTCAGCGCCCCAGGCAGTGGCGACGAGGACGATGAGACCCGCGAGGAGCGTCTTCATGGCGACTGCCTCCGTGTGGATCACTTGCCTGCCGGGGGCGTGGCGATCGCCTTCTGCGGAAGATCGTCACGACAGCGCCGCTCGCTGCAGTCGGCGGAACGCGCATCGCCCCACATCGCCCGGCTGGCGTCTTTGTCGTACTTCTCGCGCTTGGAACGCTCGCGGATCTCGCCGGACTGCGGGTTGATGTACAGCTTGACGCGTTCGCCCTGGCGGCTGGTGGCGCGCGCTTCGTAGATGCCGTCCTCGCGCTCGATCTTCTCGATGTTGTGATAACCGGCGGCGACGAGCCTGTCATGCACCTCCACGATCGAAAGCCAGCGCGCAGCGCTGCTGCTGACGGCGCTGCGTTCCTGGGCGAACGTGGGGGAAAGCAGAACGCCTCCGCCGACGAGGGCGGCACCAAGGGTGAAGGCAGAAAGAATGGTCAGGGTACGCATGATGAGAATCTCCTTTTGAAGCGGTCGAATCGGTGACCGTGAAGCCATGTTGCAGGAATGCATCTGAACCCGTGCTGAAGGCGCCGTTCATCCTGCATTCATGAACGGCGCCGGGTGTCTGTCAGTCGTCCTCGTAGAAGCCCTGCTCGGCACCGGTGTGGCAGGCGACGCAGTTTGCCTTGCTGCGTACGTCCTTGTGTTTCCATTCCCAGTTGGGTACCTCGCGGTGCTTGTCGACCCATCTGGGCAGTTCGGTGATGCGCAGAGGGGCACTGTTCGGTGCGATGCCGCGCAGCAGCTTGCTGCTGTAGCGCTTGCCCCCCGTGTCGGCAGCATTGGTGGTGAGATAGGCGCTGATCCTGGCCGCGGTTGCCGCATCCACGCTGGCGTCGTCGCCGAAGTGGTTCTTCAGGTCGGCCATCATGCGCTTCCAGGATCGCGCCGGGAGCATCGACGGTGCAAACGCCAGATGACAGCTGCCGCATTCTTCCTTGACCACCGGGTCGATGACCGGCGGAAAATAGTCATCGCCGCCGGCCTCGACCCGTTGCAGCACGATTGCGGAAAAGGCGAGCCCGACCAGGGTGAGGGTGAGCGGACGGTAGGGGATATTCATGGTTGACTCCTTGTGAGATGTCGGTGGGTGTATCACTGGCTGATCATGAAGCTGAGCCAGTCGCCTTTTTCCTGCGCGGTACAGGCGCGGCCGAGCACTTCGTTGCAGTTGCGCTTGAACCATTTCTCGACCTTGGCGGGATCGGTGTAGCGCCTGGGGGCGGCGGACACCGCGACCGGGTCGATGGACTTTCCGGTCAGAGTGCGGCCGGCGCTGCGCGGGCTGTCGCCGTGGCAACTGGTGCATGCCGGTGAATCCGGCTTGCCACCGGAAAACTTCCGGGTATGGAAGGCTTCGCCGCGCGCGCTGGAGAATCCGGAAAAAGCTGGCGCCTCGGCCCTGGCTGCGGTAGCGTACTGAGCCAGCAGGTCTTCACGCGGACCGGCGAAGGGCGAAGTGGACAACAGCATGGCAGCGACACCGAGGGGAAAGGCAAGTTTGCTGGACACGGTTTTCTCCTTTGCGTGGGGGGTGATCCGGACTTTGCGCCACGCGAGCTGAACGGACGGTGAATCCGGCATTCATCCTGCGTTCAGACTGGCCGGGGTAAAAACACGGTATGAAAAATCGATTGCGGATTCCGGGGGGTGCGATGTCGGACGATACGTTCTCGGGCAGGTTGCGTGCCGCGCTGCTGGCCGCGTTGACGCTGGTGTTTCTGGGAGCCGGCGTGAGCCAGGCCGGCGATGCCGACGATCACGAACGTGCCCGCCGTGCGCTCGAATCGGGCGAGATACTGCCCTTGCGAACGATCCTGGAACGGGTCGAGCGCGATCATCCGGGACAGATCATGGAAGTCGAACTCGATCGCGAGGACGGGCGCTGGCGCTATGAGGTGAAGGTTCTGCGTGCGGGTGGCGCGCTGGTCAAGATCGAGATCGATGCGCGCGACGGCACGTTGCTTCGGCTCAAGGGGCCGAAGGACAGGAACGGCCGCGCCGGAACGCCACGCTGATGCGCATCCTGGTGGTGGAGGACGAACCGACGCTTGCCGC
>JANJXF010000152.1 GCA_024709165.1 Thiobacillus sp. | reverse complement strand
GCCGCATTCCAGATCGGCTTCGGCGCGATCGGCCTGGCTTTCGCGCTGGCCTTCGGCCTGGGCGGCCGCGAATGGGCGGCCGGCGTGATCAAGCGCTTGACGGAGAAATAGAGCGGGCGCTCATCGGCGCGACCATTGACGCAAAAGATCGCCTGGCTCCTGGTGTAGCGTTGCGTGCTTGGCGAAAGCAAGGCCACGTTTCAGCGGAACGAAAGTCCTTGCTTGCTTCCGCGCCGCCCAGCATTGACACGAGGGGCCTCACCCCATAATCAGTTTCAGCCCGATGAGGATGGTCACGCTCTCGAATGCGCGCTTGATCCACAGGTTGCCTTTACTGATCGCCAGATGGCTGCCCAGGTAGCCACCCAGAATGGAACCTGCCAGCAGCGCCGGCATCCAGTTCCACGCCACGGTGCCGATCAGTCCCAGTACCAGCGCGCCGGTGCCGTTCCACACCAATCCGCACAGAATCAGCGTGTACGCCACCGCACGCGTGTAGTCGAGCCCGAACCAGCGGATCAGCCACAACGTGAGGAACAGTCCGGTGCCGCTGGTGATGGAACCGTTCAGGAAGCCCACGGCGAACAGTCCGCCCATGCCGACGGCCATTCCCGCGCCGGATCGGTTGCGCGGCGCGTACTCCATGCCAAGCCTCGGCTTGAACACGGAATACAGACCCAGGCCCAGCGTCAGCACGCCCAACGCGAGCGTGGCGGCACGCTCGGGGATGTGCAGGATGGTCACCGCACCAAGCACCACACCCGGCAGACCGGCCCCCAGGATGACAAGCGAGAAGCGGCGTTCCAGATGGGATTCCCGTAGATGCCGCGCCGTCGCGCCAAGACCGAGGGCGACGCTGGCGACCTTGTGCGTGGCGAGTGCCACGCCGAACGGCAGACCGAGAAAAATCAGTATGGGAAACTGGATCAGGCCCGCACCGCCGCCGGACAGCGCGGAAAAGAAGTTCGCCGCCAGCGAGGCGACGAACAGGATCAGTTGTTCCAGCATGCGGCAGGACGTCCAGGAAATGCGATCAGGCCGACGCGACGAATTCGAGCGCGTTGCCGTCAGGATCGCGGCAGAACAGCGCCACCCGCCCGGAACGGCTGGTGGTGCAGGCAACCCCCGCCGCATCCAGGCGGACCTTCAGCGCATCGAGGTCGCGCACACCAAAGGCGACATGGCGGTCGCGTCCGCCGTGTTCCGGCCGCACACTGCCCGCGTCGGGGTCGGGCAGTTGCATGAGGTGCAGTTGCCGGCCATCGCCAAGCCCGTACCAGATTCCCGGATAGGGCAGTTGCGGACGCGCGCACGGCACCAGGCCGAGCACCGTTTCGTAGAACGCCTTCGCACGCGCGAGATCCGTCACCAACAGGGCGGCGTGCAGCAACGCGGTGATGTCAGCCATGCGCGGCGTCCCTCGAAGCGGCATCCTGCATGCGGCCGGAAAACAGACTGGCGGTCACGATCATCGCCGCGCCCAGCCATTCCTGCGGGCCCATGCGTTCGTGCGACAGGAAATAGGCCGCCACTGCGGCCACCACCAGTTCGACCAGGAAGATGACGATGGCCTGGTTGGCGGGCACGCGCGCAAGACCGTACTGCACCGTATAGGTCACGCTGGCGATCGCTGCGCCCACGCCGATCAGCAGCGCCCAGGGCCGCCAGTCCGCCTGCCCGACGAATTCGAGTTCGCCAGCCGTCAGCCCCAGCCCGATGGCGGTCAGCACGACGACCCCTGCCCAGACAGCGGTCGAGCGCGCCCCCTCGCTGACGCCGCCGAGATGCCGGCTGATGACGTTGCTCAGCGCGAACATCATGCCCGCCGACAGCGCGATCCACTCGGCGCGGTTGGCCGGCAACGGCCACTCGTCCGCCTGCCACAGCATCGTCACCGCCCCGCCCGCGGCGAGCGCCATCACCACAAGTCCCGCGCGATTGAGCCGTTCGTCCAGCAGCACGCGCGAGAACAGCACCGTCCACAGCGGAGACAGGAAAAACAGCAGCAGCACGCGCACCACCTCGCCCTGCAGCATGGCCATCACGTAGGCGAGGTTGGTCCAGCCCGCCGCCAGCGCCAGCGCCGCCAGCCACAGCCGTTGCCCGCGCACCTGGAGAAGCTCGCGCGCATGCAGCCAGCCCAGCGCGGCGAGCGGCACGGCATAGGTGAAGAAGGTCGAGGCGATGCCGCCGACGCCCGCCTCATGGAGCAGGCGGTAGGGATACCACATCAGCCCCCACATGCTGGCTGCATAAAGCAGGCTGCCGAGGGCGAGGGGGCGCTGCAGGCTAAGTGCTGACATGGGGCCTTATAATATTCGGTTCTGCAATGCGCTGCGCCCGTCGATGAATCCGCGTCTCGATCAACTCCATCCCTACCCGTTCCAGAAGCTGCGCGAACTCTTTGCCGGGGTGACGCCGAATCCCGAACTCGCCCCGATCAACCTGTCGATCGGCGAGCCGAAACACGTAACGCCGCAGTTCATCAAGGACGCGCTCGTCGCCGGACTCGACGGCCTGGCGCATTATCCCATCACTCAGGGCACGGAGGCGCTGCGCATGGCCATCGCAGCCTGGGTGCGGCGCCGCTACGGCGTGACGCTCGATCCTGCGAGCGAGGTGCTGCCGGTGAACGGATCGAGGGAAGCCTTGTTCGCCTTCGCCCAGGCCGCGGTCGATGCCACCCGCCACGGCCGGCGCACGGTGATCTCGCCGAATCCCTTCTACCAGATCTACGAAGGCGCGGCGCTGCTCGCCGGCGCCCGTCCCTTCTTTCTCAACACCCTGCCGGAAAATGGTTTTCGCATGGACTGGTCGCGCGTGCCCGAAGACTTGTGGGAAAGCGTCAGCCTGGTTTATGTCTGCTCGCCCGGCAACCCCACCGGCAAGCTGATGACGCTCGCCGAGTGGCAGACGCTGTTCGCGCTGTCAGACCGCCACGGCTTCGTCATCGCCGCCGACGAGTGCTACTCGGAAATCTATTTTCGCGAGGACGAACCGCCGCTCGGCGCACTGACTGCGGCGCAGCGGCTCGGACGCGGCTTCGCCAATCTTGCCGTGTTCAATTCGCTGTCCAAGCGTTCCAACGTGCCCGGACTGCGCTCCGGCATGGTCGCGGGCGACGCCGCGGTGCTGAAACAGTTTCTGCTCTACCGCACTTATCATGGCAGCGCGATGAGTCCGGCGGTGCAGGCAGCGAGCGCGGCCGCCTGGAACGACGAAGCGCACGTGGTCGAAAACCGCCGCCAGTATGCGGAGAAATTCGCCGCCGTGATGCCGCTCCTGCAGGACGTGCTCACCTTCGACGCCCCTGACGCCGCCTTTTATCTGTGGGCCCGCGTGCCGGGAGGCGACGATGCCGCCTTCGCGCGCGGCCTCTACGAAAAGCGGCACGTCACCGTCCTGCCGGGCAGTTATCTCGCACGCGACGCCGCCGGCAGCAACCCCGGCAAGGGTTTCGTCCGCATCGCGCTGGTCGACCACCTCGACGCCTGCGTCGAAGCCGCCACGCGCATCGCCGCGTTCGTGCGCGAAAGCACCTGACGGCTGCGTGGATGCCGGTTCCCAGAATTATTTGGGATAATCGCAGGTTCAATTACAGGAAACACAGGAAACCGCCATGCAAGAACTGCAAGCCACCATCGAAGACGCTTTCGAGCGTCGCGCCGAGCTCACCCCGCGCAATGCTCCGCCCCAGGTCAAGGACGCCGTCATGGCGGTGATCGACCTGCTCGACATGGGCCAGCTGCGCGTCGCCGAACGCACCGACGGGCAGAACTGGGTCACGAACCAGTGGGTGAAGAAGGCCGTGCTGCTGTCGTTCCGTCTGGAAGACAACCAGTTCATCAAGGGCGGCCACACCAACTATTACGACAAGGTGCCGTCGAAATTCGCCGACTTCAACTCGAAGGATTTCCGTGAAGGGGGTTTTCGCGTCGTACCACCCGCTGCCGTGCGCAAGGGTTCCTATATTGCGAAGAACGTGGTCCTGATGCCGTCCTACGTGAACATCGGCGCCTACGTCGACGAAGGCGCCATGGTCGACACCTGGGCGACGGTCGGTTCCTGCGCGCAGATCGGCAAGAACGTGCATCTGTCGGGTGGCGTCGGCATCGGCGGCGTGCTCGAACCGGTGCAGGCCAACCCCACCATCATCGGTGACAACTGCTTCATCGGCGCGCGCTCGGAAGTGGTCGAAGGGGTGATCGTCGAGGACAACTGCGTGATCTCCATGGGCGTGTACATCGGCCAGTCCACCAAGATCTACGACCGCGAGACCGGCGAAGTGCACTTTGGCCGCGTCCCCGCCGGCTCCGTCGTGGTGTCCGGCAACCTGCCCTCCAAGGACGGCAAGTACAGCCTGTACTGCGCGGTGATCGTGAAGAAGGTCGACGAAAAGACCCTGTCCAAGGTCGGCATCAACGAACTCCTGCGCGGAATCTGAGACCAGGCGGCCCGCACGCTCAAGGATGCGCATGAAGAAGTTTTCCCTGGCCGCCGCATTGTTCGCGGCCACCCTCATCGGCTGCCAGGCCAATCCCGTATCCGGGCGCAAACAGCTCGTGCTGGTGTCGGAGGAGCAGGCGCAGTCCTCCTCGGCGCAGGCCTATTCCCAGACCCTCTCCGAAGCGCAGAAGCAGGGCAAGCTCAGCACCGACGCTGCGCTCAACGCCCGCGTCAAACGCATCACCGACCGCCTCATCGTGCAGGCCGGCAACATGTACGCGCCAAGCCGGCAATGGAAGTGGTCGGTCGCCGTGCTTGACGAGCCCGCGCTCAACGCCTGGTGCATGCCCGGCGGCAAGATGGCGATCTATACCGGCATCATCCACAAGCTCAAGCTCACGGACGACGAAATCGGCCAGATCATGGGCCACGAGATCGCCCATGCCCTGCTCGGCCACGGCCGCGAGCGCATGTCGCGCGCCATCGCCATGCAGGGTGGCATCCTGCTCGGTTCGGCCGTCGCCGGACGCGATCTCAGCGGCTTCACGCCGGTTGCCGACATCGCGCTGACCCTGCCCAACAGCCGCGAAGGCGAAACCGAAGCCGACCGCTACGGCATCGAGCTCGCCGCACGCGCCGGCTTCGACCCGCACGCCGCCGTGCGTCTGTGGGAGAAAATGAGTGCAGCCAGCGGCAACGGACCACCGCAGTTCCTCAGCACTCACCCCTCACCCGCCAACCGCATGCAGGCGCTCAATGCCCTCGTGCCGCAGATGATGCCACTCTACGAGAAAGCCCGCTGATGAACGCTACCGACGAACAGCTCGCCAGTCTGAAGACGCTCAATCATGTGACGTACGGTCTGTACGCGCTGTCGCTGTTCGCGGGCGTCACGGCCATCGTCGCCATCGTCCTCAACTACATCAAAAGGGACGACGCCCGCGGCACCTGGCTGGAAAGCCACTTCACCTGGCAGATCCGCACCTTCTGGTGGGGCCTGTTGTGGGGCGTCCTCGGCTGGCTGACCTTCCTCATCCTCGTCGGCTGGATCGTCTGGGGGGTGGCCTTCGTGTGGCTCGTCTACCGCATCGCCAAGGGTTGGCTCAACCTCAACGACAACAAGCCGATGCCGGCCTGAGCGGTGCCGGCCTGACGGCTCACCCGGCCGCTCTCGCATGCTATCCTTGATCCCATGAAATATTCCCATGGGAGACAGGCATGGAAGCGGTGAATGTAAGCAGTCTGAAGAATAACCCGAGCGAAGCTTTGCGCCTCGCGCGCCGTGACGTCGTGGTGGTGATGAACCGCAATACACCGGATGCGCTGATGGTGGGGATCGAATCCGCCGGAGTTTTACGAGAAAAAGGCGTTCGGCCGGCATTGGCCACTGCCCTGTTCCGTGATGGGCATTTGTCGCTGGTGCGCGCTGCACGTCTGGCGGAGATGAGCGTATCGCAGTTCGTTTCGCATGTGTCGCGCCTGGGGATTCCCGTGGTGAAACTGGACGGCGCCGAGGCAGAACAGGACATGGACACGCTGGACGAATGGCTCGCCTCGTCCTGATCGACGCCAGTCCGTTGATCGGCCTGGCGCGCGTGGATGGCCTCGGCTGGCTTCGTCCTTTGTTCGGCGAGGTCTACATACCGACCGAGGTACGCGACGAGGTATTGGCCGGTTCGGGAGCGGCCGACGAACCGTCGATTCGGACCGCCGAAGCCGCAGGCATTCTGCGTGTCTGGCCCAAGCCCTCGCCGGCCCAGCCCGATTTACCGGATCTAGACGAGGGGGAATCGGCGTGCATCCGGATTGGCCTGGCTCATGATGGGCCTGCGCTCCTGCTCATGGATGAGCGCGCCGGACGGGCTGTCGCGCAGGAACATGGCTTGCATGTCGCGGGCACAGCGGGGGTGATCGGCATGGCCAGGTCGAGAGGATGGATCCCTTCTGCCCGAGCTGCATTCGCCCGCCTGCATGCGTCGGATTTCCGGATTTCCGCATCGGTGATCGAGACAGTTCTCCGGCGCGTGGGGGAATGAGGGATCCCAGAAAACGGAAAAAATCCTACGGCAAGCCGCAACCGCCGAATACTCCGCCTTGAGTTGTACGGCAAATTGCCGTATGGCTTCATCAGGAGGACAAAACCATGCCCGTCGCCACCGCTACCGCCCGTCTAAAAGCCCGAATCAGCACCGATCTGCATTCGATGCTCAAGCGTGCCGCCGAGCTGCAAGGCCGTACCATGACCGATTTTGTTGTGTCTGCCGTCCAAGAAGCTGCGCAACGCGCCATTGCGAGAAACGCACGCCAGCCGATAGCGTACGTTTTTTCCGTTTTCCGACACGACCCCAATGAATTCCAGAGCGTCCCGCCACCCCTTCGCCTCTCACCCGAAAAAGCCCCCCTTTTCCCGTCCTAATCCGCTCTTTGCCATGGACCCGGCCGCCCTACCATGCGAGGCATGACATATGCCCCCTTGGGCCGGAAGCGCTGACATGGCCGAGCCAACCGCAAACATCAATCCTGCCAACCCGACGGAAGTCGCACGCGAGGCGCTGCGCCGTCTGGCCATGCGCAAGATTGCGCCGACGCCGGACAACTACCAGGCCCTGTACGAGGAAATCATCGGCAAACCTGCGGCTGAAGCCGCCCCGCCGGATGGTGCAGCGGCGGCGCTGGCGGGGCTGGTCACCGATCTGAGCCTGCATCACCCAGACCTTGGCGACGTGGTCGACAAACTCGGCGACGCCGTGCGCAAGGGCGACTGGAAGCTTGCGCGCAAGCAACTGGGGCTGGTGTCGGTCCAGCTCAAGAAACAGGCTGACGGAAGCGGATCGCAGTCGGAAGAACTGGCGACGCTGCGCGAACTGCTGGCCAAGACGCTGGAACTGGCACTGGCCGCGCTGCTCGGCCATGTGCCCAGGCTCGCCGAAGATGCCCAACGGCTGGCCGGCGAGGTGCGCGCGGCGCACAGTGCCGCGGCGCTGCGCGAGGCGGCGGCCGGACTGAAAACCCTGTGGTTCCACGTCGACCTCAACGCCACGCAGTTGCTGGACCAGCAGGACATGCTCAAGCGCATTCTCCTGCTGCTGGTGGAAAACATCGGCGAACTGCTCGATGACGACACCTGGTTGCGCGGCCAGATCGACATGGTGCAGGAACTGCTCGTTGGCAGCCTGCGCGTGCCGACCCTGCAGGACGTCGAAAAACGCCTGAAGGAAGTAGTCTACAAGCAGGGACTGGTGAAACACAGCCTGCGCGAAGCCACCGCCACGCTCAAGGCCACCATGACGACCTTCGTCTCGCGTCTGAGCGACGCCGTGGTCACCAGCGACGAATTCCAGGGCAAGCTCGCCGGCCATATCGAACAGATCAGCCGCACCGAGGATGTGCTCGAACTCAACCGCATCCTGGAAACCCTGCTGCACGACACCCGCGCCGCGCAGACCGACACCCAGCGCGCGCGCGACCAGTTGATCCTGGATCGCGACGCCGCGCAAACGGCCGAGGCGCGCATCCGCCAGCTGGAAGACGAACTCACGCAGATGAGTGCGCTGGTGCGCGAAGACCCCCTCACCCACAGTCTCAACCGGCGTGGCCTGGACGAGGAATTCGGGCGCGAGCTGGCGCGCGCCGAGCGCTATCAGACGGCGTTCTCCGTTGCCGTGCTCGACATCGACAACTTCAAGGCGCTGAACGACCTGCGCGGGCACCAGACGGGCGATGAGGCGCTGGTTCATCTGGTCAAGGTGGCGAAGGAGGCGCTGCGCGTCACCGACCACATCGCGCGGCTGGGCGGCGAAGAGTTCCTCATCCTCATGCCCAACACCGGCATCGACGAGGCGCAGCGTACCGTCGCCCGCCTGCAGCGCACGCTGACCAAACAGTATTTCCTGCACAACAACGAACGCGTGCTCATCACCTTCAGCGCCGGCGTGGCCGAGCGCGCCAGTGGCGAAGCCCAGGACGCGCTCGTCGCCCGCGCCGATGCCGCCATGTACCAGGCCAAACAAGCGGGCAAGAACCGCGTATTGAAGGCGTCTTCCGCGTCCCCGGACGCCGGCCGCTGAAAAACATGCAGATTTTTGCGCGACGGGCCTTAACTTTCTCCGACCCCCGACGATTCCTCACCCAACGGCAGCTCACACCGACCAGCGTTGAAGGGTCAGGCAAGCCGGAATCATCGACCCTCTAAAGGAGAACCATCATGGCACAGGTAGTCAACACCAACGTCGCCTCACTCTTCGCCGGTGCGGCCCTCAACAAGTCGGCCATCGGCCTGCAGACCGCCCAGGAGCGCCTGTCCTCCGGCCTGCGCATCAACAGCGCCAAGGACGACGCCACCGGCCTCAAGACGGCCACGACATACGACTCCAAGATTCGCGGCGCGAACATGAACATGCGCAAGGCCAACGACGGCAT
>JANJXF010000150.1 GCA_024709165.1 Thiobacillus sp. | reverse complement strand
GGATGCGTCAGCGATGCGGGCCGAAGCGGCACGAAAGCCTTGCGCTGGCCGAGAAGCCGCGCGATATCCATGCTGCGCAGGTTGTCGAGCAGCGTCTCGTCGATCAGCTGCCGTACTTCGGGCAGGGTCTCGTCGCGTTCGCCGCTGTCACGGCGCAGCATGAAGGTGTACGCGGCCACGCGCTGGTCGCGTCCGAGCATGGCCTCGCGGCGCATCACCGAATGGTGTTTTTCGGATGATTTGGCAGCCGCGGGCGCTTCGACCGCCCTGGGCGCGCGCGCAGCAGGCGCCGGCTCGGCCGGCGCCGGTTTCTGATTGCCAGAGAGCATTCCTACGAGACGGTTCAGCACGCCGCAGCCTCCTTGAAATCGATCGTGTGCTTAACGGGCATGGCGTCTTGCCACCCCAGACCCTGAAACCGGCGCTGCGCGTGTCCCTCTCCCGCGAGCGGGACACGGAAACGCTGCGCGAGGTTTCGGCTTAACGATTCGATATAACGGCTGCGGCGCGCGAGACTGAAGGGCGTCTCGCGGAAATTTCCCGGCCGTGCTTACAGCGCGCGCTTGATGGTGATGATGCCGCGCACCGTGCCGGGCCCGTAGCCGGTCGCCTTGTCCTGCGGGTATTCCGCGGCCAGGCGCGCCTTCACCGGTTCGGGGATGGTCGCGGGGTCGCCGTGACAGGTCAGGCACAGCGGCTGCACCGGCAGCGCCTTGGCGAAGCGGAACATCTTTCCGGAGGGCGTGTCGACGATCTGCCAGGTGTCGAGCGTCTTCGGATCCTCGCCGGCGGCGAGGCGCTTCTCCAGTCCGGCCTGCGCCTCGGCTTCCCAGGCGTCGGGCACGCCGGCGGGGTTGCGGTTCTTCGGGCTGACCCGCTTCGCGTCGAAGTTGGACTGCCTGGAAATCTCGGCCGCCACCTGCGGCGCACGTTCCTTGCAGAAGCTGATGGCGTCGGCGGGCCCTTTCTCCTTGATCGCGGCTTGCAGTTCGCCGCCGAGTTTCTGGATCAGTGCGCCGGACGCCTTGCGTGCGTCGGCCACCAGCGCGGCCTGCTCCTCGGCGGTGGGGCCGCTCGCGCAGCCGGCAAACAGCGCGGGCAGGGCCAGAACGGCGAGGGTGGTCACGGTTTTTTGCATGGAATCCTCCTGTCGGGTGATGGATGGTTCGAGAGCCAGCCGTCGCGGCGCCTGGCAGCGACGCTACGCTGGAACGTCAACGCTACCGCAATTGGTACATCATGACCAGCATGACGCCGTGGTTTGTCGCCGATGCATGCTGCACCTTGTGCGTGGCGGTGGGCGGACCTCAGCCGCGCACCGGCTCGAAGGTCGCGTCGAGATTCTGGTCGTCGCAATAGTCGAGGAAATCGCCGCGCAGCGTGGCGATGTGCGCGTCGGCCGGGATGCCGAGCGTCATGCGCACGGCGAACATCGGCGCGCCGGTGTGCGGCGCGGCGTAGGTCTCGGTGTCGAGCGTCTCGATATTGATGTGCAGGCGCGCGAAGAAGTTGGCAAGGCTGTTGACGATGCCGGGCTGATCGAGGGCGCTGACCTCGACCATGTAGGGAATCAGCGGCTTTTCCGGGCGCGTCGTGCGCGTGCGCTGCTGGATGATGGACAGGCCGAGCTCCTCGCCGACCGCGGGCAGACGCGATTCCAGTTTGGCGAGCGCATCCCAGCTGCCGGTCACGCGCATCAGGAGGGCGAAGCGGCCACCGAGCGCGGCCATGCGCGATTCCTCGATGTTGCAACCGGCTTCGTTGAGACGGCGGGTGAAACCCTCCACCAGACCGATTTTGTCTTCGCCGCTCGCGGTGATGACGAGTGATTCGGATTCGTGCGACATGTCAGATGAGTCCTTGGTCAGACAGCTCTTTTTTCAGGTAGGCGTAGAACACCGGCGCGGCGATGATGCCCGCGATGCCGAAGGCGGCCTCCATCGCCAGCATGGCGATGAGGAGTTCCCAGGCGCGCGCCTTGATCTGACCGCCAATGATACGGGCATTCACGAAATATTCGAGCTTGTGGATCACCACCAGGAAGGCGAGCGAGCCGGCGGCCACAGCGAGCGACTGCGACAGCGAAATGATGACGATGACGGTGTTGGAGATCAGGTTGCCCAGCACCGGCAGCAGGCCGACGATGAAGGTGACCAGCACCATGGTCTTGACGAAGGGCAGATGCACGTCGAACGCCGGCAGCGCGACGCCCAGGTAGAGCCAGGTGAGAAAGGCATTCAAGGCCGAGATGCGCACCTGGGCGAACACCACGCGACGGAAGGCGTCGCCGAGGCGGTGGGCGCGTTCGGCGAGTGCCTGCGCGAACGGCGGCAGGACGTCGTGGGGGCGCGCCTCGCGCAGGGCGACGAAGCTGCCGATGATGAGACCGAGCAGGATCAGCAGCAGCACACGCCCGGCGTTGCCGCCGAGGCGGCGCAGGTCCAGCGCGTGGGTGCGCAGCCACTCGACCATGCCGGCGCGGATCACCGAGTCGTCGCCCTGCGGCAGCCATTCCGCGGCCCAGGGGGGCAGCAACTCGCGCGAGTTCTCGATGATCTCGGCCATCTTGGCGAGCAGCCCGGTGAGCCCGCCCTCGGTACGCAGATAGAGCACCGCGCCGGTGGTGAGAGCGCCGAGCAACGCCAGCACGATGAGGATGACGAGCGAGACCACGAGCACCTTGGCCCAGGTGTGGTCGAGCCGGCCAATGACGAAGCGCGGCGCCAGCAGATGCACCAGTTGCACCATGAGTAGACCTGCCAGCAGCGCGGGCAGCAGGTGCAGTGCCATGGTGAGAACCAGCGCAATGCCCATCAACACCCAGGCGGCGACCCGGTGAGGCGTAGCGGAAACGGAAGGAAGCGCAGTCATGGCCGCCACGATGCCAACAAAGCCGGTGTCGGGCAAGGGTTTTTCGTGCGCAGTTCAGGCGTCGCCGGAATAGCCCAGTGCGGCGCCGATGCGGGTGGCCGCGGCGTGCAACGCTTCGGCCCAGTCCGGCTTGTGCCGCTCGGCCGGCGCCGAGACCGACAGGCCGGCGACGAGCTTGCCCTCCGCGTCGCGGATCGGGGCGCCGATGCAGGCGACGCCGAGCTCGGCTTCCTCGCGGTCGTAGGCGAGCCGATCGCGGCGGATGGTGTCCAGCTCGCCGCGCAGCGCGTCCAGCGTCACCAGTGTGTTGTCGGTGTAGGCGGGCAGGCCGGTGCGCTCGGCGTAGCCCATCACGCCGCTGGCGCTGTCCTCGGCGAGAAAAATCTTGCCGACCGCGGTGACGTGCAGCGGCGCATGCGCACCAACCACCTGGACCACCTGGATCAGCGTCTGCCCCGACGAGACGCGCTCGACGTAGACCGCCTCGTCACCCCGCCGCACGATCAGGTTGACCGTCTCGCCGGTCGCTGCGGCGAGCTGCTGCATCACCGGCATCGCCACCTGTCGGATGTTCAGACGGGCACGTAAGCGATTGCCCACTTCCAGCCAGCGCACGCCTAGGTCGTATTCGCCGGCACCGGTTTTCTCAACCAGGCCGTGCGCCATCAGCGCGCCGAGAATGCGGTGCGTACTGGCCGTATGCAGCCCCGCTTCGCCGGCGAGCCGGGTGAGGCTGATCGGGCCAGGTGCGCGGGAGAGGATGCCGACGAGCGCCATGGCGCGGTCGAGAACCTGGATCGAGGATCGTGTATTTTTCATAACGCGAAAATTTATTGCGCAATGTGAAATTGAAGACAGTTTACTGCTTCAATATGCTCGTTGTTTCACATGGCGTGAAACATTTTCATATTGTGAGAGGATTGGCCATGAGCGCCCCGATGCGATCCGCCCCCGAGACCCTGCCCGACTTCTGCGAAGGCATCCAGTATTTCGCCGACAGCTTCCCCGAGATCGACCACCTCGGTGCCGCGCCGCTGCTGGGCCCCAATCAGCCCGCGCTGCCCGACGCGGCGAGCGAAGCCGCCGCCTACCAGACCCTGCTCGCCGCCGACGCGCTGCGCTATTTGACCCTGCAGGTCACCGGAGCCAAGTCGTCCGGCCACCCCGGCGGCTTCGCCTCGAGCGCCGACGCCGTCGCCGCGTTGCATCTCCTCGGCCATCGCAACATGGTGACCGAGGTCGGCCATCATGCACCCGGCTTCTATTCGGCGATGTTCCTCGACACCTCGCTCGAGTCCATGGGCATCCACACGGTTTCCGACATGCGCGCGCGCTTCCGCGAGCGCCACGGCCTGCTCGGCCACCTGTCGGGCGCGATCCCCGGCTTGCTGGCGCCCGCAGGCCCCCTCGGCCAGGGACAGCACTTCGCGCTCGCCGGCGCCTACCTCTACCGCGACCGCCTGTTCCCGGTGACCATCGGCGACGGCGGCCTGGGCGAACCCTACATCATGAGCGCGTTCCAGCACTTCGCCACCGCCTATCCCGACATCACCAACTACCTGCCGGTGCTGGTGTGGAACGGCTACTCGCAGGAGCACCACAGCATGGTGTCCTTGTGGAGCAACGCGCAGATGATCGCGTACTGGCGTGCCCACGGCTTCGACGAGGTGAATCTCGTCGACGCGCGCGACTTCGGCGGCGCCGATGCCCCGGTCTATGCCGACTCGACGACCTTCGACTTCAAGCAGCGCATGGCTTTCACCAGCGTCGTGCTCAAGGCCGCCGACGTCGCCGCCAAGAGCGCATTGAGCGGCCGCCGCGCCTGCCTGATCGTCAAGCAGCTGAAGGGCGCGGGGGTGCACGCCACCGGCGCCAAGTCGCACAACCTCTACGCGCACCACACACTTGATTCGGACGACGTGAAATCCGGCCTCATGCGCCGCGCGCTGCCGGTCAAGGCGTGGGAGCTCGTGCGTGAGAACTTCCGCCATGCCGGTGGCGGCCCCGCCGCGAAGGTCGCGGTAACCGAGCACGCCCGCGAGCTCCCGAGCCTCGACGGCATCGCACTGACCGAATTCGCCGTCGGCGAGAACCACGTGCCGACCACCGCTTTCGGCCACGTGGTCGGCGAAGTGGGCCGCCGCGACCCGCATTTCGTCGTCACCAATGCCGACGGCAACGAGGCCTCGGGCATGGCCAACATCAACAAGGCACTGACGATCCGCCACCCGACCGCCGACGAGCTCTACTTCCAGGGCCCTTCGGGCCAGGTCTACGAGCCGCTCAACGAGGACGCCTGCGCCGGGCTTGCGGTCGGCGTCGCCCTGTTCGGCGGGCGCAGCCTGTGGTGCAGCTACGAGTCCTTCGCCATCAACGGCCTGCCGATCTGGCAGACGGTGACGCAGGCGATGGCCGAACTGCGCCGCGCCACGCCTGCGACCGTGTGCCTGTTCACCGCAGGCGCGCTGGAGCAGGGCCGCAACGGCTGGACCCACCAGCGCCCCGAGGTCGAGAGCTATTTCGCCGCGATGATGAGGAACGGCAACGTCTACCCGCTGTTCCCGGTCGACGCCAACATGATCCAGGCCGCCTACGACTGGGCCTTGACGCAGCACAACAAGGGCATCGTCATCACCGCGTCGAAGTCGCCGCTGCCGATCCACGCCACGATGGCGCAGAGCCGTCAGGCGATCGAGGATGGCGCGATGGTGCTGAAGGAGACGAAAGGTTCGCGCACCGTGGTGTTCGCGGTCACCGGCGACATGGTGCTGGGCCCGGTGTTCGCCGCCGCAGAGAAACTGGCGGAAGCCGGCATCGGCGCGCGCATCGTCGCGGTGGTCAACCCGCGCCGCCTGTACCGCCCGAGCGATGTGCTGTGGGACAGCGTGTCCGAGCCCGACGGCCGCTTCATGGGCGACGACGCTTTCCGCGCGATGTTCCACGGCGACGTGCTGATGGGTGTGACCGGCGGGCCGTCGGCGCCGCTGGAGCCGGTGCTGCTGCGCAGCCAGGCCGTCGAGCGCGACGTGTTCTGCTGGAAGCGCGGCGAGACCACCGCCAACCCGCAGCAGCTGTTCGACTTCAACGGCATGAACGCACAGGCGATGGCCGAGCGGGCGCGGGCCATGCTGGAGCGCGTGGCGGTTTGAGGGACGGTCCGCGAATCCTTGCCTGGATTCGTGGACCAACGAGGATGACATCATGAACCCGAAAATCATCGTTCTCGACGACGACCCGACCGGCTCGCAGACCGTGCATTCCTGTCTGCTGCTGACGCGCTGGGATGTCGCCACGCTGAGGGCGGCGCTGGCCGACGCGGCACCGCTGTTCTTCGTGCTCACCAATACGCGCGGCATGGACGCGGCGCGCGCCGCGGCGGTGACGCGTGAGGTGTGCATCAACCTCAAGGCCGCGCTTGCCGACTACACCGGCCCGGTGCTGTTCGTGTCGCGTTCGGATTCGACCCTGCGCGGCCACTACCCGGTCGAAACCGATGTGATGAATGAGATCCTCGGTCCCTTCGATGCGACCCTGCTCACGCCCGCTTTCTTCGAGGGTGGTCGTATCACACGCGACAGCACGCATTATCTGATGGTCGACGGCAAGCCGGTGCCAACCCACGAAACCGAGTTCGCGCACGACTCGGTGTTCGGCTACACGACGGCGTACCTGCCCGATTATGTCGCCGAGAAAACCGGTGGCCGCGTTGCCGCGGGAGACGTTGCGCGTCTCACGCTTGCCGACCTGCGTGCCGGACGCGTAGCGGCCTGGCTCGCCGCGCTCTCGAACAACACGGTTGGAGCCGTCGATGGCGAATCGCCCGACGATTACCGCGTCTTCGGCGACGCCGTTCTCGAGGCGGCTGCAGCAGGCAGGCGTCTGCTGTTTCGCACTGCCGCGTCGTTGCTGACCGCGCTGGCGAAGCTGCCGCCACAACCGCTTGCGGCCGAGTCCTTCGCCGACCTCGTGCGGGACGAGCGCCCGGGCGCCGTGATCGTCGGTTCCCACGTCGCCAGAACCACGGCGCAGCTGAGCCGGCTGTTGAAGGAACGCGGCATCGTGGGGTTGCCGCTCGACGTCGCGCGCCTGCCCATGGAACGTGGCGCGGTCGTCGATGAAATTGCGCACAGCGTCGCGCACGCCCACGCATTGGGACTGACGCCGGTGATCTTCACCAGCCGCACCGAGCTGAGGTTCGCCAGCACCGCCGAGCGTTTAGCGTTCGGCGAGGCCGTCTCGGGCACGCTGATGGACGTGGTGCAACGGCTGCCGGCGACGCTGGGCTTCCTCATCAGCAAGGGCGGCATCACGTCCAACGACGTGCTGTCGAGCGGACTCGAACTGACTGCCTCGCGTGTGCTGGGACAGATCCTTCCAGGCGTCACCGTGGTGCAGACGCCGCCAGAGCATCGTCTGCCAACGCTGCCGGTGGTGATCTTTCCCGGCAACGTCGGCGACGATGCAGCGCTCGCCGAAGCGTACCGACGTCTTGCGCCCTCGCGCGCGCAGGCAGCCCCGGCTACACTCGCGGCCTGAGTACGAGAACGTCTAAAGCATGCTGAGCCCCGTCTTCCTGTCCAGGCTGCGCGCCCTCCTGCCCGCGCACGGCGTGCTCCACGAGCGCGAGGATCTCGTGCCGTTCGAATCCGACGGCCTGTCGGCCTACCGCAACGTCCCCGACGTGGTCGTGCTCCCCGAGGACGAGGCGCAGGTGGTTGCCGTGCTCAAGCTGTGCCACGCGGAGCAGGTCGCGGTGGTGGCGCGCGGTGCTGGCACCGGGCTTGCCGCAGGCGCCTTGCCGGTCGATGGCGCGGTACTGCTGGTGCTGGCGAAACTCGGGCGCATCAAGGCCATCGACCCGCTCGCGCGCACCGCGGTGGTCGAACCCGGCGTGCGCAATCTGGCGATTTCGGAAGCCGTCGCACCACACGGTCTTTACTACGCGCCGGATCCCTCGTCGCAGATTGCGTGCTCGATCGGCGGCAACGTCGCGGAGAACTCGGGCGGCGTGCACTGCCTGAAATACGGGCTCACCGTGCACAACATTCTCAAGCTGCGCGCCTGGACAATCGATGGTCAGCTGCTCGAGATCGGCAGCGATGCGCTCGACGCGCCGGGCTACGATCTGCTTGCGCTGCTGACCGGCTCGGAAGGCATGCTTGCGGTGATCACCGAGATCACGGTCAAGCTTCTGCCGCGCCCCGAGCGCGCGCAGGTGATGCTCGCCGCATTCGACGATGTCGCCAAGGCCGGTGCCGCGGTGGGCAACATCATCGCCGCGGGCGTGCTGCCTGCGGGACTGGAAATGATGGACCGCCTCGCCATCCAGGCTGCCGAGGCGTTCGTGCACGCGGGCTATCCGATGGCCGAGGCGTTGCTGCTGTGCGAGGTCGACGGGGTCAACGAGGAGGTCTCGGCCGATATCCATACCGTGCGCGAGGTGCTCGCCGCTTCCGGCGCCACCGGAATCCGCACCGCCGAGAGCGAGGCGCAGCGACTCAAGTTCTGGGCCGGACGCAAGGCGGCGTTTCCTGCCGTCGGCCGCCTCGCTCCCGACTATTACTGCATGGACGGCACCATCCCGCGCGCGCAGCTGCCTCATGTTTTGCGTCGCATCGGCGAGATGAGCGCGCAGTTCGGCCTTGCCGTCGCCAACGTGTTCCACGCCGGCGACGGCAACCTGCATCCACTCATTCTGTACGACGCCAACCAGCCGGGCGAGCTCGAAAAAGCCGAAACTTTCGGCGGCAGGATCCTCGAACTCTGTGTCGAGGTCGGCGGTGCCATCACTGGCGAACACGGCGTCGGTCTGGAAAAGATCAACCAGATGTGCGCGCAGTTCGCTGCCCCCGAGCTGGCTCGCTTCCACGAAGTGAAGGCGGCATTCGACCCCGGCAAACTGCTCAATCCCGGCAAGGCCGTGCCGGAGCTGCACCGCTGCGCCGAGTGGGGCGCAATGCACGTTCACGCCGGCCGGCTGCCGCATCCCGAACTGCCGAGGTTCTGATGCTGGACAGTCTCATCGAGCGTATCCGCGCTGCCCACGAGAACCACGCGCCACTCGTCATCGAGGGCGGTGGCAGCAAGCGCTTCTACGGCAATGCGGGTGCGGGCGAAGTGCTGTCCACCCGCAGTCTCGCTGGTGTGGTGGACTACCAGCCCAGGGAACTGGTGCTCACCGCGCGCGCCGGCACGCCGCTTGCCGATATCGACGCACTGCTCGCCGGCGAGAACCAGATGCTGGCGTTCGAGCCGCCGCATTTCGGCTCCCCTCCCCAGCCCTCCCGCACGTGGGGAGAGAGGGCGGCCGTCACGCCCGAACCGATTCATGCGACGCTGGGCGGCGCGCTCGCCACCGGCCTGTCCGGTCCGCGGCGTCCCTATGCCGGCGCAGCCCGCGACTTCGTGCTCGGCGTGCGCATCATCGACGGCACCGGCCAGCCGCTGCGCTTCGGCGGCCAGGTGATCAAGAACGTCGCCGGTTACGACGTGTCGCGCCTGATGGTCGGTGCGCTCGGCACGCTCGGGCTCGTCACCGAAGTTTCGCTCAAGGTCCTGCCTCGCCCGGCGGAAGAGCTGGCACTGCAATTCGAACTGGACGAAGCGGCAGCGATCGTGAAAATGAACGAATGGGCCGGGCAGCCGCTGCCGCTGTCGGCCACCAGCTGGCACGCCGGCGTGCTCACCGTGCGCCTGTCGGGTGCGGCACCGGCGGTGCGCGCCGCACACGCGAAACTGGGTGGCGAAGTGTTGGGGGATGCCGCCGCCTTCTGGCAGCGTCTGCGCGATCACGTCACCCCGTTCTTCGACCGGCGCCCGCTGTGGCGCCTCGCGGTCAAGCCGAGCACGCCGCCGCTCGGCTTGGGCGAGGCGCAGTGGATCGAGTGGGGGGGTGCGCTGCGCTGGCTCGCCAGCGAACATCCGGCCGCCACGCTGCGCGCGGCGGCGAGCGCGGCCGGCGGCCACGCCACGTCGTTCCGCGGCGACGCCTTGCACGACGGTGTGTTCACGCCGCTTACCCCGGCGATGCTTGCCGTGCATCGTGCGCTGAAGCTGCGCTTCGACCCGCGCGGCATCCTCAACCGCGGCCGGCTGTATCCGGAATTCTGAGATGCAGACTACGCTGGCCGACGCATTCCGCAACACGCCCGAGGGCGAGGTCGTCGAGCGCATTCTCAGGAGCTGCGTGCACTGCGGCTTCTGTCTAGCCACCTGTCCCACCTACCTGGTGCTCGGCAACGAACTCGATTCACCGCGCGGTCGCATCTACCTGATGAAACAGGTTTTCGAAGGCGCGACGCCGACGGCAAAAACCAGGCTGCATCTCGATCGCTGCCTCACCTGCCGCAATTGCGAGACGACCTGCCCGTCGGGCGTTGAGTACGGCAGGCTGCTCGACATCGGCCGCCACATCGTCGAAGAACGCGTCGGCCGTGGTTTCGTGGAAAGCATCACGCGCGCGGCACTGAAGACCGCCCTCGGCACACCGTCGCTGTTCAACACCGCCTTGAAACTCGGTCAGTGCGTGCGCGGCCTGATGCCGGCTACCCTCAAGCAGCGGATCCCGCCAGCAGACGATGCCGGCGTCTGGCCGGCGCCGCGTCATGCGCGCCGCATGCTGGTGCTCGAAGGCTGCGTGCAGCCTGGCCTGAAGCCCAACATCAACGCGGCCACCGCGCGCGTGCTCGACCGGCTGCAGATTTCGCTGGTTGCCGTGGCGGAAGCCGGCTGCTGCGGCGCACTGGCGCACCACCTCAACGATAGCGACGCGGGTCTCGCCAGTGCGCGGCGCAACATCGACGCCTGGCTGCCGCATCTGGATGCCGGCGCGGAAGCCATCGTCATGACCGCATCCGGCTGTGGCGTGATGGTCAAGGATTACGGCCGGCTGCTGCGCAACGACCCCGCCTATGCGGAGAAAGCCGCGCGCGTATCGGCTGCGACGAAAGACATTTCGGAAATCCTGCTGGCCGAACGCGAGGCGCTCAAACCGCTCACCGCTCACCGCTCACCGCTTGCCCCCAGGCGCATTGCCTATCACCCTCCGTGCACCCTGCAGCACGGTCAGAAGCTCACCGGTGGCGTCGAGGCGCTACTGACGGATGTCGGCTTCGAACTCGTTCCCGTGGCGGAAAAACATCTCTGCTGCGGTGCCGCCGGCACTTACTCGATCCTGCAGCCGGACATCGCCGGACAGTTGAAGACGCGCAAGCTCGAACATCTCTCCGCCGGCGAGCCCGAACTTATCGCCACCGCCAACATTGGCTGTCTCACCCACCTGCAATCCGACAGTTCAATTCCGGTGCAGCACTGGATCGAGCTTCTGGACAACGCATTGTCACCATCCTGGCGCGATCGGCCACGTCCCCCGTCTTCAGCGACTCGCGCGATTGGCGCCTGAACCGAGCCGGCTTTATTGTCCGCGGCAAAGCTGAAAGCGAACCCGTCGTTGGCTGCAAACCGTTTCTCCCTATAGGGCTCGGCTGGGCTGCCCCGCCGCAGTTGCTGCAACGGCCAAACCGTATTTGACGGGCTCCGCCGGACAGGACGGAAACGAGCCCACCGTGCCGGGCACAACACGGCGTCGGATTTCTTTACACTGCCCGGCGGGCTCCCGGAGGGAAGCATGATTTTATGGCATGAAATCAATGCGATGCGCTGTGGGCACGAATTGTGCTCGTTGCCTCGTACCAGCCCATCAACGCGAAAGGAGTACGCCATGTCGATCAAGCTTCAACACTTGTCCTCCAGAGTGAAGCCGCTGCTCGCCTGCATCGGGATGATTGCCAGCGCGTCCGCCTCGGCAACGATCTTTCATGGTGTCGATTTTCCGGGGGGCGCCGCGTCCTTCGCGGACAGCGTCGTTTCCTATGACCCTGCGTTCGGCGGCGGTACGGTGCCCGGCGCGCCTTACCAGGATACCTCCCAGGCACTGGGGATTCCGAACTACCCGGAAGGCCCCGATCCTGAATATGTGAGCCTCGGGGCGGGGGGGCGCATCGTGCTGCGTTTCACCGACAACTCGTTGACGGGGAGCGGGGACGCAGGCTTCGACCTGTGGGTGTTCGAGATTGGCCCCGACGTGGAAGACACCTTCGTCGACATCAGCAAGGACGGGACCACCTGGTTCAGCGTCGGCAAGGTCTTCGGTGCAACGTCCGGCATCAACATCGATGCCTTCGGCTTCGGTACGTCCGATTTCTTCTCCTTCGTCCGGCTGACCGACGACATCGCGGAAGGCGACAAGTCGGGTGCGACCGTGGGGGCGGACATCGATGCCGTCGGTGCGATTTCGTCGGCGCCGCCCGTCAATGTTCCCGAACCGGCCACACTTGGCCTGTTGGCTCTGGGCTTTGCAGGCCTGGCCTACCAGAGACGCAAACGCATCGCCTGACTGGCGAGGCCGTTCTTTCTAGGACCCGGCTATGGCCGGGTTTTTTGTTGGCCCGGAATGGGCCGGTTCCGACACGGCACATCCTGATCGACTTCATGAAGCGGTTGGTCAAGGACGCTGCCGGCAAGAAGGTATTCCTGATTCTGGACAATCTGAAGGTCCACCATGCGAAGGTGGTCAAGGCTTGGCTGGCTGACCATGCCAATGAGATCGAGGTCTTTTACCTGCCTTCTACAGTCCGGAATTGAACCCCGATGAGATGCTCAACGCCGACCTCAAGGCCGTCGTGACCAGCAAGGCGCCGGCCAGAGCCAAAGGCGACCTGAAGAAGGCCACCATCAGCCATCTGCGCAGGCTTCAGAAATCGCCCAGGCGGGTGATGCGTTATTTTCAGCATAAGCCCGTCCGGTATGCAGCATGAATCAAGTTCATTCGTTTCGGATCAATAACGGCATCTTCAGACTCGTGTGTCGTTGGTCAAGGCTGGGAATTGTCCCCGGCCCGGCAGGGCAGGCTTCAGCGCGTGGTTTCCCAGTGGATGAACGCCCAGCGGAACGGCGCGCCACCCCGCTGCGCCCGCCCGGGGTCGGTGTCGTACCACTGGCGCAGCCGCGTCCGCCCCGCGTCGTCGATTTCGCCGAGAGAAAACGCCACTTTGCGCGCGAATTCGTCGAAGTCTTCCGTGCCAGCCAGGCGGTTTTCGTTCTCGATGTAGTCGAGGCGCGGATGACGGCCCATGCGATAGAGGATGTTCACGATGTAGATGTAATCGGGCAGCGCTGGCCTGGTGCAGCCCAGCAGTTCGGCCACTTCGCCGTCGACAAAACGGCCGCCGACCAGGCTGGTCAGATAGACGCGCTTCTTCGCTTTGGCATCGAGTTTGGCCAGCGCATCGGCCATGTCCATGACCGTGGTCGAGCGCGAGGCGGTCACGATGTCACAGGCTGGCACATCGCTCCAGTCGTCTTCCCAGGCACGGCGGATCGGTGCGACGTTGTCGCGGCCCAGCGCGCGGGCGTTGCGCATCATCGCGTCGAGCATGCCCCGGCTGTAATCCAGGCCGTACACGCGCGGGAGGCGCGGGGCCAGCGCGAGGGCGATGGCACCGGTACCGCAGCCCACGTCGAGCAGGGTCGTGCAGCCCGACAGGTCCATGCGCGCGATGAAATCGTCCACGTAGCCGCTTGCACTGACGATCCGACTCATGGCTTCGGCGCGGGCGTCCCATTCTTCGGGCGGTTTTTCGCGCCCGCCGGCGGCGGCCATGTGGGTCCGATAGAGTTGTCCGAAGTCGATGTTGTCGAGGGTCATGAAGATTTCTCCGGTAAGGTTTTGCAGAGACGCACCCGACGCCCCCATGCGTAGCTGCGCACCCGGTCTGGCGCGTGAGCGAAGAAGGCGGACAGTAGGACGACCAGCACGAACGCTTCCGGCCGCCACGCCGGATAGGCGTGGGCCAGCGCCAGCAGCGCGAGCTTGGCCAGGATGGCCTGGCCCTTGAGTTTCACGAGCCAGCTCGCGTCGGTCCAGATGTAGAGGGCGGTCAGCAGGACGCCGGTGGCGATCGCCAGGTACCCGTAGGCGGCCCATTGCGCCTCGGGCAGGCCGAACAGGAAACCGCCCGCCAGCCCCGCGATGCCGACCAGATGAAAGCCGCGCAGCGCGATGTTCGTCCAGCGCTGGCCCGGCAGGAAACGTGGTGGCGGCGGCAGCCAGCGGGGGCGGATGCTCATGGTATGTCCTCGCCTCCCGGTGCAGGGTTTCGATGAGGGCTTCGGGCGGTGGCACAGCATACCGCATCACGCCTTCGCCAATTGGGGCAGGCTGTGCGCCACTTCGGCCGTATCTGCGCCATACAGGGCGGCCAGCGCGTCGGCTGTCAGCAGCGCGCGTGGCCCCTGTCCGACCATGCGACCGGCCTTGAGCAGGGCGATGCGATCGGCGACGCGCAAGGCGTGCTCGGGCTGGTGGGTGGACATCAGGATCGAGAATCCCCGCGCCTTGAGCGCATCGACCTCCTTCAGCACGCGCAACTGGTTGCCGAAATCCAGGCTGGCCGTGGGTTCGTCGAGGATCAGGACGGTCGCCTCCTGCGCCAGCGCTCGCGCGATCAGCGCCAGCTGGCGCTCGCCACCGGAGATTTCCGTGTAGATGCGCGCCGCCAGATGGTCGATCCCCAGGCGTGCAAGACAGTCGCGGGCGACGGCGCGGTCGTGTGCCGACGGCGTGGCGAAGCGCGGCAGTCGCGCCGTGCGGCCCATCAACACCACCTCCTCGACGGTGAAGGCGAACAGGCCGGCATGCGACTGGGGGACGTAGGCAAGCCGGGTCGCCAGTGCGGCGCGCGGCCAGTCGCCCAGTGACCGGCCCAGCACCCGTGCCGTGCCCGCCAGCGGCGGCAGGATGCCCAGCAGGGTGCGGAACAGCGTGGTCTTGCCGCCGCCGTTGGGGCCCAGCAGGCACAACACCTCGTCGGCTTCGAGCGTGAGATCGATCCCCTCGCCCACCGGCCGGTGGCGGTAGCCGATGGCGAGTCCGCGGGTTTCGAGAACATTCATGTGCCGCCTCGCCCTGGCCGTGCCAGCAGCCAGAGAAACACCGGCGCGCCGACCAGCGCCGTGAGGATGCCCAGGGGCAGCTCGATGGCTGCCGCCGAGCGCGCCAGGGTGTCGGCGGCGACCAGGAAGCCGCCGCCCAGCAGCAGCGAGGCCGGCAGCAGCCTGGAGAACTCCGGCCCCACCAGCAACCGCACCGCATGGGGCACCACCAGGCCGATCCAGCCGACGACGCCGGCGATGGAGACCGCCGCGGCCGTGACCAGCGTTGCCGACACGATCAGCGTGCTGCGCAGGCGCGCCACGTTCACGCCCAAAGCGGCGGCTTCCTCGTCGGACAGCGACAACAGGTTGACCCGCCACCGCAGCAGGGCCATCGGCAGCAGTCCCATGGCGACCAGCGGCGCGGCCAGCACGAGGTCGCCGGGGGAGACGACGTTGAGCCCGCCCAAGAGCCAGAACGTGATCGACGGCAGTTGCACGCTTGGGTCGGCCAGTACCTTGACCAGCGAAATGCCGGCGCCAAACAGCGTGCCCACCGCCACGCCGGCCAGCACCAGCACCAGCACCGGGTCGTGACGCCGCACCCGGCCGGCCACGAACACCACTGCCGCCACCGCCAGCAGGCCGCCGGCGAAGGCCAGGGCCTGCACCGCCGCCAGCGACAGGCCGAAGTAGATGGCCAGCGCCGCGCCCAGTCCCGCGCCGGCGGATACGCCGAGGATGTCGGGCGAGACGAGCGGATTGCGGAACATGCCCTGATAGGCCGCCCCGGCGGCGGACAGCGCCGCGCCGACCAGCAATCCGGCAAGGATGCGCGGCAGGCGCAACTGCCACATCACCGTGGCGGCATCGCTTTCGGCCGACGGGCCGGCCCACAGCGCGGCCAGTGCCTCGGCCGGCGACAAGGGGTAGGGCCCGAAAGCGAAGGCGGCCAGCAGTGCCGCGAGAAGCGGCGCCGACAGGACGGTGAGACGCAGGACAGTGCTTTGCCCGGCAAGCTTCATGTCAGCCCCGGCAAGCGCATCAATTCCTCGCGCGTGGGCGCGTGGCCGTAGAACAGGGCGTTGAAATCGCGCGCGAAGTCCACCCAGTCGGTACGGGCGGAAGGGTCGTGCAGGCGGGAAGCCAGCCAGCGCGCCCCGAGCAGACGGTTGATGCTGGGTGGGCCATCCAGCCAGCCAAAGGGCAAGGCGGGTGCGAGAAGCAGCCTGCCATCGCGCACGGCGGGCAGGCGGCGCCAGAACGCATCCTGCCGGGCCAGGACATGGAACTCCGGATACTGGCTGACGATCGCGTCGGGCATCCAGGCGAGCACTTGCTCGCGCGAGACCCGCGCCAGCCCCCCGCCCGGCCCGCGCGCAACGTTGACAGCGCAAGCAGCCTCGATGCACTCGCCGTTGACCGAGCCTGCCAGCGGCGTTTCCAGTCCGTCGGCGGTGCGCGCCAGATAGACACCGGGCCGCGGGAAGACGGCACGATTGCAGCGGTTGGACAGCGTTTCTTCCGCGTAGCGTGCCAGCTGTTCGCCACGCGCCGCCACCCCCAGCAGAGCGCCCGTCTCGCGCAACTGGCGCGCGCTCTCAGCCAGCCGCCCGTCGACCAGCACGTACGGGATGCCGGTCTGGCGCCACACCCGCTCCGCGGCGGAGAGATAGGTCGCGTCCACCGCACCGCCGTCGACGATGAGGTCGGGCTTCAGGGCGACCAGTTTTTCCAGCGGCAGCGTGCTGCCGCGTCCCGCCAGACGGCCCAGCATGGGCAGGTTTCGCACCAAGGGCGCGAGCAGCGCGCGCGCCTCGATGGAGAGTGGCCAGGGCCAGCCCAGCAGTTTGTCGGGCGCCAGAACATGGGTGAGAATCGCCGCGGGTCCACCGGCGGCGAACACCCGGCGCACCCGATCCGGCGGGGGCAGCGCGCCGAAGACATGCAGAATGGACGGAACTGCCGCCATCGCGCCGGTCCAGGGCACAGCCGACAGCCCTGTCAGCGCAACGAGGTATTCGCGCCGGTTCATGCCGTCATGCCCTTCGCGCCGTCCATGGTCGCTGGCCGCACCCGGGAGAGGCCTTCGAACGCGGGCAAGCCGAAGCAGCTTTGATAGCTGTCGCAACTGACGCAGTTGGGCGGCATGAGGCCCGCCCGGCCCAGTTTTTTCCCCAGGGTCAGAAACAGAAAGCGCTTCCATTTCAGGTCCGAGGTGTTTTGCTCCGCCAGGGTGGGAAAGCAGAGCCGCATGAGGCCGCTCACCTCGGCCCGCCCGGCGAGTCCCAGGTCCTGCCACAGGTGCCGTGCGCCGAAACCCGCGGCGGCTAGCGCATGGGCCAGCCAGCGGGCGGGGCGCTCCGCCAGACCCGAGGTCCGGTGCAACAGGAGCAGCTCCGCCAGCGGCGTGAACAGGGAAGGTGCCTGGCTCGCGCATACGGCGTAGGCGCCAGCCTCCCAGTCGCGTTCGGGTTCGATGCCCGGGAGGCAGGTGGCGACGAGGGTGCGGTACTCGCGCCGGTCGAACCCCAGGGTGGCCGCGAACAGATCGAGCTCGCCGGTCAGTGCATTGCGCAGAACCCCGGCGACGGCAGCCCGCGCCAGAGGCGGCAGCCCGTCGCGCCGGATGACGGCCTGCAACACCTCGGCAGCGATGCGTGCGGGCGGCTCGACCGGGTCATCTCCCCAGGCCGGTCCCACGGCCATATCCACCGTTGCGGCATGTTGGTTCCCGCAGGCACCCACCAGCACTTCCGGTTCGAGGATGGACAGCAGCGTATCGAGCGGCTGGGCACAGCAGGCGACGTCGTGTGCGCCGTCGCGCAGCCAGTCGCTGGCGTCGCCAACCCGGCGGCAATGGGCGCCCTCCAGGCCCGC
>JANJXF010000133.1 GCA_024709165.1 Thiobacillus sp. | reverse complement strand
CGGTCACGGACAGGGCCAGCAGAGCGGCCAGCAGAGCAGAGTATTTCATTTCGGATTTCCCTTAAGTTTGCGATTAAAACCCACACCAGAGATCGGTCCGGGATTTGATGATCCAGCCGACGCGCGGATTCTAGCAAAATGCCAAAAGAAAATCACAATCTGCTGGATTTTTGAATTCTGAGGCGCTCATGTTGCATCCGCGCAACGTTTGGCGCGACATTTCGCCACAGCCAGAAGGCTTTTGCACACCGTAGCAGGCGGCCGGCGCGCAGCCTCAATAGGCGTTCTGATCCCGCCACACCACGGCGACGGTCTTGGCGATGATCATCAGATCCAGCATCAGCGACCAATTGCGCATGTAGTCGATGTCGTACTGGATGCGCGCACGCATCTTGTCCAGGGTTTCCGTCTCGCCCCGCAGGCCGTTGACCTGCGCCCAGCCGGTGATGCCGGGCTTGACCTTGTGGCGCAGCATGTAACCCTTGATGAGCTTGCGGTACTGCTCGTTGTGGGCGACGGCATGCGGGCGCGGGCCGACGACGCTCATGCGCCCCTGTAGGACGTTGATGAACTGCGGCAGTTCATCCAGCGACGTGCGGCGCATGAACGCCCCGAAGCGGGTGATGCGGGGATCCTCTCGACCGGCCTGCCTGATGATGCCACCATCCTCGCACACGCGCATGGAACGGAACTTGTAGACGAGGATTTCCTGGCCGTCGAGGCCGTAGCGGCGCTGCTTGAAGATAACGGGGCCGGGCGAGGACAGCTTCACACCCACGGCCAGCATCAGCAGCACCGGCCAGATCAGCAACAGGATGAGGCTCGCGATGGCGACATCGCTGATGCGCTTGCCGATGCCGGACACGCCCAAAGTCGGGGTTTCGGTGAGGGCGACGACGGGCATGCCGTGGATGTGGTCGACGCGCGCCTGGATCAGGTCCGAGACAAAAATGTCCGGTACGAAGTACACCGAGGCGGTGGTGTCGCGCAAGGCGTCGAGCAACGTGAGTGTACGCGGCTGCGACGCCATCGGCAGGGTGATGTAGACGAGGTCGATGCCGTGCTGATTGACGTACGCGGGAATATCGGCAAGCCTGCCGAGCAGACGCGCAGGATCGACCAGATCCGTGCGATCGAGTTCGCGATCGTCGAAAAAACCCACCACGTCGACACCGAGCGACGCATCGTTGGCGAACCGGCCGCGCAGTTCGGTGCCGAGGTGGCCGGCACCCACGACGATGGCACGGCGGCGGCCGCCCTCCAGCAACAGCAGGCGCGGCAACAGCTTGCGTACGATGCGATGCGCCAGGTACATGGCGACCGGGGTGATGAGCACCCAGGCAAGCACGAGATTGGGCGGGAACCAGTCGAGATAGCCACTGGAATAGCCGAACAGCAGAATCAGTCCCGACAGGAAGAACCACGGCATGATGACTTCGGCCCAGAACACCCGCAGGTTCACTTCAGGCCACTTGCCGGGAAAGGTCAGGGTGAAGACGATCAGCGCAAGAATCGGGTACGGGCCACGAAACGGCTCGTCGAAGTACAGCGCGCAACCCGCCAGCACGAGCACCGCCACGAAGGGGTCGAGCAGAATCTTGGTCAGCGAAACAACAGAGAGCTGTTGCCGAAACAGCCACTGGTTATGGTTGGTCATCACTCCGGGCGCATACGCAAATGCGCGTTGTCATCGTTGTCAAACGGGAACGTCCAGTAGTCCGTGCGGCCAGCACGCCGCACGCGACCGTCATAGCCGGACGCCCGCCGTCTACCCGCTCCGCAGGCGTTTACATTATCTTACAAAAACACCATCCGGAAGGCGCTGTCCTGACAACGGTCATTCGCGGCCAGGCTTTAGCGGGGATGCGCTACGGCAGGGGGTTACACGGCCTTCAGGCTGCCGCGCGGCAGGGACGCCGCGACGTGGGGTGCCGCCGGCCCATGGAGGACCGGCGGAGAAACGTGTCAAACCGCGCGGCCGGTGCGACGGCGAGTCATAAACCCCACCAGACCGAGGCCGGCGAGCAGCATGGCGTAGGTGTCGGCTTCGGGAACGGCAAGCGCTGTCGCGGAAATGCTGACGCCGTCCTTCAGAATCGAGGACTCGTCCGCCGCGAACAGCTGGTTCGACAGCGTGAGGGTGACGCTGGTGACGACGCCGTCGACACCGCCCCAGCCGCTGGCTGGCAAGGTGATCAAGGCGCCCGCGGTCCAGGTTCCGCTGGCGTTGACGCCGTTGAAAGACACCGGCAACTGGTTCCCCGTCGTGCCCTCGATGTCGATGGCGGTGAAAGTGCCGGTAGCGTAGGCGCTGTCGCCGGTGTAGCTGCCGGTTTCAAGAAGGCTGAAGCCGGCGAGCACGTAGCCGGGATCGGCGCTCACCGTGACGTTGATCGTTTCGCTGGTGAAGAACGACGTACCATCGGCCGTGAACCCGGCAGGCGTGAACACCAGTTTGCCGCCGACCACGGACGCACTGCCGAACAGGCCCAGGTCGCCCGCGTCGAACTGGTAGCTGACGTTGTCGCCGGCAAAGGTGGTGGTGCCTGCCGCAACGACGGCGCCGCTCAGCAGCGCAAGGGCCGAGCCCAGAACCGCTGCGCGGATGCGATTGTTGTTGATTGTCATGACTCCTCCTGCCTCTTTATGTTTGATTTGGTTGATATTGCCGTCGTGGGAACATTAAGGATTTTGCCGCCCGATCACAAGTGGCGCCGGCGCGCCGCCAGAGCAGCCAGCGCACCGCCCAGCAGCAGCGCGATGCCGGAGGGCTCAGGCACCGACTGCGCCGGGGTCTGCGTGATGACACGGAAGCCGACATAGGTGCTCTGGATGAAGCCGATGCCGCTGGACGGCTCGCTGTGCAAAGTATTGTCGAAACTGATCGCGAGTGTCTGTGGCGCGTCGAGCCCACCCGGTCCGAGCAGGCCGGCGAGTGTCCACGCAGTGGAACCGCCCACTGCACCGAGCACCGGGGACGCCAGGTTGAGCGTCGCCGTCGCCAGGGTGTCGGCATTGGTGGCCCACACGCTTGCGTTGGCACCGACCGCGCCGCCCTGCGACAGGAAATAGCTGCCGTTCTCGACAAAGTCGATCCCGGCAAAGCTGTAGCCAGGGTCGATGGCGAGCGTGAACTGCAGCGCGGCCTGCCTGGAGACAGGCGCCCCACCGCTCACCGCTGCGAGTTTGGTGGGCAAGAAATAGACCGTATCCTGCGAACCGGAGAGGAGCGCGGTCTTGTAGAGGGGATCGACCAGCGCCTCATCGTAGCTGACCGAGAAATGGTCACCACTCAGCGTGATGACGCCGGCCTGCGCGAATCCGCATGCCAGTGCGAGAGAGAATCCTGCCAGCGTTGTTTTTTTTGGGATGCATGTTGGTTATGAATGCAGTTGATGGCGTCCGAATCAAAGCAAGACTGGGGCCAGTGACAGAACAAAGAAATACGACATTGATTTGATTGCATTTTTATATTTTGTACTATTTTCCGTGTCCAGCCGGCCGGCGAAGTGTAAAAAATTCCGACAACATCCCGTCATTCACCGACAAAACCATCTGGCCAGAGAGGCGAGGTACGCCAAGTTTTTCGAAGCAGGCGATGGTCAGTATCCGTTTGATGTCGCCATCGCTGTTTCGCCACCAGCTGCGCGAAGCCGGCCACGCCTTTCGTCATATGCTCGGCTGCACCCAAGTGTGCGCCTGTGCCGGACGCACACGAAAACGGCTGCTTGCGCAGCCGTAGCGAGCCATCCGGACGTGGGACGCGTCAACCCAGACTGCGGGTCCGGCGCCGCGCCATGAAGCCGACCAGGCCGAGCCCCGCGAGCATCATGGCGTAGGTTTCGGCTTCGGGCACGGCGAGGGCAAGGTAGCCATCCGCCGCGAACCTGAGGTCGCCGGAATCCACGGCATGGCCCTGGACGTTGCTGATTGGGCCGAGGAACGGCGCATCATACGGGTTGCCCAGACGCAGCGTGAAAATGCCACCGGCGTTCGTGATGGTGTCGGGACTGTAGACATTCGTGTCGTAGCCCTTGACCGCGATGTTGAGGTCGGTGGCGCCAAACACCATGCCGGCAACGCTCATCGAGGTCCCGGAGCCGCTCGTGATGTCACCCCAGAGGATTTTGTCGCCATCGGTGAAGCCCGAGTCGCCGGTAAAATTGCGGTTCACCGCTTTGTCCAGATAGATCGCAAAACTGCCGCCGGTGATGCTGAACGTGCCGTTCGACGTATCCAGCGTCTCGGTGAAATCCGCCACCACCGTCAACTCGTAGGCCAAGTCGAGATTGGGCGCGGCGACGGGGCTACCGTTCAGTTCATGCCTGGTGACAAAAGATTGATAATAGCCATCGTAATACACCAGGGGCCCACTGGATCCGGTGGCTTCCAGCAACACCACTCCGCTGCCGGCATCGTAGACCGAGAAGGGGCCGACAACATCGGCCGCAGTGATGCTCAAGGGACTCGCCGTGTAGTCGGCAGTCCCCACCCAGTTCGCCGCGGCAACTGCATGCGATTGGCCCACAAGGGCGGGCACGGCCAGCAGCGTGGCCAATACAGCGTTCTTGTACGTCATGAATTCTCCTCCAGTCATGTGGCAACGTCCTGCGCATTTGTGAACACGCCTGCGGCAGTCTGGTGACTGCTTAATTATTATGGTATTTACGCTAGCAAAACTCAGGCCAAAGCAAGATGATTTCATTTATTGCCATGATTAATTAGGATTATTTCAATCAGGCTGGAATGTGGATAATTTCCAGACACGGCCAGTGTAAAATTTTCCGACAAAACCCGTCTTCCGCACGGCATGCTATCCTGCCAGCCAGTTCCGGGAGTCCATGTGATCAAGATTCTGCTGCTGCTTGCGATTGCGTTTCTGGTGTGGGGCGTGCTGCGCGGATACCAGCGCTCACTGCGCAGACCGCCGGTCCCGCGCCAGCGTGAGGCGGAAGATATGGTGAAGTGCGCCCATTGCGAGGTGAACCTGCCGCGCAGCGAAGCCATCTATTCCGGCGGATCGTTCTTCTGCACGCCGGAGCACCAGCGCCTCGGCAAGCGATGAGCGCCGTTGCCGCCAGCGCGCGGCATCGCGTCAGCCCGGACTATTTTCCGTCGCACTGGCGCAGTCTCGACTATTTCAACCTTTATCGCCTCACCCTGGCGCTGGCGCTGGCGTTCGCCGGTGTCCTGTTCGCCGATTCGGAACTGTTTTCGCCCGGCGCCGGGGGGCGCTTCGTGTCGGTGGCGTATGCCTACCTGGTGCTGGCCGCACTGTTCGTGCTGGGTATCCGCGCGCGCTGGCCGGGTTTCCAGACACAACTCACCGCCCACATCCTGACCGACATCCTGGTGGTGACGCTCTTGATGGCGACCAGCCACCGGCTGGCAGGCGGCATGGGCCTGCTGCTGGCGATCTCCATCGCCTCGGGCGGCCTGGTCGGCAGCGGGAGGCTCACGCTGCTGTATGCGGCGATGGCGTCGATCGCCGTGTTGCTGCAGCATACCTTCGGGGTGCTGGACAACCGTCTGGGCATGGACGGTTTTTTCCAGGTCGGCCTGCTCTGTGCAGGTTTCTTTGCCACGGCCTGGCTGGCACACACGCTGACGCAGCGCGCACTGCATTCGGAACGGCTGGCGCAGCGGCAGGCGGAGCGGCTCGCCTTACTCGACCGCATCAACGCAGTCGCCATCGAGCACTCGGCGGACGGGCTCATGGCGATACGCGGCGACGGCGTGATCCATCACGCAAGCCCTCGTGCCCTGGCGTTGCTGGGGCTGACGACGGTGCCGTTACCCGGCGTCACGCGCCTGCAGGACTGCTGCCCGGAACTCGCCAGGCTGGCGTTGCATGCCAGCGCGGCGAGTCCGCCGACGCTGGTCACACCGGCCGCTCACCTGCGTGTGCGCCACATACCGCTGGCGATGGAAGATGACAGCCGGTTGCTGGTGCTGGAGGACCTGCGCGAGGCCGAACGCACAGCACAACGCCTGAAGCTTGCGGCATTGGGCCGTCTCACGGCCAACATCGCACACGAGATCCGCAACCCCCTGTCGGCAATCAGCCACGCCGCCCAGCTGTTGCGTGAGGACACCGCCGATAATGGACAAGCGAGACTTGTCGGAATCGTCGAGAAGAACGCTGAACGGCTCGACCGTCTGGTCGAGGAAATCCTGACGCTAAACCGGCGCGACCGCCTGAAACCCGTCTCGTTCGACGCCGAAACACTGACCGCGCTGATCGGCGAATTGCGCCAGACTGAAGAAATCCCCTCCGCAGCCGTCATAGTGGATATGCCGCAGACTCTTGATTTCCGTTTCGATCCCGACCACCTGCGCCAGATCCTGTGGAATCTCATGCGCAACGCCTGGCGCTTCTGCCGCAGGCAGGCGGGCAGCCTGCAGATCCGCGTGCAGACCGCAGGTCGCATGGTGCAGATCGAATTCATCGACGACGGCCCGGGGGTTTCCCCCGAACACCAGTCCGGCCTGTTCGAGCCCTTCTTCACCACCGATGCGCAGGGCACCGGCCTCGGTCTGTTCCTCGCACGCGAGCTTGCCGAAGCCAACCGCGCGCAGCTCGACCATGTACCGGGCACAGGCGGTCGTTTCAGCCTAAGCGTGGCGGGAGGCGACTGACATGGCCGCTTGCCCGCGCGTGCTGCTGGTCGACGACGAACCCGATCTGCTCGACCTGATGGAGCTCACGCTCACGAAGATGGGTCTCGAAACGGATCGTGCGGCGAGCGTCGCCGAAGCGCAGGCAAAGCTTTCCGCAGCACCTTACGATCTGTGCCTGACCGACATGCGCCTCACCGACGGCGAGGGTCTCGCGGTGATCGCCAGCGCCAGTGCGCTTCCCACGCCGGTGCCGGTTGCAGTCATCACCGCCTACGGCAATGCCGGCAACGCGGTAGCCGCGCTGAAGGCGGGCGCCTTCGACTATCTGGCCAAGCCCGTGGCGCTCGATCAGCTGCGTGCGTTGGTGAAATCCGCGGTGAAGGTGCCGGAAACACCACCCAACGGTGCCTCGGCGCGCGAACTCGTCGGCGAATCCGCCATCATGCAGGAGGTGCGCGCGCGCATCGCCAAGCTGGCGCGCACCCAGGCGCCGGTCTACATTGCCGGTGAATCCGGCAGCGGCAAGGAGCTCGCCGCGCGCCTCATTCACCGCCTCGGCAGCCGCGCCGACAAGCCCTTCGTCGCCGTCAACTGCGGCGCCATTCCTGAAACGCTGATGGAAAGCGAGTTCTTCGGCTACCGCAAGGGCGCGTTCACCGGGGCAGAATCCGACCGTGGCGGATTCTTCCACGCGGCCGACGGCGGCATCCTGTTTCTCGACGAGGTCGCCGACCTGCCGCTGTCCATGCAGGTGAAGCTGTTGCGCGTGTTGCAGGAAAAAAAGGTGCGCAAGGTCGGCGCCACCACCGAAGAGGCCACCGACGTACGCATCGTCAGCGCCACCCACCAGAACCTGACGGCGCTCGTCGAGGCCGGACGGTTCCGCCAGGACCTGTACTACCGACTGAACGTCATCGACCTCGTCATGCCGAGTCTGCGCGACCGCCCGGAGGACATTCCCGTTCTGGCGCGCATGCTGCTCGACCGCCTCGGCGGCGCCGACGTCACCCTGGACGCCGCAGCAATGCGCGCCCTCTCCGCCTACGCCTTCCCCGGCAACGTGCGCGAACTGGAGAACATCCTGGAACGCGCGCTGGCACTGTGCGAAGATCGGCGCATCGCACCCGACGACCTCAATCTCGCGCCGGCCGCGCCGGGCACCCAAGCCACACCCGGCAGCACCTACCCCTTGCAGGATTATCTCGATCAGACTGAACGTGCCGCCATCCTCGACGCCCTGGAACAGACGCGCTACAACAAGACCGCTGCCGCACGCCTGCTCGGCGTCACTTTCCGCAGTCTGCGCTACCGGCTGGAGCGGCTGGGGATCGAGTAGACACCACGCTGGATCAAGGACGTAGCACCCTATCACCGGCAAAATGCAATGCGGATAATCGCGGCGAGCCCCCGGAGAACATCAAGGCACCGATGCGTGCTTGTTGCCACTGTGCGGCTTTACCCCTTGCGAATGCTCCAGCACAGGGTGACATTGCAGGAATCTGATGACGTGGCGATTCGCGTGTTGCGTATGTGGACGCATCGTAAGTGAGAGGGTGCTCCGCCTCGGCGGCTCGCTGCTGGGTTCACTCGTTCAGCAGATGCAAGGACCGGTGCATTTTTTATGCGTGGGCCTGAAGACATTTGCACCCCGAGCACCAAGCTGGAAGAATAACGGGCCGAAAGATTTCCCGCCCAATCCACTTTGCCTTCCGCATGTCTTCCGTTCCGCAGCGCGTCGCCGTTCTCGGTGCCAGCCACAAGCCCGAGCGCTATTCCAATCAGGCCATCCGCCTGCTGCTGGAGCTTGGTCACACGGTCATTCCCATCAACCCCCGGCTTGACACGGTCGAGGGTGTACCGGTGGCGCACACAGTGGGCGATGTCACCGGTTCAGTCGGCGTCCTCACGCTCTACGTCGGACCCGAACGTTCTGCGCCGCTGACCGAGGCGATCGTGCGTTTGAATCCCGGCCGGGTGATTTTCAATCCCGGTACTGAAAGCGCTGAGCTCGAAGCGCGCCTTGAAGTCGCCGGTATTCCGCACGAACGCGCGTGCACCCTGGTGCTGCTGCGTACCGGACAGTTCTAGGCGGCGCCGGTACGATCGGATGCGTCATTGTGGACATCTCGAACGACATCGACCCCACGAACAATCCAGGCGCAACACTTTTCCAGACAACCATTCTTACGACACATCCATGATCGACAAACAAGACATTCTGGACGCCTTCAACTTTCGTCACGCCTGCAAGACGTTTGATGCAAAACGCAAGATTTCGGATGATGATTTCGGCTTCATTCTCGAATGCGGACGTTTGTCACCCAGCTCTTTCGGCTTCGAGCCATGGCGTTTTCTGGTGGTGCAGGACATGGCGCTGCGTGAGCGGCTGCGCTCGGTCAGCTGGGGAGCTCAGGGCCAGTTCCCTACCGCCAGCCACGTCGTCGCTTTCCTCGCGCGCAAGGAAGACATGCTTCCGGGCTCGGATTACACGGAGGATTTCATGCGCCGTGTGCAGAAACTTTCTGAAGAAGGCATCGCCCGCCGCCATATCTTCTATCCGCAGTTCCATCAAAGCGACTTCTGCCTTGACACACCGCGCGCCGTGTTTGACTGGGCCTGTCACCAGATCTACATCGTGCTTGCGAACATGATGACGGCGGCGGCACTGATCGGCATCGACTCCTGCCCGATCGAAGGATTTAGCCGGGATAACGCGGAAGCCGTTTTGAATGAAGGCGGCCTGCTGGAAGACGGGCGCTTCGGCCTGGCGGTCATGGCCGCCTTCGGCTACCGTGTCAGTCCGCAGCCGGCGAAGACACGGCAGGGAATGGACGAGGTGGTACGCTGGACCTGACGCGGCACCCCGACCACGATCACACGACCATCCGAGATGTTCACTTTCCAATTCGTTCGCAGCGGCCTGCAGACGAGTCGTCCCTTGCACCGACGGAACCATGCTGCCTTCCATTGAAAAACGCCTCGCCACGGAACTCGCTGCCAACCCCACGCAGATCGCCGCCACCATCGCGCTTCTGGACGAGGGCGCGACCGTGCCCTTCATCGCGCGTTACCGCAAGGAGGCGACCGGCGGGCTGGACGACGCGCAGCTGCGCCTGCTCGACGACCGCCTGCGCTACCTGCGCGAACTGGAGGAGCGCCGCGCGGCGATCGTCGCGTCGATCGGCGAGCAGGGCAAGATGACGCCGATGCTCTTGCAGTCGATTTCGCTCGCCGAGGACAAGACAAATCTGGAGGACCTCTATCTCCCCTACAAGCCGAAGCGCCGCACACGCGCGCAGATCGCGCTCGAAGCCGGCCTCGAACCGCTGGCCGACGCGCTGCTCGCCGACCCCGCGCTGAATCCCGAGGCGGAGGCTGCCCAATACGTCCGCGAACCCTTCGCGACATCTGACGGCGACAACCCCGGCGTCGCCGACGCCAAGGCCGCGCTCGACGGCGCGCGTCAGATCCTGATGGAGCGCTTCGCCGAGGACGCGCCCCTGCTGCAGGCGTTGCGCGAATACGTGCAGGAGCACGGCATCGTGCAATCGAAGCTGATCGAAGGCAAGACAGCGGCGGCGGAGAAGTATGCCGACTACTTCGACTATGCCGAACCGCTCGCCACGATCCCCTCGCACCGTGCGCTCGCAGTGTTCCGCGGCCGCCGTGAGGAGCTGCTCGACGTGCGCCTGCGCCTCGACAGCGAGGAGGAACGTCCCGCCTGGAGCGCACCGCACAACCCCTGTGAGGCGCGCATCGCCACCCGCTTCGGCATCCGCGACGAAGGTCGCGCCGCCGACCGCTGGCTCGCGGACAGCGTACGCTTCGCCTGGCGCGTGAAGGTGGGCATGCACCTGGAAACCGAGCTGATGAGCGCGCTGCGCACCCGCGCCGAAACCGAGGCGATCGGGGTGTTCGCGCGCAACCTCAAGGACCTTCTGCTCGCCGCGCCGGCAGGGCCGCGCGTGACCATGGGACTGGATCCCGGCATCCGCACGGGGGTCAAGGTCGCCGTGGTCGACGCGACCGGCAAGGTGCTCGAGACCGCCACCGTCTATCCGCACCCGCCGCGGAACGACCGGGACGGTTCGCTGCACGCACTGGCGAAGCTCGCAGAAAAGCACCACGTCTCGCTGATCGCCATTGGCAATGGCACCGCATCGCGCGAAACCGACAGGCTCGTGCGCCAGCTCGACAGGCAGCATCCGGAACTCGGGCTCACCAGCATCGTTGTTTCCGAGGCGGGCGCGTCGGTGTATTCGGCGTCCGAGTCCGCCTCGCGCGAACTGCCCGAACTCGACGTCTCGCTGCGCGGCGCGGTGTCGATCGCACGCCGCCTGCAGGACCCGCTGGCCGAACTGGTGAAGATCGATCCGAAGTCAATCGGCGTCGGCCAGTACCAGCACGACGTCAGCCAGTTTCAGCTCGCCCGCTCGCTCGACGCCGTGGTCGAGGACTGCGTCAACGCCGTCGGCGTCGACGTCAACACCGCGTCGGTGCCGCTGCTCGCGCGCGTTTCGGGACTCTCCAGCAGCGTCGCGCACGCCATCGTCGCCCATCGCGACGCCAGGGGAAAATTCGCCAGCCGCGCGCAGCTCAAGGACGTACCGCGCCTCGGTGACAAGACTTTCGAGCAGGCAGCGGGTTTCCTGCGCATCATGGGCGGCGACGATCCGCTCGATGCCTCGGCGGTCCATCCGGAATCCTATCCCGCGGTACAACGCATTCTCACCGACCTCAGGCAGGAGATCGGGGCCGTGATCGGCAACGGTGCGCTCCTGAAGTCGCTGAATCCAGCCCGCTACGCCGACGACACATTTGGCCTTCCCACCATCAGCGACATCCTTCGCGAGCTGGAGAAACCAGGTCGCGACCCGCGTCCCGAGTTCAGCACCGCAAGCTTCAGGGATGGCGTGGAAACCCTGGCCGACCTGAAACCCGACATGCTCCTCGAAGGCGTCGTCACCAATGTTGCGGCGTTCGGCGCCTTCGTCGACATCGGCGTGCACCAGGATGGACTGGTGCACATCTCCGCGCTGTCCGACCGTTACGTCAAGGACCCCCGCAGCGTGGTCAGGGCCGGACAGGTCGTGAAGGTGAAAGTGCTGGAAGTCGACGCGAAGCGCGGGCGCATCGCGCTGACGATGCGGCTCACCGATGCCGCGGCGGCATCTGCCGCAAAGCCGCAGCGCGATCCTCGCCGCAAGGACGGATCATCGCCTGCCAGGACAAGCCGGATACCCGCGCAGCCCGCGGTGAGCGGCGCCATGGCGGCGGCGTTCGCGAAGCTGAAGGTCTGAGCCGGGCTTCCCGAAGCACCGTGCCCTCCCGAACCGTGGCGGGCGCGAACCCTGCCCACGCGCGTCGAGACGGGGATGCGTTCCATCCCGCGCGGGGATTTGGCTGCCACGGGGATTTGGCTTGCATCTGCGCGGGAATCACTGGATAATACGCGCAGCGATATTCAAGTAGTCCTGTTGTTGTCTGGTTCACGGCCCGCGTCCTGCAGGCTTCCATCATCACCCTGCCGTCTTGAGCGTCGTCCCGAACGGGGCTCGCCCCATTATTTCGTTTTTCCCAGGATATACAAGACATGGCAACAGGCATTGTGAAGTGGTTCAACGATTCCAAGGGCTTCGGCTTCATCACCCCCGATGGCGGCGGCGATGACCTTTTCGCCCATTTCTCCGCGATTCAGAGCCAGGGTTTCAAGACCCTGACCGAAGGCCAGCGCGTCAGCTTCGACACCACCGTCGGCCCCAAGGGCCAGCAGGCATCGAACATTCGCGCGGCCGATTGAGCGACCGGGCCGGCATGGTCTTGAACCTGCCGGCCGCGCGATTCAGGGGCCTCGCTGCGGACTCGCGTCCGTACCGTCGCTTCTCCGGAAAGCCCGGCACCTGCCGGGCTTTTTCTTTTTTTCGTTTTCTCCATGGAGGTCCCTCATGGCCAAAGAAGAACTTCTGGAAATGCGCGGCGTCATCACCGAGGTCCTGCCCGATTCGCGCTTTCGCGTCACCCTCGACAACGGCCACGACCTCGTCGCCTACACGGCCGGCAAGATGCGCAAGCACCATATCCGCATCATCGCCGGCGACAAGGTCTCGCTCGAGATGTCGCCCTACGATCTCTCCAAGGGCCGCATCACCTTCCGCCACATCGAAGGCCGCAGTCCCGTCACGCCGCAGCCGCGCCGCAAGCACTGATCAGACGTCCGCAGCGGTTGACGGGGCTGGCACCGTTCACAAAGCGGCGGCGCGGGCATCGATTTCCGCGGACCGGCAACGTCTAACCGACGATTGGGCTCGCTCATTGAGAGTTTGTTCAGCCGGAACGGAAGAGCCGATCCAACGCCGCCACGGCAACAGGACGAATTCAGGCGCCACGCGCTTTCCCGGTCCGATACGCAAGGAGCAGGGCCGCCTTCAGTGCCGGTTCCGTATCCCAATCACGGGCACCGATGACGGGTTCGACGATCGCCCTGACATCGAGCCAGTCGGATTGCGCGGCGCGTTCCTGCACAAAGCGGTGCCAATCGAGACGGCCGTCATGGCAGCTTTGAGCGGCCATACCTGTCGCATCCGAGAATTCGATTTCGTGCGACTCGAGAACTTCATAGAGATACGAGCCGGGATCGATCCTGGCGGCCCGGGCCAGCAGCCAATGAAAATCCGGCGCCGCGTCAGCCTCTTGCGCACAACGGTCGAGGTCGATCACGGTATCGAGTTCGCGGGTTTCGCCCTTGAACGAGAAGAGGACACGGGCACGGACGGTGTTGGCGCTCATGTCATCCCGGAAGACGCCCAATGCATTTGCAACGTCCGCGCCCGCAGTTGCCCGCAGCCACCCTCGACGTCCTGCCCCGCCGAGTGGCGCAGCTTGGTGAGCACGCCGCGCACGTGCAGGCGGCGCGCCAGCGCGGCCGCACGTTCCCAGCTCGGGCGGCGGTAGTCGAAGCCGTCGAAGCCGTCGACGCCCTCGACGCGGTTGTAGGGAATCAGGTTCATCACCGCGTACTTGCCGGCCAATAACCGTGCAATGCCCTCAAGCTCGGCCTCGGTATCGTTGATGCCTTCGAGCAATGTCCACTGGTACTGGATCGGGTAGCCGGTACGGCGCGCATAGGCTTCGCCCAGCTCGACGAGCTCGTCGGGTCCGATATCAGGCGCCTTCGGCAGCAGGCGGCGGCGCAGGGCGTGATCGGTGGTGTGCAGCGAAAGCGCGAGCGCCGGCTTCACCGTCGACAACGGCAGGCGCTCGAACACGCGCCGGTCGCCGACGGTGGAAAACACCAGATTCTTGTGGCCGATGCCACCCTCGCTGCCCAAGAGTTCAATCGCCTCGAGCACATTGTCAAGATTGTGCGCGGGCTCACCCATACCCATGAACACAACCTTCTTCACCGAGCGGCGGCGCCTGGCCAGCACCACCTGCGCGACGATCTCCGCACCGGAGAGCTGGCGCAGCAGGCCGGCACGGCCGGTCATGCAGAACACGCAGCCTACCGCGCAGCCGACCTGTGTCGACACGCACACGCCTTCGCGCGGCAAGAGCACACTCTCCACCGTCTGGCCGTCGGCCAGTTCAACCAGCAAACGCGCCGAGCCGTCCTCGCCGGCGTGCACGGAATGCACCCGCGCGAGCGCGTTCAGTTCGTCGAAAAAACCTGGGAGGGCATTGCGCAGGCCAAGCGGCAGGAAGTTCTCGGCGCGCTGCCGCCGGTTGTCGAGCGGGCGGCCCTGGATCCACGCCCGCAGCACGCGCCCCTGGTGGCAGGGCGCGGCACCGAGGTCGCGCAGGCGTTGACGAAGGTGAGGGAGCGACATGGCGGTGGATGGTAGCACGGGCGCCCCGGCCCGCTGCGCAGCGGCATGGTCGTGAGCGGCCACGTGCCGAGCAGGCCCGTGCCCGATGCCAATCCTGCGGGTTCGACGCCCCGCGCGGTCTTGGCTCACATCTCTGAAACGAAATCGAGGCGCCTTTGCTTCCGCGCTGCGGGGCTAGTGTCGTGAATCAGAAATAGGAGAACAAGATGAAACGGATGGATTTTTTCGCGTGGCAAGGCGCGAGGAAGCGCCATAGCGGGCTCTATGGCAACGACGAGCAACGCCGCCATGCGGAAAAATACGCCGTTTCATGTTGCGATATTTCTGATTCACGACACTATCTAGGGCTCGATGATGAAGGAATTCTCCTCCGTAATCTTGCCGACGGCATAGTTCAGGAGCAGCTTGTGTTCCTGAGACAGATTCTCGAACGACAAGCCCATCTTGCGCTGCCCGTCCTCCGCGGGCGTGTTGTGGCGAAGTTTGGCCACGATATTGAGGTTCGCACCTGCGTCGTCGATCTTGATCGGGAATGCCAGATCGAACAGGCTGCCGATGACCCCCAAGGAGCGCGGCGACAGAATCATCGCGCCACTGACGCTCAAGTCGATGATCGAGACCTGAAGCGGATTGTCGTCGCCACGGGGGGCGATCGTCGCAGGCACAGCGGTCTTCAGGCGCATCGATTTGCGCACTTTTCTCGCACTTACCGTAGCGGGGTAAGCGAAAAGCGCATGGGCAAAAGGTGCCGTAAAGACGTTCAAGGCCGACGTGGCAAAGGTGAAATCGCTCTGGCCAGTGAAACCACGAATCACGTACTCTTCGCCCAGAACGATTTCCCTCTTGAGGCGATCCGTGCCGCTGGGCGTCAACATCACGCCCTTGCCTTCGATGGCCGCCACGAATTTCGCCTCATGTACCGGCGCCCCCTGACGCGCGCCCTGGACTTCCAGGGAAAGCCCCGGACGCAGGCGCAATTCCTTCAGACTTACTTCGAGCAGTTCACCAGCATTCAAATCATCCGGCATCAGAGTCCTCTCCAATAGCGATCACGTACAGCAATGCAAGCACAGCAATGCGTACACGGCCGTTGAACGCCGAACTTTAGCCTGGTCGGTTGAAATATGACATTGTGAAGGCCCGTAAGTACTCAGGTTTGTTCGTCGCCGGAACTGGCCGTTCTCGATCTCTCGGTCACGAACGCCTACAGAGACGCCATGGCACGCCTTCGCGCCGATTGCGGGCAACGACGGTTCAAGGATGCCCAGCTCTTCTGGCTTCACGAGGTCAGAGGCAAATGCCAGGACATCACCTGCGTGAAAGCACGCCGATGAGATCAGGCAAAGGCCGTTACGGGAATCCCGTCACTGGCCTACCGGCGCGCAGACTGCCTCGGCCATACCCCAAGATAGTTGATTGTTTTTGTCGACAATTGGCCTAAAAAGGGAATACACATTCCGGGCCGACCGAATGCGGCGGGTCCGTCACACAGGAGAACCTGAGCATGCAAAACCTACACATCGACTATCGCAGCCCCGATCACAGCTTTCGGGCCGCCAGCCATCTCGCCAAAGATCTCGCGAAGCAGACCGAGATGAGCGATCCAACCATCATTTCCTGGCATCGCAACCGCAGGATCGGTCCGACCGCCCCATTCTACGAAGGCGCCAATCCCGACACCTGGTGGGAAAAATACGGCGAAGGCAACGGCGGCAAGCTGGAGGTCAGCGTCGGGGACGACGACTACCAATTCATCCTGATGGATGCGTGCGCTTACGACACCGTGGGCGACCTGCCCTTGCGCAACCTCACCGACAGCCAGGGCAACCAGTATCTCTGCTACACGCCCATTCAGGGCCGGGAATCGTCAGTCCCCAGGGAGAACGCCTGCACGTTGCTGGATGACTGGGTGGCCGACCAGTACTGACCTGCGCACGGCCCACGGGTGAGCCGCGGTCGAGTGCGGGCTTGTCGAGCGTGGGTTCGCCGTCTGGACCGATCATCACGTCAGGCCGACCTGTGGGCCGCGGCAGCTGGTCGCGAAACGTCGAACCTTACTTCAGTCGGGCAAGTGTCTTCTGGATGACCGCTTCCATCTCGTTGCCTGACAGGCGCATCACTTCGGCGACCTCACCGCTCAGCATGCCCGCGAACATGACCGTGTTCATGCGCGAGATCACCACCTTGCCCGTACTGGTCTGATAGATCGCGACCCGGCACGGCATCATCGACGCGACATGGCGGTACTCGTCCTTGGCCAGCAGGCGGATGCTGTGTTTACCGCTGCAAACCTCAAGTACCACCACAGGGTGCACCGTGAACCCCCTGGTCGAAAGCGTGCCGGCCATGTTGTGCTCGCCAAGCACGCTCCAGCCAGCGGCCTTGACCTCTTCCCTGAACACATCCAGGGTACGAGGGAAGTTCGCCGGGCTGGTGTCTTCCAGAAACAGCGGCACCTGCGGATTAGCGGGTTGGGACGGGGTCTGGGCCGCGGCGGGCAGGCATGTCAGGGCGACGCCGGCAGCGAGGCTCAATGCGATGAATGTCGTGTGAAAACGCTTGCACATGCTTTTCTCCAGATGGTGTTGCAAAGAGAGCCCTATGGCCTTGCCTGCCGCGGCATTCCGGCTAGTGCGTGCCCGCGATGGGATCGGACAATACAATATTGTAAAGCTCGTGGCTGGCGTAGGCCATCACCGGCATCACGAGGGGGAACAGCGGCAGAAGCAGAATGCTGCCGATGGTCGCTGCCGAAAGCAGCAGGGCCCAGCTCATCGCGGGAACGAAGTTGCGCATCACGATGCGCACGCTGATCACGATCGCCTCGACGAGCGTGCTGCGCCGCTCGCACAGCAGTGGCACCGAGAACGCCGAAACAGCGAAGAGCAGGAAGGCAATCGCGGCGCCCGACACCAGTCCCCAGAAGACGAAGGACACGACGTGGGCAGCAACGGGGACGAGATCCACGGGAAAAATCGGCTCGGCACCGACCATGTAGCTGTAGAGAATCGCGACGTCGGTGATGAAAATCATGAACAGCAGTGCGCAGACCAGGGCGATCACCCAAACGGCCGCCGATGCGTGGACAAAACCCTCCATCAGGGTGACGAGCGACACTGCCAAACCAGCGCGAATGCTTCGCGTGACGGCGAAGAAACCGGCAAGAATCGCCGGCCCCACCAGCATGAAGCCGCCGGCAGCCATGATGACGAACGGCGTGCGTCCGGCAAGGAGCATGGCGCCCATGATGACAGCACCGATGGCGGTGAAAACACCCGCATAGGCGATGCTCACCGCACGCGCTGCGTTGGCGGTGCGCCAGCCACTGGCAAGCGACTGGGCGATGACCTGGAAAGTCAGCGGTCGTTCGATGATGTACATGGCGTCGCCTCGCACAACAAGACCCCCGAGAAAACCTCAATGTTACAGAACAACACCCGTCGGACAGGTCAATCCCAACTCAACGCCCCACCCGTCTGATACTCCGTGACGCGCGTCTCGAAGAAGTTTTTCTCCTTCTTCAGGTCGATCATCTCGGCCATCCAGGGGAAGGGATTGCTGACGCCGGGGAAGATCTCATCCAGGCCGATCTGCTGGCAGCGGCGGTTGGCGATGAAGCGCAGATATTCCTTGAACTGGGCGGAGTTCAGACCCAGCACGCCGCGCGGCATGGTGTCCTCGGCATAGCGGAATTCGAGCTCGACACCCTTCTGGACCAGACTGCGAATCTCGGCCTTGAATTCGCTGGTCCACAGGTGCGGGTTTTCCTGCTTGATGGTGTTGATGAGGTCGATGCCGAAGTTGCAGTGCATGGACTCGTCGCGCAGGATGTACTGATACTGTTCGGCGGCACCCGGCATCTTGTTCTGGCGGCCGAGCGCGAGGATCTGCACGAAGCCGACGTAGAAGAAGATGCCTTCCATGATGCAGGCGAAGACGATCAGCGACTTCAAGAGCTTCTGGTCGTTCTCCGGCGTGCCGGTCCTGAATTCGGGGTTGGTGAGCGTGTCGATGAAGGGGATGAGGAAATCGTCCTTGTCGCGGATGCTCTCGATCTCGTGATAGGCGTTGAAGATTTCGCCTTCATCCAAGCCCAGGCTTTCCACGATGTACTGGTAGGCGTGGGTGTGGATGGCCTCCTCGAAGGCCTGGCGCAAAAGATATTGCCTGCACTCGGGCGCGGTGATGTGGCGGTAGGTGCCGAGCACGATGTTGTTGGCGGCCAGCGAATCGGCGGTGACGAAGAAGCCGAGGTTGCGCTTGACGATGCGGCGCTCGTCTTCCGTCAATGCAGTCGGGTCCTTCCACTGCGCGATGTCGCGGCTCATGTTCACTTCCTGCGGCATCCAGTGGTTGGCACAGCCGGCGAGATACTTCTCCCACGCCCACTTGTACTTGAAGGGCACGAGCTGGTTGACGTCGGTGGCGCCGTTGATGACGCGCTTGTCGGCGGCGCGCACGCGGGTCTGCTGCGCGGCCGGCTGGGCAGCGGGCGCAGCGGAAGCCGGTGCGCAGGCAGGCTCGGGCATGCGCGGGGCGGGCGTGAAATCTTCTTCGAAATTCAGCATCGTTTTTTCTCCTTTGGTTGCACCAAAGTGGGCTGGACCCACACTGCTTGTTCATCGGTTCGCGGGAGGGTTTCACCCTCTCCCCTACCCTTCTCCCTCAAGGGAGAGAGGATTCTGCGTTTGCCCTCTCCCGCAAGCGGGAGAGGGAGGTTTTGTCCCCTTCTGCGCCACCTCGACTGAACCGAGCCGGCGAGGGAATTCGGCGAGCGCTGCCTGAGCCCGCAGGGCGAGTTGCGCAGCCGCCTCGACGGATCGGTTCAGTCGAGGCCCGCCCCGAAGGGGTAGCGCAGCAGGGTCGCCTTTTCTTTGGTTGCTTTCTTTTGGCGACGCAAAAGAAAGTGACTTGCCGCCGGGCTACCCCCGGCCAACGGACGCATGCGTATTGCAGGTTTTTCCATTGCCGCAGGCATCACCCTCACCCCAACCCTCTCTCCTCAAGGGAGAGGAGGCTGCGTTGTTACTGGCACGCCTCGCACTCCTCGAAGCCGGGGTCGCCCGGCCGCATGGTGCAGACCTTGCCTTCGACCTCGGGCTCGGGGAGGTTCGCAACCGCCGCGGCCATCGCGCCCGACATCACAGTCCCGCCACCGACGTGCGCCGACACGGCGTTCAACTCGCCACCCTTGCCGGTGGATTTCTCCGCGCTGGTGGCACCGAGCGAACGCAGGTAGTAGGTGGTCTTCAGACCGCGCACCCATGCGAGCTTGTAGATGTCGTCGAGCTTCTTGCCCGAGGCGCCGGCCATGTAGATGTTCAGGCTCTGCGCCTGATCGATCCACTTCTGGCGGCGCGAGGCGCACTCGACCAGCCACTGTGGTTCCATCTCGAACGCGGTAGCGTAGAGCGTGCGGATATCGGCAGGGATACGGTCGATCTTCGCCAGGCTGCCGTCGAAGTACTTGATGTCGGCGACCATGACCTCGTCCCACAGGCCGAGTTTCTTCAGGTCGGCGACCAGATACTTGTTGACCACGGTAAATTCGCCCGACAGATTCGATTTCACATACAGGTTCTGGTAGGTCGGCTCGATGCTGGCCGAGACGCCGACGATGTTGGCGATGGTCGCGGTCGGCGCGATCGCCAGGCAGTTGGAGTTGCGCATGCCGTACTGGGCGATCCTTTGACGCAGCGCGCCCCAGTCGAGCGAGACCGACGCATCGACTTCCAGGTAGCCGCCGCGCTCGTCGGCGAGCAGTTGCAACGAATCCTGCGGCAGGATGCCGCGGCTCCACAGACTGCCCTCATAGCTGGAGTAGCGGCCACGTTCGGCCGCCAGTTCAGTCGACGCCCAGTAGGCATAGTAGGCGACGGCTTCCATCGAACGGTCGGCGAATTCGACGGCCTCATCGCTGGCGTAGGCCATGTGCAGTTCCTGCAACGCGTCCTGGAAACCCATGATGCCGAGGCCCACAGGACGGTGCTTGAGGTTGGCATTGCGCGCCTTGCCGACGGCGTAGTAGTTGACGTCGACCACGTTGTCGAGCATGCGCATCGCGGTGTGAATCGTCGCCTTGAGCTTGTCGAGGTCGAGCTTGCCGCCTTTCAGGTGGTTCACCAGGTTGACCGAACCGAGGTTGCACACCGCGATCTCGCTGTCGCTGGTGTTGAGCGTGATCTCGGTGCACAGGTTGGACGAGTGCACGACGCCGACGTGTTGCTGTGGGCTGCGGATGTTGCACGGGTCCTTGAAGGTGACCCAGGGATGGCCGGTCTCGAACAGCATCGACAGCATCTTGCGCCACAACTGCACGGCGGGAATGCGCTTGTAAAGCTTGATTTCGCCACGGTCGGCCCGGCGCTCGTACTCGGTGTAGGCCTCGGCGAAAGCACGCCCGTAGAGATCGTGCAGGTCGGGCACGTCGTTGGGCGAAAACAGGGTCCACATGCCCTGATTCGGATTGACGCCGGTGACGTCGAGGCCTTCCATCACGCGTTGCATGAAGAGATCCGGCACCCAGTTCGCCGTATTCATGTCGTGGGTGCGGCGGCGGTCGTCGCCGGTGTTCTTCCTGAGGTCGAGAAATTCCTCGATGTCGAGGTGCCAGGTCTCGAGGTAAGCGCACACCGCGCCCTTGCGCTTGCCACCCTGGTTCACCGCGACCGCGGTGTCGTTGACCACTTTGAGGAAGGGCACGACACCCTGGGATTTTCCATTCGTCCCCTTGATGCGCGCCCCCATCGCACGTACCGGAGTCCAGTCGTTGCCCAGGCCACCTGCATATTTCTGCAGCATGGCGTTCTCCTTGATCGCCTGGAAGATGCCGTCAAGATCGTCGGTGGCGGTGGTGAGATAGCAGGACGACAGCTGGCTGTGGCACGTGCCGGCGTTGAACAGCGTCGGGGTCGACGACATGAAATCGAAGCTCGACAGCACCTGGTAGAACTCAATGGCGCGCGCTTCGCGGTCGATCTCGTTGATCGCCAGGCCCATCGCCACGCGCATGAAGAAAGCCTGCGGCAATTCGATGCGGGACTCCTCGATGTGCAGGAAGTAGCGGTCGTACAGGGTCTGCAGGCCGAGGTAGCCGAACTGGTAGTCGCGGCTGGCGTCGAGTGCGCGGGCCAGCCGCGCGAGGTCGAACTGGGCGAGGCGCTCGTCGAGCAGTTCGGCGGCGATACCCTGTTTGATGAAGGCGGGGAAGTATTCGACGTAGCGCTCACCCATCTGCATCTGCGTCACCGCTTCACCGAGCACCTCGTGACGGATGGAATTGAGCAGCAGACGCGCGGTGACCTGAGAATACGCCGGATCCTGCTCGATCATCGCGCGGGCGGCGAGCACCAGGGCCTTTTCAACTTCGGCCATCGGCACGCCGTCGTAGAGGTCGCGCAGCACGGTCTGCATGATCGGTTCGGCCTTGACGTTCTCGAGGCCGGTACAGGCGTCCGCCACCAGTGCGGCAAGCCGCGCGGTGTCAAGCGGCTTCTTCTGGCCGTCCTCGATGACGTGCAGCGTGACGTCGGGGACACCGGTGGCCTTCTGCGCGGCGCGCTCCTGCGCGCGCTTCTCGCGATAGAGCACATAGGCGCGCGCGACTTCGTGCTCGCCGGACCGCATCAGCGCGAGTTCGACCTGATCCTGCACATCTTCGATGTGGAAGGTGCCGCCGTTCGGCTGGCGGCGCATCAGTGCACTCACCACCTGATCCGTGATCGTCTCGACCAGTTCGCGAATGCGCGCCGACGCCGCCGCCTGTCCACCCTGCACCGCAATGAAGGCCTTGGTCACGGCGACTGCAATCTTGCCCGGCGCGAAACCCACCACCGCGCCGTTGCGGCGGATGATCTTGTAGTCGGCGTAACGGGTGTCGATCACTGCCGGCACAAGCGTGTCGACAACCGCAATCGGAGGTGGAATGGCAGACTCGGTGGCGATGTTCAGCATCGACGGCTCTCCTCGGTACAGGGCTCAGGAAACGGGCAACAACACGCGGCGAACGATACTTGTCCACAGCTTGCGCAGCCTCCGCCCACACGGTTGTTCACAACATGTAGTGGCGAAAGCGAAGGCCAAACACAAATTCTAGGGGTAGCCGACGAACTGTCAACAAGAAGCCCATGGCCTGGCCAGCCCTGAACAAGGCCAAAGAAAAAGCTGACGAGAAATCAAGGTCTTATTAGTTGATGTCGCCCATTATTTGGACAGGCTCTAGATCAGGCGTGGCACAGCGCACCGAAACGGTCGCGCCAGCCGCATGGACATGTATGAAATTCAGCTTATGTTGAGATGCGAATATACCCCGTGCTGCGCAGACACTGCCCATGGATTAGGCTTTCAGGGGACAGATTGAATGAGCGCGAAGCGCAAATGCTTCTGCTGTCCTCTGTCCTCTGTCCTCTGTCCTCTGTCCTCTGTCCTCTGTCCTCTGTCATCGGGAAGGCAAGGGCTGCGCCACCGGCACACCGTCCGTCGGCAACGGCATGACGACGGGCGACGCGGGGGGTGACGGGGCGACGGTTGCGGGAACGGCGGGCGACGCGTCGGGACGGTTGCCCGCCTTCGCCTGCAGTTCATAGAGCGCGCCGAGGTTGACCATCGCACGTGCGTAGCCCTGGTCGGCAGCACGCTTGAACCACCCCTTCGCCTGTGCCGGGTCGCGCGGCACACCGAGGCCGTCGCGGTACAGCGCGCCAAGATTGTTCTGCGCCGCGGCGTCGCCCGCTTCGGCGGCGCGCCGGTACCATTGCGCGGCGGCAGCGGGATCCTTGGCGACGCCGCGACCGGTCTCATACAGCACGCCAAGATTGTTTTGCGCCTGGACATCGTGGCGCGCGGCGGCCTGGGTCAGCCACTGCACCGCCTCTGCATCCTCGTTGCGCTGCAACAGCAGCCAGCCGAGCCGGCTTTGCGCCGCGGCGAGCTTCTGTTCGGCCGCACGGCGATACCACACCAGAGCCTGTTCGGCCGTCGCCGCGTTGCCCTCGAGGAGCGCAGCGAGGTTGTACTGGCCGTCGGCATCGCCCGCGTCGGCGGCGACACGGAACCAGCGCTCGGCGGCGGCGGCGTCAGCGGCGACGCCACGGCCGTCGCGGTACAGCGCACCGAGATTGTTGGCGGCGACCGCGTGCTTCTGCTCCGCGGCCTGCGCATAGGCCTGGGCGGCGAGTGCCTCGTTCTTCGGCACACCCGCGCCCTGCTCCGCCATCCAGCCCAGTTGCGTCTGCGCATCGAGATCGCCCTGGCGCGCGGCGGCGACGAACCATTTCGCCGCCTCGCTCGGGTTGGCGGCCACGCCTTGTCCCTTCAGATACATCCAGCCAAGCTTGCCCTGTGCGCTGACATTGCCCTGGGCGGCGGCGCGGCCGAGCCAGTCGAGCGCCTGCGTATAGTCGACCGCAGTGCCATCCAGTCCTTCACGGTACAGCGTGCCGAGATTGAGCTGGGCGAGCGCGTTGCCCTGGGTCGCGGCATCAGTCAGCAGCTTGCGCGCCTGCGCGGGGTCTTTCGCGACGCCCTCGCCGCGCGCGTATTTCAGCGCCAGGTTGTTCATCGCCGCGATGTCGCCATTATGCGCGGCACGAATCAGCCACTTCACGGCGTCGGCATGGCTCTGCGGCACCTCGCGCCCCTGTTCGTAGAGCGCGGCGAGATAGGCCTGCGCCTCGGTCAGGTTCTGTGCAGCAGCGCGGGTGAGGAAGTCGACTCCCGTGGCCACGTCCTTCGCCACGTCGCGCCCCTCGATCAGCAAGAGCGCGAGGTTGTATTGCGCGCGCGGTTCGTTTTGCAGCGCAGCCTTTCGGTACCACTCGAGCGCCTGTCTGGCGTCCCTTGCCACGCCATCGCCCTTCTCGTAGGCCCAGCCCATTTTCATCTGCGCCTCGGGATCGCCGCGCTCGGCCGCCATCTGATAATAACGCAGCCATTCCGGCATCGGCTCGGCCGCCGTCGCCACGTGAAAAACGCCTGCACACAACAGGGCGAGCATCAGTCGATTCATCGGTTCACTCCTCAGGGCAACTTGTATTCAATCGGAACGTCCATCCACATCGTCACCACCATACCGTGCCGCTGTGCGGGATGGAAACGCCAGCCACGCACGGTTTCCAGCGCCGCCAGATCGAGCGCCTGGAAGCCGCTGGTCTGCTTGATCCATATTTGCCCCACCGTACCGTCCTCCTGCACTTCGGCACGCACCAGCGCCCGGCCTTCTGCCCGCATGCCGAGCGCCTGCAGGGGATAGCGCGGTGCCTGGTTGCCGGGGTGATGCCGCGGCGGCGTCTCGCCGGGCATGGGTTCGGCCGCGTTGATGGTGTCCAGGCCCTTGGGGATGGGTTTGCGATCGAAGCCGGCGAACAGTAGCGGCAGCTCGCACACCGAGCGCGGCGAGGCGACTTTCAGCGCCGGTGCGGTGAAGCGTTCTTCGATGACGCGCGCCTCGCCGGTGGGCTGATGCGTCTGCAGCGCCTCGGTGCGCGCCTCGCGCAACGGCTGAACGGCGGCCGCGCTCTCACTGCGCGCGCTGAGTTCCGCGTGTCGTGCGCTGCCACCCGCAGCCGAAGCCGCCGCCTCGCCGCCGCTGGCGACAAGGCGCGGCCCGCCCGCCTCGCGCGGCGGGCTGCCACGGCCCGTAAGTTGTTGCGCACGGCCCTCACCGGACGTTGCCGCCCCCGGGCCGGTGCCGGCGGCGGCGCTACCGGTGCCCGCCGGTGCATTGGGTGCAGCGGCGAGGCCGGTGGCCGTCTCGCCGGGGCTGACGCTGCGGCCGCCGCTGCCCAGGCCGGCGCTCGCCCGTCCGCCGCCTGGCAATGGCGGCGCACTCGCGGCCGCACTGCCGCCGCCGGTGCCGGCCAACGGCGCCGCAGCAAGTGCCGCGGTCCCGCCCCCTGCTGTTTCGCGTGCAGCCGCGGCCGCAGCGGATGGGCGCGGTGCCGCGACAGACGGTATCGCTACGCCGCCAGAACCCCCGGCGGCGCCCGGAATGCTCCGCGGCACCGCCCGTGCCGCCGCCAGCGCGGTCTGCGCAGGCAAGCCACTTTGTCGGGCAAGACCTTCCTCGGGACTGCGGCCGCCGCCGCGCAGGCTTTCCTGCCCGCCCGTGCGCGCAGCGTGGCGAAATTCCGGCTGCAGCGACTGCACCTGCGACACCGGACCCTCCAGCGCCAGTGGACCATCGTCGCGATCTTCCCCGGCACGCGCGGCCAGCAGCATGGGACGCGCACTCGGCTGTGGCGTGCTGCCAAGGCTGGGGGCGCGCGGCGCCACGCTTCCGGCGTCGGCGCTGCCGCGTGCAAGCGCGGTCGGTCCGCTGCTCGCCATGGTCGTGGCGGCACGCGACACGCTGCCCTGCGGCGCCGAAAGTCCAGCCGTTTCCCGTGGCGCCGGGGCACTGCGTCCCGTCTGCCCCTGCCCCGGCTGGGGTGCCGGCGCCACACGCGGAGGAGCAGGATCGACAGGCACGGGCAATGTTTCAGCCACGCGCGGCTGCGGCGTCGTCGACGCCAGCGGCCGGATCACCGGCTGCGGCAGACGCGCCGCGTTGCGCACGCGCACCGCGCGTTCGGGACGCCGCTGCGGCGGCTCAGGCGTCTGCGATTCAAGCATCACCTCGACTTCGACCTGCGGCGCCGGAATGGTGCGCACCACCAGCCACGGCGCGATCAGGAGCGCCGCCGCCACATGCAGGGCGAGCGAGATGGCAAGCGGTGCGCCGTCGCGCCGCAGCCAGACGAAACGGTCAGCGCGCGGCATCGACCCGGTCGGATGCGGTCACAAAGGACATGCGCACGATCCCCGCGCGCGTCACCGCGGCCATGACTTCGGCAATGCGTCCGTAGGGCACGCGGTAATCCGCCTTCAGCTGCACAGCGAGTTCCGGCTCGGCAGCAAGCATGGCCTTGAGACGGGTTTCCAGGTCGTCGCCGGCAACCGACTCCTGATCGACGTAGACCTGTCCTTGTGCGTCGATGATGAGTTCAAGTTTCTTCACCGGCAAAAGCTTCGCCACCGGCGCGGTTTTCGGCAGGTTGACCGGCACCGCCTGCAGCAGGAAGGGCGCAGTCACCATGAAGATCACCAACAGCACCAGCATCACGTCGACCAGCGGCGTGACGTTGATCTCGCTCATCGGTGCGTAGTCGTTTTGCGACAGCAGCGCCATGTCACTTGCCCTCGGACTTGCCGGCCTCGGCGTGATACGGCGTCTTGATGACGAGATGCAGGAAATCGGTGGCAAACTGGTCGAGTCCCGCCACCGTGGTGCGCACGCGACGCACGCCGTAGTTGTAGGCGAGGACCGCGGGAATCGCGGTTGCAATGCCGAAGGCAGTGGCGACCAGCGCTTCGCCCACAGGGCCGGCCACCACGTCGAGACTGGCGGAGTTGGCGAGGCTGATGTCTTTCAGCGCGTTCATGATGCCCCACACAGTGCCGAACAGCCCGACGAAGGGCGCCGTGCTGCCGATGCTCGCCAGCGCCATCAGGCCATACTCCTTGCGGTGCTGGATCTGCTGCAGTTGAGTCTTGAGGGTGCGCTCGAGAACGTCCTTGCGGTCGCCCAGGCTGTCGAGGCTCAGCGTACCTTCGTGGTTCTGCGTCAGCGCGTCGAAACCCGAAGCGGTCATCGCGGCGAGATCGCCACGGTGCGAGCGCGCCAGCTTTTCGCCCTCGTGCAGATCCCGCGCGGCCCAGAATGCGCCTTTGAACGCCGCATCCAGACGGCCACTGCGGACGTTCTGCCACAGCCGCGAGACGATCAGCATCCACGTCGCCACGGAAAACACCAGCAATACCAGCAGCGTGAGATTGACAGCAAAGGAATTGGTCAGATAGGACATGGGAAACCCCGGTCGAAAGCGCGGCCAGGCAATCCGGCGCGGCGCACATGGCAATCAATAAGTTTATTCATACAAACTAATACACGACCCGAATTCTACGCCTAGGGGATCGGTTGGCGTAACCTTACCGGGGTTGCCGCGGCGTGAATATGGGAATTTTGGTTATGATTGCGCGAAAAGACCCACTTCCGACCCGGCCCTGCCATGCGCCACACTGCCGTTCTGCTGATTTCCTGCCCCGACCAGAAGGGTCTGGTCGCCGCCATTGCCGATTTCCTCCTGTTGCACAATGCCAACATCCTGCACGCCGACCAGCATCAGGACGCCGAACTCAAACTGTTCCTCATGCGCGTGGAGTGGGATCTGTCCCAGTTCGACCTCGACCTGGGCGAATTTGGCGCCGCGTTCCGCCCCATCGCCGAGCGTTTCGGCATGCGCTGGCGTATCGCCGAATCCAGCCGCAAGCCGCGCTTGGCCGTGTTCGTCTCCAGGTTCGACCATTGTCTCGCCGATCTGCTGTATCGCTACCAGAGCGGCGAGCTGCATTGCGAGCTGCCGATCATCCTCAGCAACCATGAAGACACGCGCTGGCTGGCCGACGCCTACCGCGTACCCTACCAGCACATCGCCGTGCACAAGGATGCAAAACGCGAAGCCGAACAGATGCAGCTGGCGATCCTATCTTCTCAGCCTGGTGCTCCGATTTGCAGCCCGGCATCTGGACCCGGGTTGCGGTTCCCATGAGCCTGTTTCTTGATTTTGGAGATCCTGTTGATTTCACCCGTATCAAAACCATTGGCTTTGCTCAAAATGAAACCGATGGCGTTACCCATACATTATTTATAGATGACATGAAGGTTTTTACCGGTGATGGT
>JANJXF010000112.1 GCA_024709165.1 Thiobacillus sp. | reverse complement strand
CGTGCCAACACCCCCACCCCGGCCGGCGGGGGGGGGGGTCGTGCCGCCCCCCTGGGGCCCCCACCCCCCACGCCTACGCCGCACTCACGCCTCGACGATCATGCGCGAGCGCATCTCCATGTGCAGCGCGTGGCAGAAGTGCGTGCAGTAGCACCAGAACACCCCCAGCTTGTCAGCCTTGAAGGTCACCGACTTGGTCTCCTGCGGGTTGCAGATGAAGTTGATGTTGTAGCGCTCGATCGCGAAGCCATGGGTCAGGTCCTCGATCTTGTCCAGGTTGGTCAGCACGATCGTGACCTCGTCGCCCTTCTTGACCTTGAACTCGCGCAGGCTGAAGGCGGGTGCCTGGCTGACGAGCTTCACCGTGACCTTGTTGCCATCGCGGAACACGCCCGAATCCTTGGGGTCGCGCACTGCGTTCGGGAACTGGTCGAGCTCGTAGATCTGTTTCGGCTTGATGATGTCGCGGCGGATGATGATCGAGTCGTGTGGCTCCGACGACACCGGGTTGTCGTGCACGAGCTTCATCTTCTCGCCGCTGATGTCGATCAGCTGTGAGGTCTCGGGGTGCAGCGGGCCGACCGGCAGGAAGCGGTCCTTGGAGAATTTGTTGTCCGAGACGAGGAGCTTGCCGTCGCACTCGCGGGTTTCACCCATAGAGGTGAAGCCGTGGCCGGGCTGGTAGTGCACGTCGAGGCGATCGACGACCACGGCGACGTTCTTGTCGCCCTGATACGACTTGATCGCCGCATCGATATTCCATTTGACGATCTGGCTGTCGAGGAAGAGCGTGGTGTAGGCGTTGCCGCGGCCGTCGAAGGCGGTATGCAGCGGACCGAGGCCGATCTCGGGTTCGGCGACGACTGCGTCGCGCGGATCCTTCAGCTCGCCGTCGAACCACTGCAGGACCTTCTCATGCGCGATCAGGCTGGCGGAGGGCGAGAGCTTGCCCGCGCAGGCGTAGTACTTGCCGTCCGGGCTGATATTGACGCCGTGCGGGTTCTTGGGGATGGGCACATAGCAGGTGAGGGCGGTCTTCGGGTCGGTGTTGGCGGCCCTGGTGCCGTCGACGACCGGCACCTTGGAGTTGCCATAAGTCGTGAACCTGCCGTCTTTGACTGCCTGCTCGATGCGGGCGACGTTGAAGAACAGGCATGAGTCCCATTCGGCGGACATCATGTCTTCATACTTGGCGCCCATTTCGGTGTTGTACTGGGTGGTGGCGGCGAGCTTGCCGTCGTAGGAGGAGGCGACGAGCTCGCAGTTGCCGTCGATCAGCACTTGCCAGCGCACTTCCATCGATTCCACGTCGACGCAGGAAAACAGCGAACGGTATTTCGCCTCGTCCTCGATGCCCTCGCCGAAGTTCGGCAGCGGAATGGAGAACTCCGCGCCGCAGAACACGCGCGTAGTGCGGTTGATCGCGGGGTCGACCGGATCACGCTTGTCCGGGAAGGTGCCGTGGAAGCCCTGGATGTTCGGGAGCTGCGTGATCTTGTCGCACTCCATCGTGTCCAGACGAACGCGCGCCAGGCGGCAGTTGAGCTTGTCGTTAACGAACAGATAGCGGCCGTCGTAAGTGCCGTCGGTGTACGACGGGTGCAGGTGGTGGGTGTCGCCTGTGTGGTACTTCAGCGTGCCGTCTGGATTCGTTCCGATGATCGCTTTCGATTCGTTGGTGATCCCCCAGCCGATCATGCAGTCGATGTTGAACACCGGGATGCGCTTGAACTCCCGCCCCGAGGGCAGGCCGAAAACGCGCACATCGCCGGCGTGGCCGGCGCTGGAGAACATATAGTAGGTGTCCAGTTGCCCGGGCGCCACCGAGTAGTCGCCGCCGTGGGCACCGGACGTATCAGCCTGCGCCGCCGTCGTGGCGACTGCGTTCGCGGTGTCGTCGTCCTTGCACGCCGCCAGCCCGAGCGAAACCCCCGCACCGGCGAGGCCGGTGAACGCCATCTTGTTCAAGAACCGGCGGCGGCCGTCGTCCGGCAGCCCGCTGTGCGGCGTGGTGTAATTCTGGCTCATGTTGCTTAACTCCGTTTTCAACGAGGGGTGTGCTTGCAGGCTTGCTGGCTTCGTTGCCGGCCGATTGGCGAGGGCGGCCCGCGGCTGGCTGCCGCGCGCTCATCCCCGGCTTGTGACCGACCTGGCCGGAAGCGAGAACGGGGCGAATTCTCAGCGCCTTCGAGCTGGCAAAACAGTTACAGAGTCGAACATATCTGATCCGCACAGGTGATCCGGTTCGCGGTTGCGGCCCCTGCCCTTTGAAAACCTTACAGAGTTTGGTTCGCGGACGGACCCGCGTCGGCTTGTGCCGATACAATGGCGACCATGAACGTCCCGCTGTTTTCTGCGCTTGGGGCTGGCTCGTCCGAGATCCTCGATCGTGCCGTCCCCGGCTACCGCGCCGCGCCTTTCCTGCCCATGTCCCGCGCCGAGATGGCGGCGCTCGGCTGGGACGCCTGCGACGTCATCCTCGTCACCGGCGATGCCTATCTCGACCACCCCAGCTTCGGCATGGCCCTGGTCGGGCGCCTGCTCGAGGCCCACGGCTTTCGCGTTGGCATCATCAGCCAGCCCGATTGGCACTCGGCCGAGTCCTTCCGTGCGCTGGGCAAGCCGCGGCTGTATTTCGGCATCACCGCCGGCAACATGGACTCGCTGGTCAACCGCTACACCTCGGACCGCAAGATCCGCTCCGAGGACGCCTACACGCCCAACGCCGAAGCCGGCCGGCGGCCCGATCGTGCCGTCACCGTCTACGCCCAGCGCGCGCGCGAGGCCTTCCCCGACGCCAACATCGTCGTCGGCAGCATCGAGGCCAGCCTGCGCCGCATTGCGCACTACGACTACTGGTCGGACAAGGTGCGGCGCTCGGTGCTGCCCGACTCCAAGGCCGACCTGCTGCTGTTCGGCAACGCCGAGCGCGCCCTGGTGGCGCTGACCCACCGCCTGGCGGCGGGCGAGCCGATCGCGGCGATCCGCGACCTGCGCGGCACCGCCTGCATGGTCAAGCCGGGCTGGCTGCCGGAAGCGGACGATGGCGAGCCCTGGGTCGAGATCGATTCGCTCGCGCTCGACAAGCCCGGCCGCATCGACGCCCATCCCGACCCCTATGCGATGGCGCCGGCGGCAGCCGCGGAGCCCGCCGCCGACGGCGCCCAGCCGGTGCGCATCGTGCCGGCGGCCGAACGCGTTGCGGCGCGGCGCGCCCAGCGCGGACGCACGCTGATCCGCCTGCCGTCCTACGAGCAGGTGAAGGACGATCCGGTGCTGTACGCCCACGCCTCGCGCGTGTTCCACCTCGAATCCAACCCCGGCAACGCCCGCGCGCTGGTGCAGCGCCATGGCGAAGGCCCCGGCGCGCGCGACGTCTGGATCAACCCGCCGCCGCTGCCGCTGACCACACCGGAGATGGACTTCGTCTACGGCCGCCCCTTCGCCCGCGCGCCGCATCCGTCCTACGGCGGGGCGCGCATTCCGGCCTGGGACATGATCAAGTTCTCGATCAGCATCATGCGCGGCTGCTTCGGTGGCTGTACCTTCTGCTCGATCACCGAGCATGAGGGGCGCATCATCCAGAGCCGCTCGCACGAGTCGATCATCCACGAGATCGAGGAGATCCGCGACAAGTCGCCCGACTTCAAGGGCCACATCACCGACCTCGGCGGGCCCACCGCCAACATGTACCGCATGGCGTGCAAGAGCAAGGTGATCGAGGAGAACTGCCGCCGCCTGTCCTGCGTGTATCCGGGCATCTGCGAGAACCTGAACACCGACCACTCGTCGCTGGTCGTGCTCTACCGCAAGGCGCGAGCGGTGCCCGGCGTCAAGCGCATCACCATCGGCTCCGGCCTGCGCTACGACCTCGCCGTGCGCTCGCCCGAATACGTCAGGGAACTGGTCACCCACCACGTCAGCGGCCTCTTGAAGATCGCGCCCGAGCACACCGAGGAGAACACGCTCGCGAAGATGATGAAGCCGGGGATCGGCGCCTATGAGGAGTTCCGCCGGATGTTCGAGAAGTTCTCGGCGCAGGCGGGCAAGAAGCAGCACCTGGTGCCGTACTTCATCGCCGCCCACCCCGGCACCACCGACGAGGACATGTTGAACCTCGCCCTGTGGCTGAAGGCGCACGACTTCCGCCTCGACCAGGTGCAGACCTTCCTGCCCACGCCGATGGCGCTGGCCACCGCGATGTATCACACGGAAAGAAACCCGCTGAAGAAAGTGCTCGGCGGCAAGGCGGAAGCCGTGTCCGTAGTCAAGCAGGGCCGCGTGCGCCGCCTGCACAAGGCCTTCCTGCGCTACCACGACCCGGACAACTGGCCGCTGCTGCGCGAGGCCCTCAAAGCCATGGGCCGCGAAGACCTCATCGGCTACGGCAAGAAGCACCTCGTGCCGTCGCACCAGCCCGCCGGCACGCGCGCGCCGTGCGCACGCAAGCAGCCCGCCAGTCCGCCAGCAGCGAAACCGGCCCGGCCCGCGCACGGCAAACCCCAGGCCGGCAAACCCGCGCCACCCGGCGAGGGCCGCCCGCACCAGGTTCCCAGGCACCCGTTCAGCCAGCGCCGCGGCGGCGGCAGATCGCGCTGAATCCAGACGTGCGTTCCGAACCCGGACCGTCCTTCGCTATCCGTGCGGCCTGTTGCCAATACCGCGCAGGCGGCGCACGGGAGCGCAGGCCGTGCCTGTCATGTCAATGAACGGCAGCCCTGGATGAGCGAACTCCGCCGAACCACGGAACGACAACGTCGAATTGTCCGCCCCGTCGCTTGCAAGCTGTAATTTCAACCCGAACCCGACATGCCCGCCGCGACCGACCTTCTTCGCGCCAAGCTCAACCTCGAAACCGCGCGCATCGCCTGGGCCGAACTGCAGCGCCCCTTCGCGCGCGGCGTCGTGATCAAGGTCGCCCCCAGCATGGATCTGGTCGATGCGGCCGCCCATGTCGCCGGGAACAACGCCGCGGTGGTTCAGGAATGGCTCGCCGACGGTCGCATCGCGCGCGCCACAGCGTGTGACGCCGAGGATTGGCACGCGCGCCAGCCGATCTTCTGGGCAGTGGCGGTCGCGCCGTGGGTGTTGATCCAGGAGACCGCACCCGAACCGGGCGCCTGAACGACGTTCAACCTAAAAACCGCAGTTGACCGCTCTCTGCCTCCGTGAATGCCGCATGAACGCTGAACATTCTGCCTTCGACCGCCTTCACCTGTCGGGTGAGTTCGCTACGCACCCGCTGGCACGCCTGCTCACGCGCCAGCCTT
>JANJXF010000094.1 GCA_024709165.1 Thiobacillus sp. | reverse complement strand
ACGGTCTGGCCGGCGTACTTGCCGAACAGCACGCGGTCGCCGACCTTCACGTCCATCGGGATCAGCTTGCCCTGGTCATCTTTCTTGCCGGCGCCGACAGCGACGATTTCGCCCTGGTCGGGCTTCTCGGTCGCGGTGTCGGGGATCACGATGCCGGAGGCGGTCTTGCGCTCTTCTTCCATGCGCTTGACAATCACACGGTCGTGCAGAGGACGGATTTTCATTGCAAAGTCTCCATTGCGGTAACGTTGAATAAGCAGCAGCCAGCGCTGCCCGGAAAATAGCAGGCGGCAAGGGTATTGTTAGCACTCGCCGCCGTCGAGTGCCAATGGTAGGGGCGCAATGTGATAATTTCAAGCCCATGGACGATCTTTTGAGCCGCACCCGTGCCGCCGTCTGGCATCCCTGCACCCAGATGAAGCAGCTGGAAGCCGCGCCGCCACTGGCGATCGCGCGCGGCGAAGGGCCGTGGCTGGTCGATGCCGACGGAAAACGCTATCTCGACGCCATCTCGAGCTGGTGGGTCAATCTGTTCGGCCACTGCAATCCGCGCATCAACGCCGCCATCACCGACCAGCTTGGCAAGATCGAGCACGTGATGCTCGCCGGTGCAACCCACGAACCGGTAGTTCAGCTGTCGGAGCGCCTGGCGCGGTTGACGGGGCTGGGCCACGCCTTCTACGCATCGGACGGCGCCTCGGCGACCGAGATCGCGCTGAAAATGAGCGCTCACTACTGGCGCAATGCCGGCCGACCGGAGAAGAACGGCTTTGTCAGCCTGAAGAACGCTTATCACGGCGAGACCGTCGGCGCGCTCTCGGTGACCGACGTTCCACTGTTCAAGGCGACCTATGCGCCGCTCCTGCGCCATACGAAGCAAGTGCCCACTCCGGATGCACGCCTCGCCGAGCCGGGCGAGTCGGCCGAAGCCAGGGCGTTGCGCTGTGCCGATGCGCTGGAAGCGTACCTTGCCGAACAGGCCACCGGCATCGCCGCTTTCATCCTCGAACCGCTGGTGCAGGGCGCGGCCGGTATGGCGATGTATCACCCGATCTACCTCGGTCGCGCGCGCGAACTGTGCGACCGCTATGAGGTGCATCTCATCGCTGACGAGATTGCCGTGGGGTTTGGCCGCACGGGGACGATGTTCGCTTGTGAGCAGGCGCTCACTCACGGCATCCGTCCGGATTTCATCTGCCTCTCCAAAGGCCTCACCGGGGGTTACCTGCCGCTGTCTGCGGTATTGACCACCGACTCCGTCTACGATGCGTTCTATGACGAGGATACGGCGCACGGTTTCCTGCATTCGCACTCCTACACCGGCAACCCCCTCGCCTGCCGGGCGGCGCTGGCGGTGCTGGACATTTTCGAGCACGATGAGATCATCGCCAACAACCGGATCAAGGCCGTCGAATACACGCGAGTTATGGAGGAAGTGTCCGCTCACAAACGGGTTCGGAACTTCCGCCACCTGGGTATGATCTGGGCATTCGATGTCACGGATGCCGGCCCGGGATTCGCCAACCGTTTCCATCGCGCGGCGCTGGCGCACGGCGTGTTCATCCGGCCGATCGGCAGCACGGTGTATGTGATGCCGCCCTACGTCGTCGACGCCGGCGCGATGCGCCAGCTTGCCGATGCGCTGCTCGCCTGCCTTGACGAGCCGGGTGTCTGAGCGCGAGCTTGACATTCGGCGCGCCGGCACATAAGGTAGTTATCAATTACTAACAGAAGGATGAACATGTCTTCCCCGCCTGTCCGCAAGCGTCTGGGCGCCGACGAGCGGCGCGAGGAAATCGTCCGCGTCACCCTCGATCTTGCCGCGCGCCAGGGCATCGACGATGTCACCACGCAGGACATGGCCCAGGCGATGGGCGTCACGCAGGGTGCGGTGTTCCGCCATTTTCCCAGCAAGGATGCGATCTGGCTGGCGGTGATGCAGTGGGTACGCGACCGCCTGACGACCGTGCTCGGGCGCGCCGCCACCGAGGGGCGCGATCCGCTCGACGCGCTGCAGCGCGTGTTCTTCGCCCACATCGACTTCATCGCAGGCAAGCCGGCGATCCCCCGCCTGCTGATGTCCGAGCATCTGCATGCCCGCAATTCGCCGCTGCGCAAGCTCGTCACCGAGATCCTGCTCGGCTTCGAGGCGAAAATCGCCGGTCTGCTGGAGGATGCGCGCAAGCAGGGCCTCGCACGCCCAGACCTCGACGTCCACGCTGCGGCCACGCTCTATCTCGGCATGGTCCAGGGTCTGGTCCTGCAGACCTCGATCCTGCGCGGCCAGCGCGAACTGCGCAACGAGGCCGAGCGCACTTTCCCGATCTTTCTGCAGGCCATCAGCTCCCCATCCTGCCAGGGACAATCACGATGAAACGACACGCACTCGCCGCCCTCCTTGCGCTGACCGCTGCACCCGCCGTCGCCGCCGATCCTCACACGCATCCCATGCCGACGCAGGATACGCGCGCCTTCCTCGATCTCTCCGCAGCCGAGCGCGCGGCGTTGCTGGAGGAGATGCATCTCTTCCTCGACGGCGTCGGCAGGATCACCGCCGCCATCGCCAAGGCCGACATGCAGGCCGTCGCTGCGGTGGCGCGTCCGCTCGGACCGCAGATGTCGCACACCATGCCGGCCTCCCTTCGCGGCAAGCTGCCGATGCCGTTCCGCGAACACGCCCAAGGGCTGCACGGCGCCTTCGCCGAGATGGCGCTCGACGCCGAAAGTCTGAACGATCCGAACCACGCGCTCGCCCAGCTCGCCGCCACCCTGCAGAAGTGTTCGGCCTGCCATCGCACCTACCAGATCCGCGTGGTCGACGGCCACGTCGGGCACTGAACCCGCATGCGCGACGAGGCACGCATGAGCGATCGTCCGACGCGGCAAGTCCGTGCCGGCAGGACCTGCGAACACGCAGGCGCGGGACGCGAAGCATGAACATCACCTTTCTCGGCGCAGCGCAGGAAGTCACCGGTTCCAGCTATCTCGTCGAAACGGACGGCGTGCGTTTCCTGGTCGACTGCGGCATGTTCCAGGGCGGTCGCGAGACGCGCGCGAAGAATCACCGTGCCTTCTCCTTCGATCCGCGCAGCATCGACTTCGTCCTGCTCACGCACGCCCACATCGACCACTCCGGCCTCCTGCCGCGTCTGGTCGCCCTGGGTTTCAGGGGCACGATCCACGCGACCCGCGCCACCTGCGACCTGCTCGCGGTGATGCTGCCCGATTCCGCGCACATCCAGGAAAAGGAAGCCGAGCACGAGAACCTCGACCGCTTCCATCGTGGCATGGCACGCCGTGGCGCGGGCTCCGGTCCGGCGCATCGGGAGGTCGCGCCGCTCTACACCGTGGCGCAGGCGCAGGCGTCGCTGAAACGCCTCAACCCGGTCGATTACAATCTCGAGATCGCGCCGCACCCCGAGGTGCGGTGCATCTTCCGCGACGCCGGCCACATCCTCGGTTCGGCGATCGTCGAGGTGTGGGTCGGCGAAGGCAGGCGCCGGCGCAAGATCGTGTTTTCCGGAGACCTTGGCCAGCCCGCGCGGCCGCTGGTGCGCGACCCCACGCCGATTCTCGATGCGGATTACCTGCTCGTCGAATCGACCTACGCCAACCGCGACCACAAGAGCATGGAAGCGACCCAGGACGAGTTGGTGGAGGCCATCACCGACACCATCGAGCACAAGGGCGGCAACGTCATCGTGCCCGCCTTCGCTGTCGGCCGCACGCAGGAACTGGTGTATCTGCTCGCCGATCTGACACGCCAGGGGCGCCTGCCGAAACTGTCGGTATTCGTCGATTCGCCGATGGCCACCGCCGCCACCGAGATCACCTACCGCCACATGGAATTGCTGGACGACGAAACCCACGCCCTGCTGGGGCGACAGGGTGGCACGCAGTATTTCCGCAAGCTCGAATTCGTCGAGGACGTCGAGGAATCGAAAGCGCTCGACCGCATCCGGGGCGGTGCGGTCATCATCTCGGCGAGCGGGATGTGCGAGGCGGGGCGCATCAAGTTCCACCTGCGCGCGAACCTGCCGCGCCACGAATCGAGCGTGCTGATCACCGGCTTCCAGGCCGCCGGCACCTTCGGCCGCCGCCTCGTCGACGGTGCGCGGCGCGTGCGCCTGCTTGGCGAGGATATCCCGGTGCGCGCCAGCCTCTATACCCTGGGGGGTCTGTCTGCTCACGCCGACCGCAGCGCGCTGCTGGCGTGGCTTGGCCACTTCCGCGACAAGCCGCGCCGGACCTTCGTGGTGCATGGTGAAGCGCAGGTGGCGGAGGAATTTGCCGGCACCCTGCAGGAACGTTTCGGCTGGGACGCGCAGGCGCCGCAGCCGGGGCAGCGTGTCACCCTCGATTGAAAGTCGCCAGTGATGGTTCTTCCGAGGCTTTTGCAGAGGGTTGGCGTCCTGCTTTTGCTGGGGGTGACCGCGCTCACCCGGGCGGCCGAGCCGGCCGAATGGGAAGCGTGCAGCGCGATTTCCGCCGACAACGAACGTCTGGTGTGCTACGACGCGCTCGCCGGACGTCCGCCGCCGACACCGGAACCATCGCCCGGCGCGGTGGTGGCGGATGCGCACTCCGGCCTCTTGTCGTCCTTGTCGCGCCACTGGGAGCTCGACGGCGAGGCCAAACAGGGCGCCTTCCTGTTTCGCGCACATCGCCCCAACTATTTTCTCCCGCTGAAATACAGCAGCGCCCCCAACGAGCAACCTTTCGTGGGAGCGTTTCCGCAGCACGATCCCGGTCTGAAGGCTGTGGAGACGGTGCTGCAGTTGAGCTTCAAGGTCAAGGGCATGCAGGGCGTGTTCGGCAACGACGATCTCGACCTGTGGTTCGGCTACACCGTCACCTCGTTCTGGCAGGCCTACAACAGCGATTTTTCCGCGGCGTTCCGCGAGAGCAACTACGAGCCGGAAATGATGTGGGTGGTTCGCACCGATTATTCGCTTGCCGGTTTTCGCGGACGCTTCGTCAACCTCGGCCTCGTCCACCAGTCGAACGGCCGCGGCGCAGGCCTGTCCCGCAGCTGGAATCGGGTCTACGCGCAGTTCGGTTTTGAACGCGACAAGCTCGCGCTCCTGGTGCGTCCCTGGTATCGCCTGCCCGAGCCCGGCGTCGACGACAACCCCGACATCGAAGACTACCTCGGACATGGCGACTTGCAGGCGGTCTACACCAGCGGCCGCAATACCTGGTCGCTGCAGCTGCGCAACAACCTCCAGCGCGACGACAACCGCGGCGCGCTGAAGCTGAGCTGGAGTTTTCCCCTGCGCAGCCGCCTCCGGGGCTATGTGGAGTACTTCAACGGCTACGGCGAATCGCTCATCGACTACAACCACCGGCAACAGACCATCGGGCTGGGGGTGAGCCTCACGGGAGGGATTTGACGGACGGTGACCGCGCCGTGTTCAGCCTGGACAGACGTTGGCCGGGCACGTGCATCGACAGATCCCGTTCCTATCTTTCCTGCTTCGGCACCCGCTCCAGCAGTTCATGTACATACTGCACCGGAATCGCGTAGCTGATGCCGCTGGGGTTCGACAGCGCGGCTTCCTTGGCGCCCTTGACGTAGACCGAATTGACGACGCCGAGTACCTCACCGGTGTCGGGGTGCCATACCGGACTGCCGCTGTTTCCAGGATAGGCGATGGCATCGAGGGCGAACACCTCGTAGCTGTCGCGCGCCTGCCTGAGCGCGCGTGCGGTGAGCTGGGTGGCGCTGGGCGGCGGGGTGAAGGCGGGGACGACGGCGGCGAGGCCGGCGCGGTGGGTGGACGGGTTCAAGCCGAGCACGGAGCCGATGGGGTAGCCGGTGAAATAGAGCTGACTGCCTTCGCGCACCTGACTGGAATCGCCCAGTCTGAGCGCGGGCAGTGCGTCGCCGTCGATCTTCAGCAGGACGAGGTCGCGCGGCCGGTCGGTGGCGACGATTTCGGCGCGCCGCACCGCCATCTGCCGGTCGCGCCCGATGAACACGGCGTGGGTCTCGTTTTTTTCCGCGTCGAGCGGCTTGGCAAAGATGTGCGCGCAGGTCACCACATGACGTCCGTCGAGCACGGCGAAGCCGGTGCCCTGCAGGTTGGCGCGCGGGCTGGCGGTGGGTGAGAAGAGGCCGACGCCGACGACGCCGGGTCGAATCTGCAGCAGGGTGTCGGCGACGTCGGCCCGGGCCGGCAGGCATAGAACCAGCATCACCAGCGCCCAGCTGGTACGCGCCTTGCAGGGGAACTCGCCAATCCACCGTCGGATGCGACAAGGCAGCATCATGCAAATTCGATACAATCCGGGCGGCAGCAAAGATTTTTTCTTCATAACAAGGAATCCTGGCATGGGCGTTGTTGCAGTGGTCGGACTGGGTTACGTGGGGCTGCCCCTGGCGGCGGAATTCGGCAAGAAAACGGCCACCATCGGTTACGATCTTTCCACGGAAAAGATCGACAACTACCGTCGATTCTGCGATCCCACCGGCGAAGTTTCGACGGACGATCTCAAGGCCGCCAAGCACCTCACGGTGACGACCGATCCCGCGGCGCTGGCACAGGCCGACTTCATCATCGTCGCGGTGCCCACGCCGGTCGACGAGGCGCACATCCCCGACTTCTCGCCGCTGGTCGGATCCAGCACCACCGTCGGCAAGCACATGAAAAAGGGTGCCACCGTCATCTACGAATCCACAGTCTACCCCGGCGCCACCGAGGAGGTGTGCATCCCTCTGCTGGAGAAACATTCGGGCATGAAATGGAAGCAGGATTTTCATGTCGGCTACTCGCCCGAACGCGTCAACCCTGGCGACAGGGAACGCACGATCACGAAGATCACCAAGATCGTCTCCGGCGACGACGACGCCACCCTGGAGAAGGTCGCCGTGCTGTACGAGTCGGTCATCACCGCCGGCGTGCACCGCGCCAGTTCGATCAAGGTTGCCGAGGCCGCCAAGGTGATCGAGAACACCCAGCGCGATCTCAACATCGCGTTGATGAACGAGCTGTCGCTCATCTTCCACCGGCTCGGCATCGACACGCTGGAAGTGCTTAAGGCCGCCGGCACGAAGTGGAATTTCCTGCCCTTCCGTCCGGGCCTCGTCGGTGGCCACTGCATCGGTGTCGATCCGTATTACCTCACGCACAAGGCCGACATGCTCGGCTACCATCCGCAGGTGATCCTCGCCGGCCGGCGCATCAACGACGGCATGGGCGCCTACGTGGCACAGGAGACGGTGAAAAAGATGATCGCCAACGGCGTGCAGGTGAAAGGCGCCAAGGTCAACGTGCTCGGCCTCACCTTCAAGGAGAACTGCCCCGACCTGCGCAACTCCAAGGTGGTCGACGTCATCCGCGAACTGCAGTCGTTCGGCTGCGACGTTCACGTGCACGACCCGCTCGGCGAATCGCGCGAGGCCGAGCATGAATACGGCATTGCACTCACCCGGTGGGAAGACATGCCCGAGTGCGACGCGCTGGTCGCCGCCGTGTCGCACGCGGCCTATCTGGACAAGCCGTTTGCCGAGCTCACCGCAAAGCTGAAAAAGGGCGGCACCTTCACCGATGTCAAATCGGCCTACGATCCGGTCGTGGTGAAAGCCGCCGGCTTCGCGCTCTGGAGGCTGTGATGCTGGCGGCGTTCGATGCGCTGAAAGCCGAACTTCAGGCGGCGCCGAAGACCTGGCTCGTCACCGGCGCGGCCGGTTTCATCGGCTGCAATCTGGTGGAAGCTCTGCTGCTGCTTGAGCAGCAGGTCGTCGGGCTGGACAACTTCGCTACCGGCCACGAAAAGAATCTGGCGCAGGTACAGGCGAGCGTCGGTGCCGAGCGCTGGAAACGCTTCGCTTTCAAACGCGGCGATATCCGCGATCTCGTCACCTGCCATGGCGTGTGCAAGGGCGTCGACTACGTGCTGCATCAGGCGGCGCTGGGCTCGGTGCCGCGCTCGCTGGAAGACCCGCTGTCCACCCATGCCGCCAACGCCACCGGCTTTCTCAACATGCTCGTCGCGGCACGCGACGCCAGGGTGAAACGCTTCGTCTACGCGGCGTCGTCGTCCACCTATGGTGACCATCCCGGCCTGCCCAAGGTCGAGGACGTCATCGGCAAGCCGCTGTCGCCCTACGCCGTGACCAAGCTGGTGAACGAACTCTATGCCGACGTGTTCGGCCGCTGCTATGGCATGGAGTCGATCGGTCTCCGATACTTCAACATCTTCGGCCGCCGCCAGGACCCCAACGGCGCCTACGCCGCCGTGGTGCCGAAATGGGTGTCGAGCATGATCGGGAACGAGCCGGTGTACATCAACGGCGACGGTGAGACCAGCCGGGATTTCTGCTACATCGACAACGTCATCCAGGCCAATCTGCTCGCTGCCACCAGCACCCACGCCGATGCCGCCAATCAGGTCTACAACGTCGCGGTCGGCGAGCGCACCACGCTCAACCAGCTGTTCGAGGCGATCCGTGCGCTGCTCGCGCCGCGCTATCCGCACCTCGCCGGCTTCAAGCCGGTGTACCGCGATTTCCGCGCCGGTGACGTACGGCATTCGCTGGCGGACATTGCCAAGGCACAAGCCCGTCTTGGGTACGCGCCGACGCATCGTATCGGCAAGGGGCTCGCGGAGGCGATGGACTGGTATGTGGGGGCTCTCGGTTAGATGACCGACCGCCGCGGCTCGGGCGACAGGGCATGAGCGGACAAGGCGGGGCCGATACGCCGCTGGACCGCTTGCTGCGGCGCATTCAGGCGGAAAACGATTTTCCGGCGCTATCCGAATCGGTGGGCGCGATCAACCGCATCACCGCGTCCGATCGCGAGAGCGTCAACCAGCTTTCCAATACCATCCTCAAGGATTTCGCGCTTACCAGCAAGCTCTTGAAGCTCGCCAACGCCGCGTTCTACAGCCGTGCCGGCGGCGGCACCATCAGCACCGTATCGCGCGCCGTGGTCGTTCTGGGTTTCGATGCGGTGCGCTCGATTGCCGTGAGCCTGATCCTGTTCGAGAGCCTGCAGAACCGCGCGCAGGCGCAGCAGTTGAAGGAGGAATTTCTCAGGGTGTTGTACGCTGCCCTGCTTGCGCGCGAACTGGCGGAAAAGGCAGGTGTGCACGATTCGGAAGAGGCGTTCATCGGCGCCATGCTGCATCATCTCGGGCGCATGCTCGCGTTGTTCTATTTCCCCGCTGAGATGGCCGCGGTGCGCGCACGCATGGCCGCGGGCGGAGTCACCGAGGCCCTTGCCATGACCGAGACGCTGGGGGCCTCGCCGGAGCAACTTGGTGTCGGAATTGCGCGCAGCTGGGGATTTCCGGAACGTCTGGTGCAGAGCATAAAAAACCTGCCGCCGGGGCGGGTGCGCAAGGGCGCGAACGATGCCGATCGCCTGTGCATCGTGGCCGGATTTTCCACCGCATTGTGCGAAGCCATGGCGGCAGCACGGGAAGGTGAACATCCTGCAGCGATGGCGCGGCTGGTCGAGCGTTTCCGCGACAGCGTGCCGCTCACGGCGGAGCAGATCGGCGCGGTCATGAGCGCCACCCTTGGCGAGCTTTCGCACTTTGCGCAGGCGGTGAACGTCGACTTGGGGCACAGCGCGTTCGCGGCGCGGGCCGCGCAGTGGGCCGGCCTGCCGCAGCCGGAGACAACGGCAGGCAAAGGTGTGCCGCCGGAGGCGACTGCGCCGCGGGATGCGCTGGACGGGGCGTTGCTGCACGAGGCGGTTGCCGCCCCGCATACAGCGGATGCGGCCCCACCCCGCACGCCCGCGGAGGTCCAGGCGCGCCTCGCCGCGGGCCTGCAGGACGTCGGCAATTCCCTCGTCGACGACACCATGCCGCTTAACGACATCCTGCGCATGATCCTGGAAACCATGTTTACCGGCATGAGCTTCGAACATGTCGTGTTCTGCCTGCGCGATCCCGTCCGTAACGCGATGCGCGGCAAGTTCGGTTTCGGCGAGGACGCGCAGGCGCTCGCGCGTGCGTTCGATTTTCCGCTCACCGGCACGCCCGACGTGTTTCTCCTCGCGCTGCGGAACAATGCCGACATACTGATCAGCGACATTGACAGCCCGAACATCGCACCACGCATTCCCGCCTGGTTCCGCCACCATGTGCCGGCGCGGACGTTTGTGCTGTTTCCCATCCTCGTCAAGGGCAAACCGGTCGGCCTCATCTACGCCGATCGCAGCAAGGCCGGCGACATCGTCATCGCGGAAATGGAGCTCTCGCTGCTGAAATCGCTGCGCAACCAGGCGGTGCTTGCCATCCGCCAGTCCATGTAGGAAGCCGGGAATGAGCGATCCGGCATCGCCCATCGGGCAGGGAACACGCTGGACAATCCGGCATAATGAACCGATGGTCCTTGCTGCCGCGTTCCGCCTGTTTGCTGGCCTGTCGCTCGTCGCGTTCGCGCTCGGCGTGCACGCTGCCGAACTGCCCGGCGCCTTCGTCGCGGCGCTGGACGAGGCGGGTATTCCGCTCGGCCGCGTGGCAGTGGTGGTGCAAGCGCTCAATGCGCCCGAGCCGCTGCTCAGCCACAATGCCGATGCCGCGCTGAACCCCGCTTCCACCATGAAACTGGTCACGAGCTTCGCCGCGCTCGACCTGCTTGGCCCGACCTATACCTGGAACACCACGCTGTGGGCGGGGGGGGCGCTCGCCGGCGGTGTGCTCGACGGCGATCTCGTCATCAAGGGAGGGGGCGATCCCACGCTGACGCTCGAGCGCATGTGGCTGCTGCAGCGCGAACTGCGCGCGCGCGGAGTACAGCACATCCGTGGCGGGCTGCTGCTCGACACTTCGTATTTCAGCGTGCCAGAGCACGATCCCGCAGCGTTCGACGGCGAACCCTTTGCGCCCTACAATGCCGCGCCCGGCGCGCTGGTCGCCAATTTCAACGCGCTCGCGCTGCGCGTGAAGCCGCAGGACGACGCGGTGTTGATCGTCCCCGATCTCGTGCTGCCGGGGATGGCGTTGGTGTCGCGCGTGGCGCTCGCCGATACCGCCGAATGCAACGGCTGGCAGGACGCGCTCGTGCCAGCCTTCCCGGACGAAGCGCGGCGCACGCTGGAAATCACCGGACGTTATCCACGCGAATGCGGCGAGCGCATGCTCATGCTCAACCTGTTCGAGCCGGCGGCGACCTTCGATTTCATTTTCCGCAGTCTGTGGGACGAATCCGGCGGCACGCTCGCGGGGGCCACGCGCGGCGGCACGGCGCCGGACGGTGTGCCGCTGCTGGCGTTCGAGTCCGAACCTCTGTCGCATGCGTTGGCACGCCTCAACAAGTACTCGAACAACCTCATGGCGCGCAACCTGTTCCTGACCTTGGGCGCGGAAGCCTTCGGTGTGCCGGGCACGCCGGACAAGGGTGCGCGCGCGGTGCGCGAGAGTCTGGCGCGGCACGGCGTATCGACGCGCAAGCTGGTGCTGGAAAACGGCGCCGGGCTGTCACGCATCGAGCGCATCAGCGCGCAGGCGCTTACCGCACTGTTGCACGCGGCACAGCGCACTCCATGGGCGGCAGAATTCGTGGCGTCGCTGCCGCTCGCGGCACAGGACGGCACGCTGAAGCGGCGGTTTCCCGGCAGCATGGTGGCCGGGCGCGCGCACCTGAAGACCGGTACGCTGCGCGACGTCAGCGCACTCGCCGGCTACGTGCACACGCTGCGCGGCGACAGCGTGAGCGTCGTCATGCTCGTCAATCACCCGCGCGCGCGCGCCAGCGAGGCGGCGCAGCGTGCCTTGCTGGAGTGGGTGCTGGCCGAGGGAGGGGCGGTGCGGCCATGACGGGCGGTTGTCGTGCGCTCGCGCTGTTCCTCGTCCTGCTGGCGCTGTTCCAGTCGTTGCCGGTCGCGGTCGAAGCATGGCAGACCCGGCAGTGGCCGGACAGCACCGGCGAGTGGATCCGCCTCGCCCTGCTCCCCGGCGCCTTGTGGCTGTATCTGCGCTATTTCAGCATACTGGGCTGCCGACAGTGTGAGCGCCCGGACAAGGCGGAGCGATGAACGGCTACGGCAGGGCGCGCGCGAAGAAGCGCGCCAGCACCTGCTGGCCGACGAGCAGGCTCAGCGTACGGTCCTCGATGCGATAGGCGTCGGCGCGCGCGAAGACGTCGAACAACGCCGCTTCCTGCGTCTGGAGCGCGGGCGGGCAGGCCATGCGGGTGCTGGCGACGCGGCCGAAGCGCAGCACCCCTGGCTGCGGGTGGCTGTAGTCACCCATCAGCTTGTTGCAACCGCTGCCGCCGGTGAGGAGACCGTCGAGCAACACCATGTAGGCCGTGCGTTCGCCCGGCGTCGTGCGGACCGGCACCCCGCCGATGTCGACGAGCTGCCAGTCGGTATCGTCCAGTGTGGCCGCGACGCTACGCTCACCCGCCGCGCCGACGGCAATCTCGATGGTGTCTGCGGTACGGGCCAGCGGCTGCGCGCCGCTGCTGGCGAACAGCACCTGGCCGTCGGCGTACAGTACCGCGCGCAGCGTCAGATGCGTTGCCGGAGGCTCGTAGGGCAGCACGAAAACGAGTGGCCGCGGCCGTCCGGCGACAGGTTGTTCCAGTATCGTGAGGCGGCGCACCGTGTCCTGCGACATGTCGAATAGTTCGAGACGCAGCATCGCAGTTGCCGGCAGCTCGGCGCCTGCCGGCAGGCTGAGCCTGCCGCGCAACAGCTCGGGGTCGGCATGGGCTGCGCCGACGCACAGGGTGGCGGCGAGGCAGAGCGAAGCGGTGCCGCGCTTCATTCGTTGCCCGCCTCGGCAATCTGGTGCGCCCAGTGCATGGCGTCGAGCTGGGCACGCGTCAGCGCGGCGAGCGTGATGCCGCCGGCGGCCTGGAGCAATTCGAGAGTGCGCGTGAGATCGGGGTGCTCGACACTTTCGACTACTTGCAGCAGCGCACCCAGTTCGCCATCGCGCCGCAGCAGCGCGGCGGCCACCCGCGCATCGAGGTTGAGTTCTGCGACGATGTCGGCGAGTGGCTTGTCGATCAGAGCGTCGATGAGCGAGAGGATGCCCGTCATGAAGGCTTGCTCGCCGTGGTCGCTGCCACGGTGCTGTACCTGCGCCAGCAGCTCCATCATTTTGCCGCGCGTGGCGGCGAGCAGAAGCAGCGGGCTGGGATAGGGCATGCGGCTGTCCAGCGTGAACAACAGGAGCTGAAGCCAGCGCTGCAACTGCACCCGCCCGAGTACGAGGATCGCCTGCGACACCGACGAGAGCGTGCGCCGCGCGCCGCCGGCGACGGAGTTCACCAGGCGCATCAGGTTGTAGGTGAGATTGGGGTGGTGCTTGAACACTTGCTCGATCTGCGCGGTGTCGGCATCGCGCAGCACCAGTCCCAGCAACTGCGTGAGCGCCAGCTGCGTGGGATCGGCGCGCTTGGTGGCGAGCAGCGTGGGGCGTGCGAAATAATAGCCCTGGAACAACTCGAAGCCGAGCGTGCGGCAGCGCTCCGCCTGCTCGGCGCTGTCGACCTTTTCCGCCAGCAGCTTCACCGGCCAGGTCCTGAGCTGGCCGACCAGCGCATCAAGCGCCTCGGGCGTATGCTGCAACAGATCGACCTTGACGATGTCGGCAAGTTCGAGCAACGGGCGGAAGCTGTCGTCATAGACGAAATCGTCCAGCGCGAGCCGGAAACCCTGCTGCTTGAGTGCATGGCAGCGCTCGACCACTGCGTCGCTGGCGGCCACCGATTCGAGCAATTCCAGCACCACTTGCTGTTTCGGCAGCAATTCGATGAGATCGGACAGTAGCAGTTCGGTGCTGATGTTGATGAAGCCCAGCTGGCTGCCGAGCACGGTCGGCACGCCCAGTTCGCCGAAGGCATGCTGGATCACGCTGGCGGTGGCCTGCACGTCGTCGGTGACCTGCGCGCCGGCGCTGTTGCCGGCACGGAACAGAAGTTCGTAGGCAACCACACGCTGCTCGCGGTCGAGAATGGGCTGGCGGCCGAGATAGACGTCGCGCATGCCTCAGAGTCCCAGGTTGTCCCACACGGCGTCGACGCGTGCCTTCACCGTCGCATCCATGACGATTGGCGTGCCCCATTCGCGCGCCGTCTCGCCGGGCCACTTGTTGGTGGCGTCGATGCCCATCTTGCTGCCCAGCCCCGATACCGGACTGGCGAAGTCGAGGTAGTCGATCGGCGTGTTTTCGACCAGCAGCGTGTCGCGCGCGGGGTCGACACGGGTGGTGAGCGCCCAGATCACTTCCTTCCAGTCGCGCACATCGACGTCGTCGTCGGTGACGAGAATGAACTTGGTGTACATGAACTGGCGCAGGAACGACCACACGCCGAACATCACCCGCTTGGCGTGGCCGGGGTAGGCCTTCTTCATCGACACCACCGCCATGCGGTAGGAACAGCCCTCTGGCGGCAGGTAGAAGTCGACGATCTCGGGGAACTGCTTCTGCAACAGCGGCACGAACACTTCGTTCAATGCCACACCGAGGATCGCCGGCTCGTCGGGCGGCTTGCCGGTGTAGGTGCTGTGGTAGATCGGGTCGCGTCGCATCGTGATGCGCTCGACGGTGAACACCGGAAAAGTTTCCTGCTCGTTGTAGTAGCCGGTGTGGTCGCCGTAGGGACCTTCGAGCGCGGTCTCGCCGGGATGGATCACGCCTTCCAGCACGATCTCCGCGGAGGCGGGCACCTGCAGGGTGTTGCCGAGGCATTGCGTGACCTCGGATTTGGCGCCCCGCAGCAAGCCGGCGAACTGGTATTCGGAGAGCGAATCCGGCACCGGCGTCACCGCACCGAGGATGGTCGCCGGATCGGCGCCCAGCGCCACCGCGAGCGGGAAGGGCTTGCCCGGGCTCGCCTGCTGGAATTCGCGAAAATCGAGCGCGCCGCCGCGATGCGCCAGCCAGCGCATGATGAGCTTGTTGCGGGCGATGACCTGCTGCCTGTAGATGCCGAGGTTCTGCCGTTTCTTGTGCGGGCCGCGAGTAACGGTGAGGCCCCAGGTGACGAGCGGCGCGACGTCGCCGGGCCAGCAGTGCTGGATCGGCAGGCGGGCGAGATCGACGTCGGCACCTTCCCACACGATGTCCTGACACGGCGCGTTTTTGACTTCCTTCGGCGCCATGTTCAGCACCTGCTTCAGTACCGGCCACTTCTCCCAGGCGTCGCGCAGACCTTTCGGCGGCTCCGGTTCCTTCAGGTAGGCGAGCAGCTTGCCGACCTCGCGCAGACGCGCGGAATCGTCCTCGCCCATGCCCAGTGCCACGCGCTCGACCGTGCCGAACAGGTTTGCCAGCACCGGGATCGTGTGGCCCTTCGGTTTCTCGAACAGCAGCGCGGGTCCGCCGGCACGCAGCACGCGGTCGGCGATCTCGGTCATCTCCAGCCTGGGATCGACTTCGACCGCGATGCGTTTCAGAGCGCCACGCGCCTCGAGCTGGACGATGAAATCGCGCAGGTCGCGGTAGATCATCGGCTCAGTCGAGATATTCGAACAGGGTGACCACCTTGGTCACACCGGAAGTGGTACGTGTGGTCTCTGCGGCGGCCGCACCTTCGGCACGGGTGACGAGACCCATCAGGTAGACGGCGCCGGCCTCGGTCTTGACCTTGACCTTGGTGCCCGGCACGCGTTCGTCGCGCAGCAGGCGCGTCTTCACGCTGGCGGTGATACTGGTGTCGTTGGCGGTGGACGTGAACGAGGTGACGCCGGAAACGGAGAGTTCGTTGAACACCGTGCGCACGTCGGGAATGCCCTTCACCACCTCGCCGGCGCGCGTACGCGCCGCCTCGTCCGGCACCTGGCCGGTGAGCAGCACCTGCCGGTTGTAGCTGGTGGCGGCGATGCTCTCGGTTCCCTGCGTAAACGTCTCGCGCAGGCGGCTCATCGCGCGCAGCTCGATTTCCTGGTCGCCCACGAAAACACCGGCGGTGCGCCGATCGACGGCGATGGCGGTACCCGTGGCAGCACCTCCCACCACTGCGGTGGCGCATCCGTTCAGGGACGGCACGGTGACGGCCAGCATGAGGGCATAGACAAGCTTGTTCATTCTTCGACTCCTAGCAAGAGGCTGTCCACCGCATCGCACAGGCAATGGATGGCCAACAGATGGATTTCCTGGACACGTGCCGTCGATTCGATGGGCACGCACAGCAAGACGTCGTCATCGCCGATTTGTTCCGCAAGTTCGCCGCCGCTGCGCCCGGCGAGCGCAATGATGTGGACGTTGCGTGCGTGTGCGGCCATCGTTGCCTGCAACACGTTGGGCGAGTGCCCGCTGGCCGAGATCACCAGCAGGATATCACCCGGCTGGCCGAGGGCCTTGATCTGGCGCGCGAATACCTGATCGAAGGCGTGCTCGTTGGCGATCGAGGTCAGCGTCGAGCTGTCGGCAGCCAGCGTGAGCGCAGCAAGTCCGGGGCGTTCCTGCTCGAAGCGGTTGATCATCAGCGAGACGAAGCGCTGCGCGTGCGCGGCCGACCCGCCGTTGCCGCAGGCGAGAACCTTGTTGCCCTGTGCCAGGCAATGCACGATCAGGCGCGCCGCACGCTCGATCTCCGGCGCGAGGGCCTCGGCGACCGTCAGCTTGGCTTGCGCCGAGGCCGTGAAGTGTTCGAGGATTCTGTCGTGCAGGGACATGAAAGAGGGCGTCGCACCGGAGTGCCGGGATTATCCCATATCGTCGAATGCGTTCCGTATCCAGTCGGTGACCGTGTCGCCGGCCAGGGTCACCACGTCGAAGCGGCACGGGGGCATGTTTGCGAGGCCCGCCAGATACAGGCGCGCTGCCGCCAGGAGCTTCTTCTGCTTGGCATGGGTGACACTCGCCGCTGCGCCGCCGTAATCGGTGTTGCGGCGCAGACGTACCTCGACGAACACCAGCGTCGCGCCGTCCTGCATGACAAGATCGATCTCGCCGAAGCGGCAGCGCCAGTTGCGCGTCACGGGCCTGAGGCCGCGTGCGGCAAGATGGGCTTCGGCACGTGCCTCGGCGGTTTTGCCGAGCAGGGATTTCAGCATCTGCGAGAATGCACCTATGAACGATAGCCCGCATCTTACCCGCCTGCCGCCGGCGCTCTATGTCGTCGCCACGCCCATCGGCAATCTCGGCGACATCACCCTGCGCGCGCTCGACACGCTGCGGCGCGTGGACCGCGTGGCGGCCGAGGACACACGGGTGTCGGGGCAGTTGCTCGCGCATTTCGACATTTCGCGCCCACTGGTATCGATCCGCGAACACAACGAGCGCGAAGCGGCGCAGAAGGTGATTGCATGGATCGCTGCCGGTGAGGCGGTCGCCTACGTTTCCGACGCCGGCACGCCGGCGGTGTCCGATCCCGGTGCGCGGCTGGTGGCAGCGGTGCGCGCGGCGGGCCAGGTGGTGGTGCCGGTGCCGGGTGTCTCCGCGGTAACGGCGGCGCTGTCGGCCGCCGGCATGGCAACGGGGGACTGGCTGTTTCACGGCTTCCTGCCGGCGAAATCCGGTGCGCGGCGGGCGCAGCTGAAGGCGCTCGCCGTGCTGCCGTGTGCGCTGGTGTTCTACGAGGCGCCGCACCGCATCGAGGAAACGCTTGCCGACATGGCCGCGGAATTCGATCCGGCGCGGACGGTCACGCTGGCGCGCGAACTGACCAAGAAATTCGAGAGCATCGTCACCGTAGTGCTGGGCGATGCGCCGGCGTGGCTGGCGGGCGATGCGGATCGCCGGCGCGGTGAATTCGTCGTCATCGTGCACGCACCGGTCAGCGAAGCCGCGGTCGACGTCGAGGCGATGCGCGTGCTCGGCATCCTGCAGGACGCGCTGCCGCCTACGCTCGCCGCCAGGCTCGCTGCGCAGATCACCGGGCGCAGCAAGGCGGAACTCTATAAAATGTCCCTCGCACTCAAACACGCCGCAGCCGAATGACCGACACGCTCACACTCACCCGCCCCGACGACTGGCACGTGCATTTCCGTGACGGTGCGGCCATGCACAATGTCATGCGCGATACCGCGCGCGTGTTCGGACGCGCTGTCGCCATGCCCAACCTGAAGCCGCCGGTGGTCAGCGTCGCCGACGCCGCGGCGTACCGCGAGCGTCTGCTCGCCGCGGCCGCCGGCGCGGCGTTCGAACCGCTGATGACGCTCTATCTCACCGACAACACCGCGCCGGAGGAAATCCACCGCGCGCGAGCGAGCGGTTTCGTGCACGCCGTGAAGTATTACCCTGCCGGCGCGACGACGCATTCCGACGCCGGCGTCACCGAGCTTGCGCACGCCTATCCGGCCATCGCGGCCATGGAGGAAGCCGGGATGCCTTTGCTGTTGCACGGCGAGGTGGTCGACCCCGACGTCGACGTGTTCGACCGCGAGGCGGTGTTCATCGAGCGGCATCTGGTACGCCTGCTGCAGGATTTCCCGCGCCTGAAAATCGTGCTCGAGCACATCACCACGCACCAGGCCGTCGAGTTCGTCGCCGCCGCGCCGGCCAACGTCGCCGCGACGATAACGGTGCACCACCTGCTGTACAACCGCAATGCCATGTTCCGCGGCGGCATGCGTCCGCATTTCTACTGTCTGCCGGTGCTCAAGCGCGAACGCCACCGCGAGGCGCTGGTGGCGGCGGCCATCTCGGACAACCCGAAATTCTTCCTCGGTACCGATTCCGCGCCGCACGCCGTCGTTGCCAAGGAAACCGGCTGCGGCTGCGCCGGCATCTACACCGCACACGCCGCGCTCGAACTGTATGCTGAAGTGTTCGAGGACGCCGGGGCGCTCGACCGTCTGGAAGCCTTCGCCAGTTTCTTCGGCGCGGATTTCTATGGTCTGCCGCGCAACGCCGGGCGCATCACCCTGCGCCGCGAAACGTGGACGGTGCCGGAACGCCTGGCGTTCGGTGACGCCGCGCTGGTGCCGCTGCGCGCGGGCGAGGCGGTGCGCTGGCGGGTGGTCGGCTGAGTTATAATCCGCATTGGAAAAGCGGACCAGGCAACCGCTGCCGCGCAAGCGGGAGAGGAAAGTCCGGGCTCCACAGAGCAGGATGCCGGCTAACCGCCGGACGCCGCGAGGCGAGGAACAGGGCCACAGAGACGAGTAAGCCCGGCGCAAGCCGGGTGGACGTGAAACGCGGTAACCTCCATCTGGAGCAACACCAAATAGGCAGACGATGACGCGGCTCGCCGAGTCTGCGGGTAGGTGGCTTGAGCCGGCCAGCAATGGACGGTCTAGAGGAATGGTTGCCCACGACAGAACCCGGCTTATCGGCCCGCTTTTCCATACACACCGCCAAATCAATAACTTACCAATCTATTCTAAAAACGACAGCAGAACTTGCTGCTAAGTATCGGTTTTTCCAGAAACTTATCCACAACCCAAAACAAGCCCTAAGTCCTTGAGACGTAGGGCTTTTTTTGTGTTTGCCTGCTTGACCCCCCCAAAACTATCCCCTATAGTGGGAAATAGTGGTGGCCAGTGGGGGATTGTGGGAGAATCGCCCCCGTTCTGGCGAGCCAGATTCCAATACGAGGGGAACATGTTTCGCGGTGTCGCAACGGTCAGTCTGGACAGCAAGAGCCGGCTCGTGGTGCCTGCGCGCTATCGCGACGCCCTGCTGGTGAACGGCGGCGGGCGCGTCGTCGTCACCGCCGACCCCGGCCGTTGCCTGCTGCTCTATCCGCTGCCCGAGTGGGAACCGATCGAGAAAAAGCTCAACACCCTTTCGGATTTCGATCCGCGCACCCGCAGCATCAAGCAGCTGCTGGTCGGCTATGCCCACGACATCGAGATGGACGGCGCCGGCCGCGTGCTGCTGCCGCCGATGCTGCGCAAGTTCGCCGAGCTGGAAAAGAGTGCGGTGATGGTGGGCCAGGGCAGCAAGGTGGAGCTGTGGAACGAGGCGCGCTGGGATGCTCAGGTCGAACAGGCGCTGACGTTCCGCGATGGCGGTCTGCCGCCCGAACTGGAGGGGTTTACGTTGTGAGCGAGGCCGCCCATGTGCCGGTGCTGGCACAGGAGGCGGTGGACGCGCTGGCGATCGATCCGCGGGGCGTGTATGTCGACGCCACCTTTGGACGCGGCGGCCACAGCCGCCTGATCCTGGCGAAGCTGGATGCTGCAGGCAGGCTGGTCGCGCTGGATCGCGACCCGGATGCCATCCGCGCCGGCGAGTCGCTGCGGGATCCACGGCTGACCCTGGTGCGGCGTGCGTTTTCGCAGCTCGGCGCAGTGCTCGATGAACTCGGCCACCCGCGGGTGAACGGAATTTTGCTGGACATCGGCGTGTCGTCGCCGCAGCTCGACGACGCGACGCGCGGCTTCAGCTTCCGCTTCGATGCGCCACTCGACATGCGCATGGATCCGGACAGCGGGATGTCCGCTGCGGACTGGCTGGCGACGGCGACGGAGGAGGAGATCGGTGAAGTCATTCGCAGCTACGGCGAAGAGCGGTTTGCTAAGCCGATTGCGCGCGCGCTTGTTGCGGCGCGGCAAAAAGAGCGTATCGACACCACCGGCCAGCTCGCGGGTCTCATCGCCGCGACGGTTAAAAAACGCGAACCGGGACAACACCCGGCGACCCGCAGCTTCCAGGCTATACGGATTTATCTCAACCGCGAGCTGGAAGAGTTGAAAGCCGTGCTGCCGCAGTGCGTCGAACGTCTGCTGCCCGGAGGGCGCCTGGCGGTGATCAGCTTCCATTCGCTGGAAGACCGCATCGTCAAGCGCTTCATGCGCGACGAGGCGCAGGGCGAGCAGGCACCGGCGCGACTGCCGATTCCGGCGGCGATGCTGAAGCCGGGCCGGCTGAAGCTGGTCGGCCGGGCGCGCCACGCTTCAGACGGCGAAGTGGGGGCCAATCCGCGGGCGCGCAGCGCGGTGCTGCGCGTGGCCGAACGCGTCGGGCCGCCGGCGTGAGCCGTCTGAACGGGGTACTGGCGGTGGTGCTGATCGCCTGCGCGTTGGCATTGATTCAGTCACAGCATCGGGCGCGTGTGTATTTTGTGGAACTGGAACGCCTCAAGAAGGAGGCGCGTGGATTGGACGAGCAGTGGGGACAATTGCAGCTGGAGCTGAGCACCTGGGCCGACCCGGCGCGGGTCGACGCGCTCGCCCGCAGCCGGCTTGGCCTGGTGGCGCCCGTGCATGAGCGCATCCGCATCGAACCGCTGGTGAGCGCGCCGTGAACTACCACGCGAAAACCCTGCTCAAGATGCATCTCGCGCCTTGGCGCATGGCCACCGCGGGCGGCCTGCTGCTTGCCGGTCTGCTGGCGGTGACGGGGCGCGCGCTCTATTTGCAAGGGCTCAATACCGATTACCTGCAGGGCAAGGGCGACGCCGTCGCCAACCGCAGTCTTACGCTGCCGGCCCAGCGCGGCCAGGTGTCCGACCGGAACGGTCGTCTGCTCGCCATCAGCACGCCGGTCGAATCCTTGTGGGCGCGCCCGGCCGATCTCAGGCTCAGCATCGTCCAGCATGCCCAGCTCGCGCGCGTACTCGAGGTGTCGCCTGCGCAACTGACCCGCATGCTCACGCGCGGCGTGCGCGGTGAATTCAGCGTGCGGCGGGCGGTGACCCCGGAACAGGCGGCGAAGATTGCGGCCATGGGTGTGGCCGGCCTGCATCTGCGCCGCGAGTTCCGCCGCTACTATCCGGCCGGTGAAAGCGCCGCCCACGTCGTCGGCTTCACCAATGTCGACGATGTCGGGCAGGAGGGCGTCGAGCGCGCCTTCCAGGACTGGCTTGCCGGCCGGGAAGGGCGGCGGCGGATTCTGCGCGACCGTCGTGGCAACACGATCCGCGATCTGGTGCCGGTGAAATCGGCGCAGATGGGCGGCAACCTGATGCTCGCGCTCGACCTCAACCTGCAGTACCTGGCCCATCGCGAACTCGCGGCGGCGATTGCGCAGCACAAGGCCAAGGGTGGCAGTGTCGTGGTCCTCGACGCCAAAACCGGCGAGATTCTTGCGCTCGCCAACCAGCCCGACTTCAATCCCAACAATCGCAGCGACTACAGGCCGGGGCCGATGCGCAACCGCGCGATCATCGATACCTTCGAACCCGGCTCGACGATCAAGCCCTTCGTTGCCGCGGCGGTGCTCGAACGTGGGCTCTATCACCCCGACAGCGTGATCGACACGCCGGAAACCTGGCGCGTGGGCAACAAACTGGTGCGCGACGTGCATCCGCATCCGCAGATGACGGTGACGGAGATCATCCAGAAGTCGAGCAACGTGGGCGCGGTGAAGTTGGCCATGTCGCTCACGCCGCAACAGTTCCGGGACGTACTGCATCGCGCCGGCTTTGGCGAGCGGCCGGGCTCGGGTTTCCCGGGCGAAACTGCGGGGCGCCTGCGCGACGCCGCAGGCTGGAAGCCGGTCGAGCATGCCACCATGGCCTATGGTTACGGCCTGTCGGTCAGCCTGCTCCAGCTGGCGCGCGCCTACATGGCGTTCGCCAACGACGGCGAAGTGATGCCGCTGTCCTTCCTGCGTCGCGAGCCGCAGGAAATCGTCGGAGAACGTGTGTTCTCTCCCGGCGTGGCGCGCGAAGTACGCACCATGATGGAAGCCGTGACACAGGAAGGCGGCACCGGCCAGCGCACGCGCGTGCCCGGCTATCGCGTCGCCGGCAAGACCGGCACCGCGCACAAGCTGGTCGATGGCCGCTACGCTGCGGATCGCTACCTTTCGTCTTTCGTCGGCATGGCGCCGGCGTCCAATCCGCGTCTCATCATCGGCGTGGTGATCGACGAGCCCTCCGACGGCGTGTACTACGGCGGCAGCGTCGCCGGTCCGGTGTTCGCCCAGGTGATGGCGGCGAGCCTGCGCCAGCTCGGGCTGCCGCCAGACGCGCCAGACACGGCAACACATGTGACGCAGCGTGCGACCGCTGCGCGAGGAGGCGCATGATGGCGCATCCCCAGGCACGCCCACCATTCGAGATACCGGCGGAGTCGGTGTCCCACATCCTTGAACGCCTCGGCCTGCGGCCTTCCGCGCTGGTGAGCGACAGCCGCCGCGCCGGGCCCGGCACGGTGTTCGCCGCCTATCCCGGCGAGGCGCGCGACGGCCGCGATTTCATTCCGGGCGCTGTGGCGCAGCGTGTCGACGGCGTGCTGTGGGATCGCGATCATTACCAGTGGGACCCCGCGCTCGATGTGCCCAATGCCGGGGTCGACCGGCTGCGGTCGCGCATCGGCGAGGTCGCCGCCCACGTCTATGGCGACCCGTCGCGCGCGCTTGCCATGATCGGCATCACCGGCACCAACGGCAAGACCTCGGTCGCGCACTGGATCGCGCAGGCGTTCACCCGCCTGGGACGCCGCACCGCAATCGTCGGTACCGCCGGCAACGGCTTTCCCGGCGCTCTCATCCCCGCGCTCAACACCACGCCCGACGCGATCGAGCTGCAGGAAAGACTCGCGCATTATCGGGCGCAGGGTGCCGTAGCGTGTGCAATGGAGGTGTCTTCGCACGGTCTCGTGCAGGGACGCGTAAACGGCACGCATTTCGATATTGCGGTGCTCACCAATCTGACGCGCGACCACCTCGACTACCACGGCGACATGGAAGCGTATGCCGCCGCAAAGGCACAGTTGTTCGCGTGGCCGGGGCTCGGCAGTGTCGTGCTCAATCTCGACGACGCGTTCGGCAGACATCTGGAAGGCGAGGTGCGCGCGGCACGGGTGGTCGGCTATGGCTTCACGCGCGGCGCAGTGCGCGGCGAACGGCTGCGCCTGTCGCAGGAGGGCCTGCATCTGCACGTGCACAGCGACTGGGGCGATGCGGAACTGCGCGCGCCGCTGCTTGGACGCTTCAATGCCGTCAACCTGCTGGCCGTACTCGCCACGCTGCTGGTGTCGGATGTCGGGCTGGACGACGCCTGCCGCGCACTCGCGCACGTCGAACCCCCGCCCGGCCGCATGCAGACGCTCGGTGGTGGCGTCCAGCCGCTGGTGGTGGTGGATTATGCGCACACCCCCGATGCGCTGGACAAGGCGCTCGCCGCGTTGCGCGAGATCGCGGGCAGCGGGCGCCTGATCTGCGTGTTCGGCTGCGGCGGCAACCGCGACCGTGGCAAGCGGCCGCTGATGGGCGCTGCCGCCAGCCGTGGCGCCGATGGGGTATGGCTCACCAGCGACAACCCGCGCAACGAGGATCCGCAACGCATCATCGACGACGTCCTCGCCGGCATGTCCGGCAAACCGGCGGTCGAACCCGACCGTGCACGCGCCATCTTCGAAGCGGTCGGCAGCGCGCGGCAGGGCGATGTGGTGCTGATCGCCGGCAAGGGTCATGAGGACTACCAGGAAACCGCCGGTGCGCGCCAGCCGTTTTCCGATGATGCGATGGCGAGAAAGGCGCTCGACGCATGGACATGAATCTCACACTTTCCGATGCCGCTGCGATGCTCGGCGCGGCCTTTGCCGGGCCTGAGGCCGCGGTGCGTCGGGTATGTACCGACAGCCGCACGATCCAGCCGGGCGATCTCTTTTTCGCCCTGCGCGGCGAAAGATTCGATGGCGGCACGTTCGCGGCCCGGGCGCTGCAGCAGGGGGCGGCTGGCGTGGTGCTCGATCACGCCCAGGCGCCGGAAATCGGCAACGCGCTGCGTGTCGCCGACACCCGCCTTGCGCTGGGCCGTCTGGCTGCAGCATGGCGCCAGCGTTTCGGTGTCCCGGTGGCCGCGATCACGGGCAGCAACGGCAAGACCACGGTGAAGGAAATGCTTGCCGCGATCCTGCGCGCGGAAGTCGGCAGCGACGACGCCGTGCTCGCCACCGAGGGCAACCTCAACAACGACATCGGTCTGCCGCTGATGCTGCTGCGCCTGCGTCCGCACCATCGCTTCGCCGTCTTGGAGCTGGGCATGAACCACGCCGGCGAAATCGACTATCTCACGCGCATCGCGCGCCCCGACGTCGCGCTGGTGAACAACGCCATGACTGCGCACATCGGTCTCCTGGGTTCGGTCGAGGCGATCGCGCGCGCCAAAGGCGAAATCTTCAACGGTCTCGGCGCGGGTGGCATCGCGTTGTTCAATGCCGACGATGCCCATGCCGGTCTCTGGCGTGACGCCAATGCTGCGCGCAGTGTCATTGACTTCGGTATGCGGCAGCCGGCGCGCGTGCGTGGCCGTTACGACGCGACGGCTTCCGCGCTGGCGATCGAACTTCTCGACGTGCACCTTGACGTCACGTTGCAGGTGCCGGGCGTCCACAATGCGATGAATGCACTCGCCGCCGCTGCTGCGGCCTTTGCGCTCGATGTGAGCCCGGCGTGTATCGTCGAGGGGCTTGCGGGTTTTGCCGGCATCAAGGGACGCCTGCAACGTAAACCTGCGTTGCACGGGGCAACGTTCATCGACGACACCTACAATGCCAACCCGGATTCGGTGCGGGCGGCGCTTGCGGTGCTTGTGCAGTATCCCGGTCGCAAGCTTCTCGTCCTTGGCGACATGGGTGAACTCGGTGCCGGCGCACCGGCGATGCATGCCGAAATCGGCCGCGCCGCGCGCGCTGCAGGCGTGGAGCGGCTGTTCGCACTCGGCGACCTGAGCCGCGAGACCGTGGCGGCGTTCGGTGCCGGAGCCATGCACTTCGAGCGTATCGAGGAACTGCTAGCCGAAGTGGAAAATGCGCTCACCGCAGACACCGTGGTCCTGGTGAAAGGCTCCCGCTTCATGCAGATGGAGCGCGTGGTGAAGAGCTTCACGGAGGGGCACTGACATGCTGTTATGGCTGTTCCAGCACCTCGGCCAGGACATCCGGGCCTTCAACGTCTTCAACTATCTCACCCTGCGCGCAGTGCTGGCTGCACTCACCGCGCTGACGATCTCGTTCATCGTCGGCCCCGCCGTGATCCGCAGGCTGACCCTTCTGAAGATCGGCCAGTCGGTGCGCAGCGATGGCCCGCAGACACATCTGGTGAAGGCCGGTACGCCCACCATGGGCGGTGCGTTGATCCTGGTGTCGGTGATCGTCACCACCCTGCTGTGGGCGGACCTGACGAACGCCTACGTGTGGGTCGCCCTGCTCACGCTCGCGGGATTCGGCGTCATCGGATGGGTCGACGACTGGCGCAAGGTCGTCGAGAAAAACTCCCGCGGCTTGCCGTCGCGCTGGAAGTATTTCTGGCAGTCGGTGATCGGCCTTGCCGTGGCGGGCTATCTGTGGAACGCGGCCACCCTGCCGCAACATACCGAACTCATCATCCCCTTCGCGAAGCACGCCACCCTGACGCTGTCGGCATTCGCTTTCATCGCACTCACCTACTTCGTCGTCGTCGGTGCGTCCAATGCGGTGAACCTCACCGACGGCCTCGACGGCCTCGCCATCCTGCCTACGGTGATGGTGGCCGCGGCTCTGGCGATCTTTGCCTACGTCGCGGGGCACGCGGTGTTCTCGAAATACCTCGGCGTGCCCTTCGTGCCGGGTGCAGGCGAGCTTGCAATCTTCTGTGCGGCGATGGCGGGTGCCGGGCTGGCGTTCCTGTGGTTCAACGCCTACCCGGCCGAAGTTTTCATGGGCGACGTCGGCGCGCTGGCATTGGGTGCCGCGCTTGGCGTCGTGGCCGTCATCGTGCGTCAGGAAATCATCCTGTTCATCATGTGCGGCGTGTTCGTGATCGAGACCCTGTCGGTGATGGTCCAGGTCGCCTCCTTCAAGCTCACCGGCAGGAGGGTGTTCCGCATGGCGCCGATCCACCACCACTACGAGCTCAAGGGGTGGAAGGAGAATCAGGTCGTCGTGCGGTTCTGGATCATCAGCATGATGCTGGTGCTGATCGGCCTTTCGAGCCTGAAACTGAGATGAACTACGACAGCCTGCAACTCTTCGGCAAGAAGGTCATGGTGCTCGGGCTGGGAGATACCGGGCTGTCGTGCGCGCGCTGGCTCGTGGCGCGTGGCGCCGAGGTGAGCGTGGCCGACACCCGCAGCGCGCCGCCGCACGCGGCGCGGCTGGGCGAGCTGTTGCCGGGTGTACCGCTGTTTACCGGCCCGTTCGATGAAACCCGCCTGTGTGCGGCGGAACTGCTGGTGCTGAGCCCGGGCGTGCCGCTCGCCGACCCGGCACTGGCGCGGGCCGTTGCCGCGGGGGTCGAAGCGCTGGGCGACGTCGAGCTGTTCGCACGCGCGCTGCGGGCACTGAATGCCGGGCGCGAGCAGCCGATGCGGGTGCTCGCCATCACTGGCAGCAATGGCAAGAGCACGGTCACCGCGATGTGCGGCGATATGTGCCGCATGGCCGGCCTGTCGGTCTGCGTCGCCGGCAACATCGGCCTGCCGGTGCTCGATGCCCTGTACGAAATCGAGCAGGGGCACGCGCCGGCACCGCAGGTGTGGGTACTCGAACTCTCTTCGTTCCAGCTGGAGACGACCGCCAGCCTCGACGCCGACGCCGCGGCCGTGCTGAACCTGTCGGAAGACCACATGGACCGTTATCCGGACATGGAGACCTACGCGGCCGCCAAGGCACGCATCTTCAGCGGGCGCGGCGTGCAGGTGCTCAACCGCGACGACGCCCGCACGCTGGCGATGGCGCGCCCCGACCGGCGCGTGGTGAGCTTTGGTCTGGACCGATGTCCGCAGGGGGAGAACTTCGGCCTGTGCGAGGACGAACTCTGTCTCGGCGGCGACATGTTGATGCCGCTCTCCGCGCTGCCGGTGGCGGGCCTGCACAACGCCGCCAACGCGCTCGCCGCACTGGCGCTGACACGCACGCTCGATCTGCCGATGGAAGCCTTGCTGCGCGGGCTGCTGCACTTCAAGGGGCTGCCGCATCGGGTGGAGAAGGTCGCCGAGATCGACGGCGTGACGTATTACGACGATTCCAAGGGCACCAACGTCGGCGCGACCGAAGCCGCGCTGTACGGCATGGGCAGACGCCGTGCGGTGGTGATTCTCGGCGGCGATGGCAAGGGCCAGGATTTTTCGCCATTGAAGGCAGCGGTCGAGGCCAACGCCCGCGCAGTCGTCCTGATCGGGCGCGATGCGCCGGCGATTGCAGGCGCCATCGACGGCTGTGGCGTCGATACGCGTCGTGCCGCAAGCATGGATGATGCCGTTGCACTGGCGCAGCAGCTGGCGCAGCCGGGCGACGCGGTGCTGCTGTCTCCCGCCTGCGCCAGCTTCGACATGTTCCGCAACTACGTCCATCGCGCCGAAGTGTTCGTCGCTGCGGTGAAGCGGCTTGCCGCCGAGCCGGGAGCATCCTGACATGCTGTACACCGCGCGCCCACCCCGTCCCACCGCGGAGCTCGATTTCGGGCTTCTGTGGCTCGTGCTCGGACTGCTGGCGACCGGACTGGTGATGGTCTATTCGGCATCGCTCGCCATCGCCGAGGCGGCACGCTACACGGGCCACAATGGCGAGTTCTACCTGATTCGCCAGGCCATCTTCATCGTGGTGGGCATTGGCGTCGGCGTGGCTGTGTTCCAGGTGCCCATGCGCGTGTGGCAGCAGGCCGCGCCCTATCTGTTCCTCGGTGGCCTGCTGCTGCTGGTGGTGGTGCTGATTCCCGGCATCGGCCGCGAGGTCAATGGCAGCCGGCGCTGGATTCCACTCGGTTTTTCCAACCTGCAGCCGTCGGAACTCATGAAGTTTCTCGCCGTGCTGTACGCCGCCGACTACACCACCCGCAAGGCGGCGTTCATGCACGACCTGAAGAAGGGCTTTCTGCCGATGGCGGCGGTGATGATGACAACCGGCGTGCTGCTGCTGAGCGAGCCCGATTTCGGTGCCTTCGTGGTGATCGTCGGGATCGCCATGGGCATCCTCTTTCTCGGCGGACTGAACTGGAAGGTGTTCGCCGGTCTGGTCCTGGTCCTGCTGTTCGGCTTCGCTGCGCTGATCCTGTCGTCGGATTATCGCCGGGAGCGCCTGCTGAATTTCATGGACCCGTTCAAGGATCCCTATGGCAGTGGCTACCAGCTGTCGCATGCACTGATCGCCTTTGGACGCGGCGAATGGTTCGGGCTGGGGCTGGGCGGCAGTGTCGAAAAACTGTTCTATCTTCCGGAAGCGCATACCGACTTCCTGCTCGCGGTAATCGCCGAGGAATTCGGTTTCGTCGGGGTCGTGGTGGTGATCGGCCTGTTCGCCTGGCTCATCGTCAAGGCCTTTCTCATCGGCCATCGCGCCGCCCGCCTTGAACGCCATTTTTGCGCGCTGGTGGCGCAGGGCATCGGCATCTGGTTCGGCGTGCAGGCACTCATCAACATGGGGGTAAACGTCGGCCTCCTGCCGACCAAGGGACTCACCCTGCCGTTCCTGTCGTTCGGCGGTTCCGGCATCGTCGCCAATTGCCTGGCTATCGCGGTGCTGCTGCGCATCGACTGGGAACAACGGCAGATGATGCGGGGGAAGACGTTCTGATGGCTGCTGCGAACCGCACCCTCATGGTCATGGCCGGCGGCACCGGCGGCCATGTCTATCCTGCGCTGGCGGTGGCCGATGCGTTGCGCGCACGCGGATGGAACGTGTTCTGGCTCGGCACGCGCACCGGTCTGGAAGCGCGCGTGGTCCCGGCAGCCGGCATCGACATGGTGTGGGTAGCGATGGGTGGCGTGCGCGGCAAGGGCCTTGTGACGAAATTGATGCTGCCAGCCATGCTGCTGGTTGCCTTCTGGCAGAGTCTCGTCGCCATCCTCGAGCGCCGGCCCGATGTCGTGCTGGGCATGGGCGGCTACACCGCCTTTCCCGGTGGCATGATGGCAAGTCTCCTGCACCGGCCGCTGGTCATTCACGAACAGAACTCGGTCGGCGGGCTCACCAATCGTGTGCTCGCCTGCCTGGCCAATCGCGTGCTGACGGCCTTTCCCAAGGTATTCACCCATGCGCAGGACAAGCCCATCCCCTGCCGCAGCGTGACGACGCAATGGGTGGGCAATCCGGTGCGTGAGGCCATCGCCACGCTCGCCGGTGCATCGGGTGGCGTGCATTGTGGACCTCTGCGTCTGCTCGTGGTGGGCGGCAGTCTTGGCGCGTCGGCGCTGAACGAGCTCGTGCCCAAAGCGCTCGGACTGCTGCCAGCGGATCAACGCCCACAGGTGGTGCACCAGTCGGGCCGCCAGCATGGCGATATCCTGCGCGCCAACTACGCTGCCGCAGGCGTTGAGGCCGACGTGCGCGATTACATCGAGGACATGGCCGCGGAATACCGTGCCTGCGACTTCGCCATCTGCCGCGCCGGCGCGATGACCGTGGCCGAACTCGCCTGCGCCGGTGTGCCGGCGGTCCTTGTGCCCTTCCCCTTTGCGGTGGATGACCATCAGACCGGCAACGCCGCGTTTCTCGCCGACGCCGGAGCCGCCTGGCTGATGCAACAGCGCGACCTGAGCGCCGAGAAGCTCGCCGCGCTGATCGCCGGGATCGACCGTGAGCAGCTGGCCACGATGTCCGACAAGGCACGAAACCTGGCCAAACCCGATGCGACCCACGACGTCGCCGACATTTGCGAGGCGCTTGCCAAATGAAACACGCTGTCCGTCAGATTCACTTCGTCGGCATCGGCGGCGTCGGCATGAGCGGAATCGCCGAGGTTCTGCTCAATCTCGGCTACGCCGTGTCGGGTTCGGACCTTACCGACAATGCTGTCACGCAGCGTCTGATGCAGCTCGGCGCACGCATCCGGCACGGTCATGCTGCGGAAAATATTGCCGACGCGGATGCGGTAGTGACCTCGACCGCGGTGCGGGAGGACAACCCCGAAATCGTCGCCGCGCGCGAGAAAAATATCCCCATCGTGCCGCGCGCGCTGATGCTCGCTGAACTGATGCGTCTGCGCCAGGGCATCGCCGTTGCCGGCACGCATGGCAAGACCACCACCACCAGTCTGGTGGCGAGCATTCTCGGCGAGGCCGGCATGGATCCGACCTACGTCATCGGCGGCAAACTCACCGCGGCCGGCACCAACGCGCGGCTCGGGCAGGGCGATTTCCTCGTCGCCGAAGCCGACGAATCCGATGCCTCTTTTCTCTATCTCACGCCGGTAATCGCGATCGTCACCAACATCGATGCCGATCACATGGATACCTACGGGCACGACTTCGAGCGCCTCAAACAGGCCTTCGTCGATTTCTGCCAGCGTCTGCCGTTCTACGGCATGGCCGTGCTCTGTCTCGACGACCCTCATGTCAGGGAAATACTGCCGCGCATCAGCAAGCCGATCACCACCTACGGCCTCGACGCCGCGGCGCAGGTGCGCGCGGCAAATGTGCGCTTCGATGGCGGACAAATGCGCTTCACCGTCGTGCGCGAAGGAATGAACGACCTCGATGTGGTGTTGAATCATCCGGGCACGCACAACGTGCTGAACGCGCTGGCGGCCATCGCCGTGGCAACCGAGATCGGCGCCGACGACCGTGCCATCGTCAAGGCGCTCGCCGAGTTCCACGGTGTCGGCCGGCGCTTCCAGCGCTACGGCGAGCAGGATGCCCGGAACGGTGGCACCTACGTCCTCGTTGACGATTACGGCCACCACCCGGTGGAAATGGCGGCCACGCTAGCCGCCGCGCGCGGTGCCTTTCCGGGGCGGCGCCTGGTGCTGGTATTCCAGCCGCACCGCTATACGCGCACACGCGACTGTTTCGAGGATTTCGTCAGAGTGCTGTCGGAGGCGGACGCCCTCGTGCTGACCGAAGTCTATCCTGCCGGCGAGACAGCCATTGTCGCCGCCGACGGCCGCGCGCTGGCGCGCGCAGTGCGCGTGGCGGGCAAGGTCGAGCCGGTGTTCGTCGAGCAGGTGGCCGACGTGCCGGCCACGATCCGGGACCTCGCGCGCGCGGATGACGTCGTGCTGGTGATGGGCGCCGGCAGCATCGGCCAGGTGGCGCCTGCACTGGGAGACCGGCATGCGCCATGACTACCGCATGAGCGAAGCGGACGTCGGCGGCGGCACGCCGTCGGTGCTGCGCGGGCGCTTCCTCTACAACGAGCCGATGAAGAAACACCTGTCCTGGCGTGCCGGCGGCGTCGCTCAGCGCGTCTACATTCCGGCTGACCTGGAGGACCTGACCTGGCTGGTGCGTGCGGTGCCGGCGCACGAGGCGATCCACATGATCGGTCTGGGCAGCAATCTGCTGGTGCGCGACGGCGGTGTGCACGGTGTGGTGATCCTGCTGCACGGCGTGCTTACCCGCCTGGCGATCGAGAGCCGCACCCAGGGGCTGCCGCCGGCACCGCCCGGTGTCGACACCGCGCTCGTGTATGCCGAGGCGGGCGTGGCCTCGGCCAAGCTTGCGCGCTTTGCCGCCAAGCACGGTCTCGTCGGCGGCGAGTTCTGGGCTGGCATTCCCGGCACCGTCGGCGGCGCGATTGCCATGAATGCCGGCTGCCATGGCAGCGAAACCTGGGACAAGCTGGTGCAGGTGCGCACGCTGGGCCGCCAGGGCCATCTCAACGAGCGCCGGCCCGACGAGTATGTGACCGGCTACCGCCACGTCGCGCTGCGTCAGATGCACGAGGAATGGTTCATTGGCGGCTGGTTCCGCCTCGAGCGCGGCGATGGCGCCGCCGCACGGACACGCATCAAGGAGCTGCTGCAAAGGCGCATCGACTCGCAGCCGCTGCAACTGCCCAACGCCGGTTCGGTGTTCCGCAATCCGCCGGGCGACCATGCCGCACGCCTGATCGAATCGTGCGGCCTGAAGGGTGCGCGCATCGGCGATGCGCAGGTGTCGGAGAAGCACGCCAATTTCATCGTCAATCTGGGCCAGGCGACGGCGAGCGACATCGAGCATCTGATTGAACACGTGGAGGAGACCGTGGCGGCGCGCACCAACGTGCGGCTGATCCGCGAAGTTCGCATCATCGGAGAAAGGCAATGAAGCGGTTTGGCAAAGTGGCAGTGATGCTGGGCGGCACGTCGGCGGAGCGATCGGTGTCGCTCAACAGCGGCAATGCCGTCCTCGCTGCACTGTTGCGGCAGGGTGTCGACGCGCACGCCTTCGATCCCGCGACACGCAGCCTGGGCGACCTCATGGCGGACGCGTTCGACCGTGTGTTCATCGCGCTGCACGGGCGCTACGGCGAAGACGGCTGCATGCAGGGCGCGCTTGAGCTACTGCAACTGCCCTACACCGGGAGCGGCGTGATGGCCTCGGCCATCGGCATGGACAAGTGGCGCACCAAGCTCCTGTGGCGCGCGACCGGCCTGCCCACCGCCGACTGGGCGATCCTCAATGCGGACAGCGACTTCGCGGCCGTGGAGGCCCAACTCGGCCTGCCCATCTTCGTCAAACCGGCGCGCGAGGGTTCCAGCATCGGCATGACCAAGGTGGTCGTGCCCGGCACGCTGGAGGCGGCGTATGCAACCGCGGCCGAGCACGACAGCCTGGTACTGGCGGAGAAATTCATCGACGGTGCCGAGTACACCGTCGGCATCCTCGGCGACACCGCGCTGCCGGTGATCCGTCTGGAACCGGCGCAGGACAAGGTCTTTTACGATTTCGAGGCCAAGTACATCCGCGACGACACCGTCTACCACTGTCCGGCCGGCCTGGACGAGGCGCAGGAAATGGCCTTGCGCCAACTGGCGCTTGATGCTTTCCGCCTCCTCGACGGCCGCGGCTGGGGGCGTGTCGACATCATGGCCGGTCGCGATGGCAGGCCCTGGCTGCTTGAGGCGAACACCTCGCCCGGCATGACGGACCACAGCCTGGTGCCGATGGCTGCCCGCACCGCAGGCATCGACTTCGATGCCCTGTGCCTGAAGATCCTGGAACAGACCCTGTGACGAACAGCGAACTCGACGCCCATCCACTGTGCCAGGTCGCCCGTGCGCTGACCTGGGGCGCGTTGGCGCTCTTCGCCTACGGCGTGCTTGCCTGGGCGGCAGCACAGCCCTGGTTCGCATTGGCCACGCTGGAGGTCAAGACGCCGGTCGCGCACGTCACCGAGGCGCAGATCCGGCTGGTTGCCGAACGCCAGATCAGCGGCACTTTTTTTACTGTCGATCTCGAACGCGTGCGCGCGAGCCTGGAAAAACTGCCCTGGGTGCGCGAAGCGCGGGTGGCGCGGCGTTGGCCGGACACCCTGGAAGTGTCGCTCATCGAGCATGTGCCGCTGGCACGCTGGAACGACGATGCGTTGGTGAGCGACGCCGGCGAGGTGTTCGTCGCGGCGGTGGCGGACAAGCTGCCGCGCCTGACGGGCCCTGAGGAAGCCGTCACGGAGGTGGTCGATGCCTATCGGCGTTACCAGGCCACGCTCGCACCCCTCGGTGTACACATCGACGAACTGCGCCTGTCGCCACGCCGCGCGTGGCGCATGCGCCTCGATAACGGTACGCAGCTGGCGCTCGGTCGTGCCGAAACCGATGTGCGGCTGGCGCGTTTCGTCGCCCTGTATCCCCGCCTGTTCGGCACGGCGGCGGCAGACGGCGGCACCACGTCGGTGCTGCCCGTCGCGGTGGATCTGCGCTACCCCGACGGCTTCGCCCTGCGCATGCCCGATGGGCGCGTCCCGGCGGCATTCGCGCCCGTGCCGCATGAAAAACCGAGACCAACCTGAGTGCAACGCAACATGAGCAAGCCAAGAGATCCCAAGAACCTCGTCGTCGGCCTCGACATCGGCACTTCCAAGATCGTCTGCATCGTCGCCGAGATCGACGACGAGGGCGTACTGGAGATCGTCGGCATGGGTACGCATCCGTCGCGCGGGTTGCGTCGCGGCGTGGTGGTCAACATCGAGGCCACGGTCACCGCCATCCAGCGTGCGCTGGAAGAGGCCGAGCTGATGGCCGACTGCAAGATCCGCGAGGTGTACACCGGGATTGCCGGCAGCCACATCAAGAGCTTCAATTCGCACGGCATGTTCGCCATCAAGGACAAGGAAATTTCCCAGATGGACGTCGACCGCGTGGTGGAGACTGCGCGTGCGGTCAATATCCCGACCGATCAGCAGATCCTGCACACCATCCCGCAGGAATTCATCGTCGACGGCCAGGAGGATGTGCGCGATCCGCTCGGCATGAGCGCGGTACGTCTCGAGGTGAAGGTGCACATCGTCACCGGCGCGGTGTCGGCCGCGCAGAACATCATCAAGTGCGTGCGCCGTTGCGGCCTCGAGGTCAGCGATCTGGTGCTGCAGCCGCTGGCATCCGCGATGGCGGCGCTGACCGAGGACGAGAAGGAGCTCGGCGTGTGCCTGGTCGACATCGGCGGCGGCACCACCGACATCGCCGTATTCACCGGCGGCGCGATCCGCCACACCGCGGTCATTCCGGTTGCCGGCGACCAGGTCAACAACGATATCGCGGTGGCGCTGCGCACCCCGCCGAAGGAAGCCGAGGACATCAAGATCCAGTACGGCTGCGCGCTCAGGCAGCTGGCGGACGCGCGCGACATGATCGAAGTGCCGGGCATCGGCGATCGCCCCCCGCGCACGCTTTCCCGCCAGACGCTGGCGGAGTTCATCGAACCGCGCATGGAGGAGCTGTACTCGCTGGTGCAGGCCGAGCTGCGCCGCTCCGGCTTCGAGGAGCTGGTTCGCGCCGGCCTGGTGCTCACCGGCGGCGCCTCGCGGATGGAAGGCGTGGTCGAGCTGGCCGAGGAAATGCTGCACATGCCGGTGCGGGTGGGCATCCCCCAGCACGTGTCCGGCCTGGGCGAAGTGGTCGGCAACCCGGTGCACGCCACCGGCGTCGGCCTGCTGCTCTGGGGCAGCCAGATTGAAAACCCGCGCCGCCCGACGCTGTCGGCGGGCAAGGCCGGGACGATTTGGACGAAGTTCAAGAACTGGTACCGAGGTGAGTTCTGAACGACGTCATGGAAGCACACGCAACGCCAAAGCAATAACAAGACAAGACAAACCCTGGATTCGAATCACGGAGGACGAGGACATGGCACATTTCGAACTGATCGAGAAGCTGGCACCCAATGCGGTCATCAAGGTGATCGGCGTCGGCGGCGGCGGCGGCAACGCCGTGGCGCACATGGTCAACGCCGGCGTGGAGGGCGTGGAATTCATCACCGCCAACACCGACGCGCAGGCCATCAAGCAGTGCGGCGCCAAGCTGCAGCTGCAGCTGGGCGGCAACGTCACCAAGGGCATCGGTCGCCGCCTTCATGGCCACCATCCGCGCGCTCTGCTCCGAGGCCATGTTCTCGGCCACAGCCTGGTAGATCAGCGCCTCGATGTAGCGGATCAGCAGGTCGTCGATGACGACGCG
>JANJXF010000205.1 GCA_024709165.1 Thiobacillus sp. | reverse complement strand
CCACCAAATTCAAAAGCCCGAACCCGTTTCGGGCTTTTTTACGTGCGCCCGGCACGGGCGCACTCTTGGAGGTGAAAGTCCTCCCGTAAGTTGATCACAGCGAACGAAGCGAAACGCAACTGCATGAGGGTGCCCACTTCGACAGGTTAGGTCTACCCCGTCTCTCATGACCTCAACTTCTCGAACCGCCCGGTGCGGACCCGCATGCCGGGTGGTGTGGGAGGGGTTCGGTCAGGTATCCTGACCACCCCTATCCCGATGCCCGGAATCCCCAGTGCTGGCGCGGGTTCGGGCCGCGCTACGACGGACGCCACAGCCCCGGATGACCCGGTTTCGGGCACTTTTCCGCTCTCTGTTCCCGCCCGTTCTCTGTTTCTGCGAAGGACGCCGCCGCACCCGCCTCAGCATTGGCGTGGGTTTCCGGCTCCTTGTTCGTCGCGCAAACCGCCCTGGCGCGGGCGACCCGCCGCCGCTTCAGCTCGTCGCCTCGAACGCCGGGTGGTAGGCGACGATGCCGCGCGGGGTCGTGGTGCCGAGGTGCAGCGCTTGGAAATACTCAGGCGGCACGCCCGGGAGAACCAGATCAGGGGTGGCACGAAAGCCAAAGCGGCCGTAGTAGCCGGGATCACCCAGCAGCACGCACCCGTGGGCACCGCGCTGCCGCAGGGCCACCAGCGCCGCCGCCATCAGCGCGGAACCGACTCCGTGGCCCTGGTGCGCGGGAAGCACCGAGATCGGGCCCAAGCCGAACCACTGCGTGCTGCCGTCGCTGATGCTCACCGGCGACAAGGCGATGTGGCCGACCAGCACGCCGTCCAGCTCGGCGACCAAGGAAATCGTCAACGCACCAGCGCGTCGCAGCGCATTGACGATGTGCTGTTCGGTATGGCTGGTGTGCGCCGCGTTCAAGAAGGCCGCAACCGTGACGGCTTCAATGGACGGGGTATCCGCGGGCACTTCCTCTCGGATTTGTGGTGGCATACACATTCCTCAGGGTTCGGCAGCTCGGTTCGTGGCTATACGCTCAGACCGTTCTATGCTGACATGAGAAAATTGGGCACTGAGAAACAATCTATGAACATTGAAAACATCAAAGGCCGACTGGCCTTTCTCCAAGAAGCGGAACAGCTCAAGAGCGTGCTCCGCAGCGCACACACTTCAACTGGCAGAACAGAAAGCACCGCCGAGCATACTTGGCGCCTGTGCCTGATGGCCATGATCTTCGAGGACGAGCTGGCTGGAATGGACATGCTCAAGATTCTGAAGATGTGCCTCATTCATGATCTGGGCGAAGCCATCCACGGCGATATTCCCGCTGTCGAGAAGAATCAGCACCCCGACAAGAGCGAACAGGAAAAAGCGGATCTCCTGCACCTCACGCGTTCACTCGAAGAGCCGCACAAGGCTGGCATTCTGGCGCTCTGGCAGGAATATGAGGACGCGGCCTCACCCGAGGCCAAAGCCGTCAAGGCGCTCGATAAGCTGGAGACGATCCTCCAGCACAACCAAGGGATCAACCCTCCCGATTTCGACTATGGGTTCAATCTGACATACGGACAGAAGCACACCAGCGCCGAGCCATTGTTCGCATTGATGCGCAGCATCCTCGATGAGGGTACGCACCAAAAAATTGCCGAAAGCGGCAACCCAACCTAGTGAGGTAGGCTGGAAAAAATGGAGTCCGATGGGTCGTGTAACTTGACGATCTGGAGGATGGAAATGGAACGGACCCCGAAGGGGATTTACACGCCTGAGTTTCTGGCTGAGGCAGTCAAACTGGTGGAGGCGACGGGCATGTCGATAGCGCGGGCGGCGAAGCAGCTGTCGATGCCGAAGAGCAGTCTGGACAACTGGGTACGTGCAGCCCGGGAAGGCAAGCTGGTGGAAGTCGGCAAGGGGCA
>JANJXF010000010.1 GCA_024709165.1 Thiobacillus sp. | reverse complement strand
GCGTTTGAGTTTTTTCTCAGCGCGTTTTCCGCCCCATCCGACAAGGGTAACCGAATGAAGATTGAAGACAAGAAACGTGTGCTGCGCGAAATGGTGCTGCACCGCCGTTTTGAAGAGCGCTGCTACCAGGCCTACATCGAGCGCAAGATCGGCGGCTTCCTGCATCTCTATCCCGGCCAGGAGGCCTGCTGCAATGGCGTGATGGAAGCCGCGCGCCCCGGCCACGACTACGTGATCACCGGCTACCGCGATCACGTCCACGCGATCAAGTGCGGCGCCGATCCGAAGGAAGTGATGGCCGAGCTGTACGGCAAGGAAACCGGATCGAGCAAGGGCCGCGGCGGCCCGATGCACATCTTCGACGTGGCCAAGCGTTTCATGGGCGGCTATGCGCTGGTCGGCGGTCCCTTCCCGCTCGCCGCCGGCATGGCCAAGGCGATCCAGCTGAAAGGCGGCGACGAGATCGCCATCTGCTTCCTCGGCGACGCCGCCAACAACCAGGGCACCTTCCACGAGACCATGAACATGGCGGCACTGTGGAAACTGCCGGTACTGTTCATCTGCGAAAACAATCTCTACGGCATCGGCACCGCGATCGACCGCTCCACCGCCGTGGTGCACCAGCACAAGCGCGTCGCCGCGTACAACATTCCCGCCGACGAGTGCGACGGCCAGGACATCGAGATCGTCTATGAACACGCGCGCCGCGCGGTCGACCATGTGCGCTCCGGCAAGGGCCCTTACTTCCTCGAGCTTCTCACCTACCGCTACCGCGGTCACTCGATGTCCGATTCGCGCGGCTACCGCTCGCGCGAGGAAGAGGAAATGTGGAAACAGCGCGACCCGATTTTCATCCTGCGCGACCGCCTCATCGCCGCCGGCGAATTGACCATGGCCGACTACGAGGCACTGGAAAAGGAAACCGACGCCTATATCGAGAACGAAGTGATCCGGTTCGCCGAGGAATCTCCCGAACCGCGCGTCGAGGACCTCGAAAAATATGTGCTCGCCGAGCGTGAAACCCAGCTCCCGTGGCTCACCGGCAAGGCCGCTTAAAGGAATCAGAAATGGCTCAAATCATGTACTGGGAAGCGATCCAGCGTGCCCACGACGAAGAAATGGCGCGTGACCCGCTGGTCATCTGCATGGGTGAGGACATCGGCGTCGCCGGTGGCACCTACAAGGCCACCAAGGGTCTGTACGAGAAATACGGCCCGCTGCGCGTGATGGACACGCCAATTTCGGAAAACGGCTTCACCGGCCTCGCGGTCGGCGCGTCCTTTCTCGGCGTGCGCCCCATCGTCGAGATCATGTCGGTCAACTTCGCCTGGCTGGCGATGGACCAGATGTTCAACTCCGCCGCGAAAGTGCGCTACATGTCGGGCGGCCAGCTCGCCGCGCCGTGCGTGTTCCGCTCAGCGGGCGGCGCCGCGCACCAGCTCGGCGCGCAGCACTCGGCGCGCATGGAAAAGGTGTTCATGGGCATCGCCGGCCTGCGCGTGGTCACCCCGTCCAATCCGAAGCAGGCGTATGGCCTGCTGAAGTCGGCGATCCGCTGCGACGATCCGGTGTTCATCAACGAACACGAACTCATGTACAACATGAAGGGCGAAGTGCCCGACGGCGAGTACTTCCACCCGCTGGAAGGCTCCGAGATCGCCCGCGCCGGCACCGATGTGACGCTGTTCGGCTACAACATCTCGGTACACTGGTGCCTCAAGGCCGCCGAAATCCTCGACAAGCAGTACGGCATCTCGGCCGAAGTGGTCGATCTCTACTCGCTCGCGCCACTCGACCGTGCCGGCATCAAGGCCTCGGTCACGAAGACCCACCGCGCCGTCGTCGCCGAGGAAGACGAAGCGCCGGTCGGTGTCGGCTCCGAGGTCATCGCCATCGTCAACGAGGAATGCTTCTTCGAACTCGACGCCGCCCCGGTGCGCGTGCACTCCGCGCTGGTGCCGCAGCCCTACAACCACACGCTGGAAAAGGCGACGATCCCGGATCACGAGGACGTGGTGAGGGCCGTGCTGAAGATGTTCGGCAAGGCATAGAACCCTTTTTGTCCGCGAAGGACGCGAAGATACGCGAAGGAAAACCCGGAGAGAATCACTTCGCGTTTCTTCGCGTCCTTCGCGGATAAGCAAAGAATTTAGGATCCAAGCATGTCCCAACATTACGCCATCACGATGCCCCAGCTCTCGGACACCATGACCGAGGGCGTGGTCGTCACCTGGGAGAAGCAACCGGGCGACCGCGTCGAGCGCGGCGACATCGTCGCCACGGTCGAAACCGACAAGGCCATCATGGATGTCGAGGTGTTCAAGGCCGGCTATCTCGCCGGCCCGCTGGCAGACGTCGGTGCCACCATCGTGGTCGGTGCCGCACTCGGCTACATCACCGACACACCGGGCGACATCGCCATCGCTGCCGGTGAAGTGGTCGCGGAAAAGGCACAGACCGAGATGATCCCGCACCACGCCGGCACCCCGGTCGTGATGCCGCAGCTCTCCGACACCATGACCGAGGGCGTGGTTGTCACCTGGGAGAAACAGCCCGGCGACGCCATCAAGCGCGGCGACATCGTCGCCACGGTCGAGACCGACAAGGCCATCATGGACGTCGAAGTGTTCCAGGATGGTTTCCTCTCCGGCCCCATTGCCGACGTCGGCAGCGTGGTCGAGGTCGGCCACCCGATGGCCTTCATCGTCGACGACGCCTCCAAGGCCAACGATACCGGCGTGACGATTTCCGCCGAGCACAAGGTCAAGGACACCCACAAGGTCGCGCCGCATCCAGCCGACAGGCCCGCCACGATACCCGTGCCCAGGGCTGCGCCGGCACAGGTCAGCGCCGCGGGCAACGTGCCCCCGGTGGCGCGCGTGCCGGGTCGCCCCGCTTCGCCCTATGCGCGCAAGGTCGCCGCGCAGCTTGGCGTGAATATCGCCAGCCTCGCCGGTACCGGTCCCGCGGGGGTGATCGTCGCCGCCGACGTGGCACGCGCCCGCCCCAGCATGGCCGAAGTCGCGCACTCGCTGCCGCAGGTCGACGTCCCCGGTCAGGGTCGCGCCATGACCTCGATGGAAAAGGCCGTCAGCCACGCGATGACCGCGTCGCTCACGCTGCCGACGTTCCATGTCACGGTTAACATCGACACATCGAAACTGACCGCCGCAGCCAAGGCACAAAAGGTTTCGGTGACGGTGGCGATCGCCAAGGCGTGCTCGGTGGCGATGGCGAAATTCCCGCGCATGAACTGGGCCTACCAGCCGGTCGACAAGCTGGTCGAACGCGCCAACCACGACTTCGGCGTCGCCGTGATGTCGAACGACGGCGGCCTCGTGGTACCCATCCTGCACGGCATCGAGAAGAAGTCATTGGCAGCGCTGCAGGGCGACTGGACAGGCCTCGTCGAGCGTGCGCGCGTGCGCAAGCTCGCGCCCGCCGAGTACGCCAACCCGACCTTCACCATTTCCAACATGGGCATGCTGGGCGTGTCGCATTTCACCGCGATCCCCACCCCCGGCATTGCCGCGATCCTCGCCATCGCCGCCAACGGTCCGCAGGGCACGCCCT
>JANJXF010000175.1 GCA_024709165.1 Thiobacillus sp. | reverse complement strand
CGCGCGTACCAGTTCGTGATGATTCCGGGTCGGGATGACGATGGCCACCTTCAGGCCCGGCACCAGCGGGTAGCGCACGTCGAAGAAATTGAAGCTCGCCCCTGCAGTCACATCTCCTGCTTCGCCGCAGCGCTGCAAATGGCTTTCGAGCGCCGCGCCCAACGCTTCCTGCTCGCGCTGCGGGTTCGCATCTTCATCGAGGCGCTCGCGATAGAGCATTTCCGGAATGTGCGCGATCTTCTCTGCCCGCTCGCTTGCACGCAGGATCAGCTCGAAAATGCGAGACGATCGCGGCCCCTCACCGAAGCCACCCGCCGCCTTCAGCAAGGCCGGCGTGAATCCGGCCAGATGCCCGATGTACGGATACGAACGCAAAAATTCGGGGGAGAAAACCGGGCAGAAGCGGAACGCGCTGACGCTTTCCCCGTCGGCGGCAACCAGCGCCGCGTCCGAATACAGCATGTCCGGGGCATCTTCCAGAACCGCTTCGGCGATCCGGAACAGAGCGTGTTCTTCAAGTTCGCCCACCGCACTCAGCCATACGACGAACTCGCCCGCCGCGCGTTCCAGCACACGATCCGCGGTGGGTACCCACCTGATGCGGCGGCCGTCCGCGGCGTATGTTTCGAGGATGGCGCGCACGCCAAGCGGCAACGCGCCGTCGTCGATGATGCACAGTTCCCAGTCCTCGTACCACTGACGCAGGACCGAGTCGAGCATGCCCCGCAGCCGGGGCTCGGATGCACCATCGGCGGTCGTTACCACTGAAATCAGCGGGCGCCTGGGCATTGCACGGATGCGCGACTGGATGCCGCCCCGCATGTGCATCAGCTTTTTCTGGTAGTGGCGGAACGCCGCCTGACACGAGTCTTCCCCCACCGGCGCCGCCGCGCCTTCCGGCATCGCCAGTGGAGACGGCGGACACGTCAACCGCCGTCTGGCGCGCCGCAAGGTGCGGCCGAGCCAGCGGAGCGGCCACGACCATCTCCAGCTAGTCGACGCATACACCGCCGCAAGCTGCGCGTCCCGCTCCGCGACGAGATCGCCCTTCTCGCGCGCTTCGTGTTCGAGCTGCCGCACGAGCTGCTCACGTTCCGCCAGCGCTTCACGCAAGCCGTTCATTCCGCGCACCTGCTCGAACAGCCGTCGCTCCTTCATATGCAGCCTGTGGCGCAATGCGTTGCGTGTCTTCCATTCACGGGCTCGCTCCAGCGCGAGCGTCATGGCCGGATCCTGCACGCCACGGGACACCGTTTTCGCGCCGCCTGCACGCACGGGCATCAGACGGAGGTAGTCCTCCACCATCTCCACCGCCGTACGCGCGGGCAGGCCTGGCAATCCAGAACGAATCTTGCGCAGCGTCTGCCGATCAGCGTCGATCCCGCGCAAGCACGCCAGTAGCGATTCCGCATCCGGCTCGAACAGGTAGCCGGTCTCGCCCGCCACAATCCGGCTGGCGAACGCCCCCAGGCGCGTCGCCACGGGCGGAATGCCCAGCTCGAACAGTTCGCTCAGCGTATAGCTGTACGTCTCGGGAACGATGCTGAGGAGCAGGCCGAGGTCGGGCTGGATCGTCGCCACGATTCCCGGCAGTTCCTCGGCGGCGTACCCTTCGACCACCCGCACACCCGGCGTGCCCAGAAATAGTTCGCCGTATTCCTTCGCCCCCACGAGGTGAACGTCGACGAAATCCACCAGCCGAGGCAGCGCCTCGCTCAACAGCTGCAGCCCCTTGTGCGCCGGCAGGATACCCAGCACCATCACCCGCAGCCGGCCGGCCGACCGGTCCACCGTGCAGTCGACTGGCGCAAGACGCTCGGTGCCATGCGCAATGGTGGCGAAGGTCGCCGTGCGCAATGCTGGAAAGACCTGCAGCAAATGCGCATGCACGGACTCGTCGGGAACGACCATCGCCGTTCCCTTGCGCGTCACCAATTCGAGAAAGCGCGCGCGGATGCGCAGCCGTTCCGCTACGGTCAGCGCCGGAAAGGGATTGAAATTCGGGTTGTGCGCGGCGCAGTCGGCTAGTCGGCTGTCGTCGCACTGGCGGCAGACCGCACCAAAATGAAGATTGATCGTCGGGCAGAGCGGAAAATAATCGTGATTGACGACCAGCGTCGACAATCCCGTGTCCAGCACATCCAGGGCGTGGCCGATCAGCGAGGAGACCAGCACGACGCCGATGTGGTAATCCCGCACGATCGCCTCAATCGCGCGCCGGTACTCCGGGTGCGTCTCCGCCACCGCATGGATCGGCGTCGTGAACGGCCAGTAAGCCAACGGAGTCATGTCAGCGTCCCCGGTGTAGAGCACCAGACCCTCACCCATCGCATCGCTGGCTGAATACGGCGCGAGCACGAGGTTGACGCCCGGCGCATCGGCCAGGCAGAAATCCCGGCACCAGCGTGCGATACCGCCGCCGTGGTCGTGAATCACATGCAGTTGCATCGTCAGCGGCACCCCGCTTCGCCACATGGGGGCGGCATCAGCGCAATTTCCACAGTCCCAGGGACTTGTCGCCATACTGGCCATCGTCCTCGGTGCATCCTTCGTTGAGATACCGCTCTGCCCTCGGCAGGTTGTAAGGCGGCTTCTCGAGGTTGAGCGGCCGCCAGATGTCGCCTTCGTGGAGTTCCGTGTTGCCGTCCCGTTCGGTAAACGTGGTGGTCAGCAGCCATGTTGCGCCGCTCTTGCGGAATTGATCGAGCGCGGCGAGTCCCTCGGAAAAGTTCAGGTGCACCAGGCAGTCCCGGCAGAGTATCAAGTCGGCTTTCGGCAGCGGCCCCGTGACGATGTTCATCCGCTCGAAGCTGCAATTGCGGCTACCGAAGTGCGCGTTGTTCTGGTCGACGATCTCCGCGACAACATCGCCTCCGGTGTACCGGACCCTGGAGAGGTCCACGTGACGCATCCAGTTCCAGTCGCCGCATGGCACGTCGAGGAGGTGCCCGATCTTCAGTTCGCTCAGCAATTCTGGAATTGCCTCGCGAATGACGCGGGTCTGCACAAGGCTGGACCCCGTCCCGGAGCGCGACTCCGTTCCCCGAAATCCATTGTCCCTGTAGATCGCCCCAAAATCCAGATGGCCCCGCTCAGGGCTTTCGTTCCCGTCCCGCGGATTCGGGCCGGACGCCGAAGCGCGCTGTCGCCAATGCTTCAGGCTGCGGAGCAGCGCCGCCCACTTCCGCCATTTTCGGCGCCGCGCCAGCGCTTTGTCGACCGCTCGACGGTACACGGCCGGAGCATCCTCGGCAACGAAGCGCTGTACAAGCCCGGCATATTCGGGATGCAGGCGCGACAAGGTTTCCGCGGCCGCCGGCCCCAGCACGGCGCGTTCGTCTCCGAAACTGACGCCGCCGGCGTGGAACACGAACGTGTCAGCGCACAGCACGTTGCGCCAGCCAGCCTTCGCGGCGCGCCGGCTGAAATCGTTTTCCTCGCCGTACCCGCGTCCGAACTGTCCGGCATCGAACAGGCCGATCAGGTCGACGCAGGCACGCCGGATATACATGCAGAATCCGACTGCGGTTGGCAGATCGACCAGCCTGCCGGCATTGACTCTTTGAAACACGCCGTCCAGCTCCGCCACGCCGACCCCAGGCGGCATCGGGTTGTCCGCGCAGAAAACCGGGTAGCTGCAGATTGTCGCGTAGTTGGAAAACGGCGTCGCTGTCGCGATGTCCGACGCACTGTGAACGCATTTCCGCAGGCGATCCAGCCAGTCGTTGGCCACTTCGGTGTCGCTGTTGAGCAGCACCACGTCGCGTTCCGGATGCAGACGCATGCCGCGATTCACCGTCTCCACGAATCCGAGGTTGCGCTCGTTGCGCAGCACGGCGACACCGTCGCGTCCCGCCAGGCTGTCCAGGTAGCGCGACAGTTCCGGCTCCGGGCTGGCATCATCAATCAGCACCAGTTCGTAAGGCGTGATCTGGCGCGCGTGCAGCACACTCTCGATGCAGCGGCGGGTCTGCTCGAGCCCACGATAGACCGGAATGACCACGTCGATCACGGGTGTCTCGTCCTCACGCAGCACGTTCGTTCCTGCGCAGGCGCATGAACGGCCGTTCGACGCCGAGATAGGAGACCATCGAGATCGCCAGCGTGACGGGCAAGGCCAGCGCCAGAAGCCACGCGAGCTGCCCGCCGGTCAGACTGGGGTACCACGATGCCGCAACAAGCCAGGTCAGCACCGGTAGGTGCCACAGATACAGGCTGTAGCTCACCAGGCCGAGAAACACCATGGTACGGTTCCCGAACAGCTTCTGCACCGCACCGTTGCCGCCCACGCCGGCGAGCAGCACGGCGGCGATGCCGAGCGACAAGGCCGGTGTCCACGTGTAGAAGATCAGATTGTCGTTCCAGTATTCCGCGCGCCGGTCCGGCAGCCAGTAGATCGCCGCAAGCACCAGTGCGATCCCGAGCAGTCCGAGCAGTCCACCTCGCGCCGGCGGCAGCAGCCACGGCGGCAGGTGCACACGGTTCGCGTTCAGCACTGCCGCCAGCATGCCCATGCCGAAGGCATCCATCGAGCCGGGCAACTGGTACGCCGCGGACACACGCATCTGCATCGGCGCATCCGCCAGATGCACCACCACACCGTGCCGCCACAGACACATGACAGCCAGACATCCGAACAGAAGCCAAACGGCCCGCCATGGGGTCAACAAGAAGGCGAGAAAGGGCAGCACGAGATAGAAGCCGAATTCAATAGGCAAGGTCCACCAGACCCCATTGATGGGGTAGGCGCCGAGCGGCGGCGGCATGAACAGCATCAGCAAGTGCCTGAACAACGTGCCCACATCTTCCATGCCAGGCTGTCCCGGTACCCACGCGGCAACGGCAAGCAGGATCGCAAGCTGAACATAATAAGCGGGAAAGACACGCAGCACCCGCCGCAGATAGTAGCGGTCCAGCGGCGGACGCCGCCTCAGGCCCGCCTGCCACTGCGCGAACGGCGTCGCCAGCAGAAAGCCCGACAGCACAAAAAAGATCGTGACGCCCGCGATACCCATACTGAAAAACGGTGTCAGGTCAAGCGTCCAGCCGAACAGCTCGGCCTTCAAAGGCGGATGCTTGGCGTATGACCAGGCGTGGTACATGAATACCCAAAGGGCCGCCCAGCCGCGCACCCCGGTGAGAACGCGCAAATGGCTGGCGTCCTCGCGAAGCGACCCGATCCAGGTTTTAACGATGCGCGGCAGGCCCCTCATCAGGCCGACTCGCCACAGTGCGCAAAAGTCGGTTGAGATGAAAACTTGCCGGCTGACGACATCTTGACCATGAGGGTGGGCATTTTATCCCGGATTGTCCATTGGGCCTCAAGCCTGGTGCACAGATTGATTCTGCCGGCAGTGGGCTTGCAGCCACGCTGCCGCTCACGACACACAGCGTCATACCGAAATCAAATCGCCTCGGTGGGCATACTGGCTGCCACCGCGCGCCGGATCAACGTCTCGCTGTCAGCGCCATCCAGCCCGCGCCGCCACGCGGCGCCACCCAGATACGCATCGAGGTGGCGGGCCACGATCTCGGGCTCGCCCGGCCGCGACAAGCGGAAGCGCAGGTAGCCCACATCGAAAACGAGCGCCATCGGCACGAGGTAGGCAAAGAGATAAAACGCCAGCCGCGCCGCGCGCTCTCCTGCGTCGGCCGCCTCCGCGATGAAGCGGTGCGCGCAGTCGCCCAGCACTTCCACCGGTGTCCCTAGAAGCAAGGCTTCCAGGCCGACGCTGGAGTTGATCGTCAGCAGCCTTTCGCAGTGGCGGATGAAGGCGATGCTGTCGGGCGAATCGTCCACCGCGTACCAGCCGGGCTTGAGCGCGAACAGGCTGCCGGGATGGCTGCGCACCAGCACACCGTACGGTTGGCGCAATTGCGCGTAGGCCAGCATGGACTGATTGTCGAAGCCATGTCCGAAGGCGAGCAGGTTCGAATCGTCCTCGACCTGAAACGCCACACCGAGCCGGTATTGCGGTGGCGAAACGGGCAAATCGGCCGGGTGAAAAAAACGACGCAATGCGTCAATGTCGAAACCCTGTGCACCGAACCCGCTCGCCAGATAACGCCGCTCGGCCTCAGTGTTGCCGTTCACCCCGCTGAAATCGAGGTAGGCCGTCGGCCGGTAATGCGGCCAGCGCAGCGGGCCGATCTCCAGATGCAGCACCGGAATGCCGCGCGCCGCCGCCGCCGCTTCCAGAGACGGGCAGTTGCACCAGGTGAGGATGGCTTCGATGTCGCGCGCACCCGGCTGCGCCAGAATGTCCGCAAAAGCCGCGTCGAGGCAGGCGACACGCTCGCTCAACAGACGGCGGAACGCGGCGATGGGATTGCCGCCGGACTCGGCCAGCAGTGCCGCGAACAGCGACTCGCCGAGAAATCGGTATTCGTGGTCCTCGATCTGCTCGCGGGTCGGCACCCGGTATTCGAGGCGTTGCACGTTGCCCGGCTGCAGCTCCCAGCGGTTCTCGCCCTGCCAGCATTGCGGATCGCGCGTGTAATCCTCGCTCGCGATGAACAGCATGCGCTCGCCGATGGATGACAACAATCGGTAATACACCCACAGATACGGCGCCCGGCAGCCACGCAGCGGGAACGGCAGCAGAAAGGCCGCGATCATTGCTCCGCCCTCCCCGGCAGCTCGACCCGGATCGGCGCGTGCACCACACCCACCTGCTCGCGCGGCGACCAGAAGCGCAGCTGCGCGACCGGGCGGCGCTGGTCCAGTTCCTCGCGGCCCTCGCCTTCGAAGCAGGCCAGTCCGCAGTGCACCAGATATTCGCCGGAACTGAGCGGCAGACGCACCCGGTATTCCACCGTCTGCCGGCCCGGCCGCAGGTCGAGCGGCTGGTTGGCGCCGAGATTGTTGTCGCCCCACAGGTCGCCGCCCTTCACGCCGGAAAGCGAGACGCCCAGCGCGACGTTGGCAATCGCCTCGGCCGCATTGAGAACGAAGCGGAACACCAGTTCCTCGTTCGGACGCAGCAGGGGATGCTCGGCCAGCGAGGCGCCGTCGCCCTTGCAAAGATCGACCCGCTCGATGATCGCGCGCGCGCTGCCGAAGCGTTTCTCCCCCAGCGCCCGGTTGCCCTCGCGTTGCTGGATGGCTTTCAGTTCGCTCACCGACGCCGGCGCTTCGGAACGCCCCGCACCGGACGCCTGCACCCGCGCCTGCGGCGCGTTCAACATGCCCTTCTCGTAGGCGAGCACCGCCGCCAGCACATCGGTCGTATCCTGCACCACCCGCCCGCCATCCAGCACGATGCAGCGGTCGGCGTATTCGAGAATGCTGCCGGTGGCATGCGTCACCATCAGGATGGTGACGCCTTTTTTTTTCAGCGCCTCCATGCGCTTGAAGCACTTGTACTGGAAGCCGATGTCGCCCACCGCCAGCGCCTCGTCGACGACGAGGATGTCCGGGTCGACGCAGGCCTGTACGGCGAACGCCAGACGCACGTACATGCCGCTGGAA
>JANJXF010000171.1 GCA_024709165.1 Thiobacillus sp. | reverse complement strand
CCCTTGATGCCGGGTTTGAGCGCACACACGCCGCGCACGATGAGGTCGATCTTCACCCCGGCCTGGCTGGCGGCGTAGAGTGCGGCGATGACACGTGGCTCGAGCAGGGCGTTCATCTTGGCGATGATGGCGGCGGGCTTGCCCGTGCTGGCGAACGCGGCCTCGCGCTCGATCGCGGCGATGACTTCGCTGTGCAGCGTGAAGGGCGACTGCCACAGGCGTTTCAATTTGCCCGCCTTGCCCAGGCCGGTGATCTGCGTGAACAGGCTGGCGACGTCCGCGGTCATGGCCTCGTCGCAGGTGAGCAGGCCGAAATCCGTATACAGGCGCGCGGTGCGGGCATGGTAGTTGCCTGTACCCAGGTGCGCGTAGCGGCGCAGCCCGCCTTCCTCGCGGCGCACCACGAGCGCCAGCTTGGCGTGCGTCTTGTGACCGACCACGCCGTACACGACGTGGGCACCGACCGCCTCCAGCCTTGCCGCCCAGTTGATGTTGGCTTCCTCGTCGAAGCGCGCCAGGAGCTCCACGACCACGATGACTTCCTTGCCCGACTGTGCCGCGCGGATCAGCGCCTGCATCAGCTGTGAGTCGGTGCCGGTACGGTAGACGGTCTGGCGGATGGCGACGACCTGTGGATCGGCCGCTGCCTGTTCGATGAAATCGATCACCGGCTGGAAGGACTCGAAGGGATGGTGCAGCAGAATGTCGCCCTTGCGGATCTGCGCGAAGATGTCGGTGTCCTTGACGAGCCGCGCGGGCAGAGCGGGCACGAAGGGCGGGAACTTCAGGTCGGGCCGTTCGACCCGGTCGGGTACCTGCATCAGCCGCACCAGATTGACCGGGCCGTTTTCCTGGTACAGGTCGTCAGCAGCGAGTTCGAACTGTTCCAGGAGGAAGGCGGCCATGGCTGGCGAACAGTTGTCGGCGACTTCCAGCCGCACCGCGGCGCCGAAATTGCGCTGCGGCAGTTCCCCCTGCAGCGCCTGGCGCAGGTTCTTGGTTTCCTCGTCGTCGACGAACAGATCGGAGTTGCGGGTGACGCGGAACTGGTAGCAGCCCTCGATCGTCATGCCGGTGAACAGCTCGCCGACGTGCGCGTGCAGGATCGACGACAGGAAGACGAAGCCATGCGCGCAGCCGGCGACGTCTTCCGGGAGGTGGATCACCCGCGGCAGCGCACGCGGCGCCTGCACCACGGCGGCGCCGGAACTGCGTCCGAAGGCGTCGCGTCCGGACAGCTCCACCGCAAAATTGAGGCTCTTGTTGAGCACGCGCGGGAAGGGATGCGAAGGGTCAAGCCCGATCGGCGTGAGCAGCGGCATCAATTCGCGGAAAAAATAATCGCGGATCCACGCCGCCTGTGCCTCGTTCCAGTGCGTGCGGCGAAAGAAGTGGATGTCCTCGGCAGCCAGTGCGGGAATGATGTTTCGGTTGAACAGCTCATACTGGCGTGCTACCAGTGCATGTGCGGTCTCGGAGACCGCGCGGTATTGCTGGCGTGCGGTGAGGCCGTCGGGCGAGCGCTGGGTCGCGTTGGCGCGGATCTGCTCCTTGAGGCCGGCCACCCGCACTTCGAAGAACTCGTCCATATTGCTGGAAAAGATGCAGAGGAACTTCAGGCGTTCCAGCAGCGGTACGTCGGGGTCTTCGGCCTGCGCCAGTACGCGGCGCTGGAATTCGAGAATGCCGAGCTCGCGGTTGATGAGGGTGTCGGGGCCGGGTTGTGTCATCGTTCCATTATCCTTGGCGTGTTTCTAATGATAAGCGTCCGCCGCCTGCTGCGCCTGATCGTCGCATGAATGCTCCGCTCGAAATCGAACTCAAGCTGGCGCTGCCGCCTGTGCAGGCGGCAGCCTTCGTGCGGCGCATGGCACGGCGGCGCAGCGCGCCGCAGGAGCAGGATCTTGTCACCCTCTATTTCGACACGCCGGATTTCGCCTTGAGCGCGGCCGGGGTGGCGCTGAGGGTGCGGCGCTCGGGACGGCGCTGGGTGCAGACGCTGAAGACCGAGGGCGAGCGTGCCGGCGGCCTGTCGCGGCGGGTCGAATTCGAGGTGCCGGTGAAGCGCGGCGCGCTCGACTGGTTGCGCTTTCCGCCCGAGGCGCTGACGTATGTGCCGGAGGCGTTGCGTGGAACCCTGGCGCCAGTGTTCGAGACGCATTTCCATCGCACCACCTGGCTGGTGAAGGGGCGGGGCGGCGCGCACATCGAGGTGGCGCTGGACGTCGGCGAGGTGCGTGCAGGGAAACGCCGCGAGCCGCTGTGCGAGATCGAACTCGAGCTCAAGGCCGGCCATGCGGACGCGCTGTTCGCGCTGGCGCTGGGCTGGACGGACACATTGGACTGCCTGCCGTTCGATGTCTCCAAGGCCGAGCGTGGCGCGCGCCTGGCACGCGGGGAGACGGCGGCGCCGGCGAAGGCCGCGCCGCTGCAACTCGATCCAGGCATGAGCGTGGAAGAAGGTTTCGCCGCGACGCTGCAGAACTGCCTCGCGCATTTCCAGGCGAACCTGCCCGGTGTGCTGTCCCCCCTTCCATATGCCGGAGCGCTCGTGGCGACCGAATGCGTGCATCAGGCGCGGGTGGCGCTGAGGCGGTTGCGTGCGGCACTGTGGCTGTACCGCAAGGCATGTGCGCTGCCTGCGCCACTGCTGGACGGCCTGCGCACGCTGGCCGATGCGCTGGGCCCGGCGCGTGACTGGGACGTGCTGCTGGACGAGACGCTGCCGGCGATCGCACCTCATGCCACCGATCCTGCGGTCTGGGAGGAGGGCATGCAGAGGCTCGAAACGCAGCGGCAAGCAGCGCATGCGGCGATGTGTGAGGCGCTCGGTGCGGCACGTCCCGGTGCCTGGCTGCTGGCGATGCAGCGCTGGTTGTATCAGTACGGCTGGCGCCAGGCGCCGGAGACTTCACACGCCATGCAGACGGCCGCGCTCGTCGACCTGGTCCGGCGATCCATGCGGCGCGGACAGAAAGCGATCGTCGCCGGCGCACATGTGTTCTCCACAATGACACCGGCACAGCAGCACGCGCTGCGTATCGCCATCAAACGCCAGCGCTACGCAACGGAATTCTTCGGCCCGTTGTGTCCGGCGTGCCGGCAGGCACCGTATCTTGCTGCCCTGCGCCGTCTGCAGGACGGCCTCGGGCGCCGCAACGATGCGCACATTGGCGCCGGACTGCTACAGGATGCCGGACCGCTGCCCGGGTCGATGCTCACGTTCGCGCGGGGCTGGCTCGCTGCCGTGACGGCCGGATGGACCGGTGGCACGGCGGCGGAACTGCAAAATTTCGTGAAATTGCCTTCTTGCTGGTAGATTGGGGACGGGGTTTCCCCGTCTTTTCCAAGCACAATTGCAGATTTGACGCCGACAATGAATTCCGGGCACCTCTCCCATGCATCGCCTGCCATGAAAATCGCCTTTCTGGAAGATGACGCCGCCTTTGCCGCCACCATCATCGAATGGCTGGGACAGGCCGGCCACGACGTCGTCTGGTTCCGCTCCGGGCGCGAGTGCGTGCGCGCACTGTCCGAAGAGCGCTACGACCTGTGCCTGTTCGACTGGATGCTGCCCGACATGAGCGGCCCCGACGTCATGGCCAGCCTGAAGCTCAAGGGCACCTTGCCGCCGGTGCTCTTCCTCACCGGACGCGACGCCGAGGAGGATGTGGTGCAGGTCATCCAGGCGGGTGCCGACGATTACATGGTCAAGCCGCCCTCGCGCAGTGTTCTCATCGCGCGCATCCATGCCGTCGCACGGCGCTGCTCGGGACAGTTGCGGCCTGAACCGGTGCAGGAGTTCGGCACCCTGCGCATCGATTTTGACAAGCGCCGCTTCGAGCAGGATGGCGCACCGGTAAAGCTCACGGAGAAAGAGACCGAATTGGCCCTGTATTTCTTCGGGCGCGTCGGCATGCTGCTGCCGCGAGGACACCTCATCCAGGTGGTATGGGGGTCGCATCCCGACATCGACACGCGTACCGTCGATGTCCATGTCAGTCACCTGCGCAGCAAGCTGAAACTGATACCGGAAAACGGCTGGCGACTCACCTCGGTGTACCGTCAGGGCTACCGCCTGGAACGGGTCGAGTAGGTCATGCACGCGCGTTTCCTGGCCCTGTTGCTGCTGGCGCTGCCGGCATTCGCCGCGCCGCCCGCCGTCTCCGATGTGCCGGAATGGCGCTACACCCTGCGGCCCGGCGACACGCTGATCGGCGTGTCGGCACGTTATCTTGCGCGGCCGCAAGACTGGCCGCGCCTGCAACGCTTCAACGGCATCGCCGACCCTTACCGCCTGGTGCCCGGCAACGCCCTGCGCATTCCGCTCGCCTGGCTGCGCCACGAGCCAGCACCGGCGCAGGTTGTCGCCGTGTCCGGCGATGCGCGCGTGACGCTGCCGGGTGCGGTCGAGCGTCCGGTGGCGGCCGGTGAGACACTCGGTGCCGGCGCCGTGCTCGCCGCGGGGGCGAACAGCAGCACCACTCTGCGGCTGGCCGACGGCTCGCTGCTGGTGCTGCAGCCCGGTGCGCAGCTGGCGCTCGATACGCTCAGCGTGTATGCGGGGGGCGGCATGGTCGATAGCCGCCTGCGCCTGCAGCACGGGCGGATCGAGGTGGGCGCCAATCCACGCCGTGCGCCGGGCAACCGGCTGCAGGTGATCACGCCCTCGGCGGTGGCGGCGGTACGCGGCACACGTTTTCGCGTCGCAGCGGACGCCGATGCCACCCGCGAGGAAACCCTGGAAGGCGCGGTCGGCCTTGCGGCTGCCGGGCGCGAGGTGCGAGTCGACGCCGGACACGGCAGTCTCGTTGCGGCAGGTCAGTCGCCGCAGTCGCCGGTCGCCCTGCTGCACGCGCCGAATCTTGCGGAGCTGCCACGGCGCATCGATACCTTGCCGCTGCGCTTCGTGCTGCCGGCGCAGGCCGGCGCCGTGGCGTGGCAGGGACAGATCGCGCCGGACGCGATGTTCGAGCGCATCCTTCTGGAACAGGCGAACACGGCGCCGCACCTCAGTTTCAGCGATCTGCCCGACGGCCACTACACCCTGCGTGTGCGTGCGAGCGATGCGCTGGGCCTGCATGGGATGGACGCCGTGCACGCGTTCGAGCTCGATGCGCGACCCTTCGCACCGTTGGCCGTGGCACCCGGTGCACGCGTGCGCGCTCCGCGTCCTGTGCTGCAATGGAGTCCCGTGGTGGGTGCCGATGCCTATCGGGTGGAACTGGGGCGCGATGCCGGCTTCGCCGAGCCGCTGCTGGCGACGCGCACCACGGACAGCCGCCAGCAGCCGGAGAAGGACCTCCAGCCTGGCGCGTATTACTGGCGCGTGGCGAGCGTCGACACCGACGGCCCGGGGCCGTTCATGCCGCCGCAGCGCTTCGTCTACGATCCGTTGCCGGGGGCACCGGAACTGGCGCAGGCCGCGCCGCTGTTTGCCGACGGCGGTCTCACACTTGCGCTTCCGCCGCCGCCCGCCGGGCTGCTCTATGAACTCGTGCTGTCCACCGATGCCGGGCGCCGCGAGGTCGTCTGGCAGGGAACGAGCGCCGACGGGCAGATGCGCGCAGCCCGCGTCGAACGCGTCGATCACTATCTCGCCGCCCGCCTGGTCGAAACCGACGGCACGGCCGGTCCCTGGGCGACCCGTGTGATCGAGGCCCCGCCGGCGCCGCGCTGGCCCGTGCTGCTTCTCCTGTTGCCGCTGCTGCTGTGATTGCCCCGTGCACCGCCTGCTGCATCTGTTCGGCAACGACCGTTTCTCAAGCGCGCTGATTCTGCTGCTGGTGGCGATCGCGGCCACCGGCAGCGGTGTGCTCGGCCGCGTCGACAATCTTCTCTACGACCTCGGGCTGCGCCTGCAGGTGCGCCCGCCACCGGCTGACGTCGTCATCGTCGCGATCGACGAGGACAGTCTGTCCAAGCTCGGCCGCTGGCCGTGGTCGCGCCGGTTGCACGCGACGCTGGTCGATCGCCTGCATGCCGACGGTGCACGCGTCATCGGGCTCGACCTGGTGTTTGCCGAACCCGACACGGCCGACCAGCCGGCCGACGCGCTGCTTGCCGAGGCGGTCGGCCGCGCCGGCAATGTCGTGCTGCCGGTGCTGCTGGAGAACAACCGCGTCAACGGCCAGGTGCTCGAGACCTTGCCGTTGCCCCAGCTCGTGGAGCAGGCCGCCGGTCTCGGGCGCGTGCACATCGAACTTGATCTCGATGGCATCGGCCGCAGCCTGTTTCTGTGGGAGGGCGTGGGCGCGCCGGTATGGCCGCATTTCGCACAGGCGGTGCTCGCGGCTGCGGGCCCGCTGCCGTCCGGCCTGTCGCGCGCCGCGCCAAAGATCGCGGAGGAATCGCCGTTTGCGCTGGTGCGGCAGGGTCAGCGACGCTTCGCCTTTCTCGGGCCGCCCGGGCATGTGCGTACCCTGTCCTATGCGCAGGTGCTGACGGGCGACTTCGCGCCCGACACCTTTCGTGACCGCATCGTGCTGGTCGGTGCCACGGCGGCGGGCATGGGCGACCTCCTGCCGACACCCGTGTCCGGTCAGCACCAGCCAATGCCAGGGGTGGAAATTCACGCCAATGCACTCGATGCCATGCGTAGCGGGCGCCTCGTGCGCGAGGTGCCGCTGGCATGGGTGCTGGCGATCGCGGCGCTGCTCGCGCTGGTGCCGCTGGCATGGCTGCCGCGCACCAATCCGCTGGGTGGACTGCTCGCCACCGCCGCGTGGTTTGTGGCGGTGATGGCCGTCTCGGCGCTGCTTCCGGGTCTGCTGCATGTCTGGGTGCCGTCCGCGGGGGGGTTGCTGGCGATTCTGCTGGCCTATCCGGTGTGGAGCTGGCGGCGGCTGGAAAGCGCCGGCCGTTTTCTCGACCACGAGTTGCAGCGTCTGCGCCAGCAGCTTGGCAGCGAAGAGGGGGTGCCGTTGCACGCGCTGCCGCACGATCCGTTCGAGGCCCGCATTCGTCAGGTTCGTGCCGCATCGTACCGCCTGCGCCAATTGCAGGAAGACCGGCGTGAAACACTGGCTTTTCTCTCGCACGACATTCGCGCGCCGATCGCCGCCGCGCTGATGCGGCTGGATGACCTGCCCGGCGGCGCGCGGTTGCACGAGCCGCTGGCACGTGCCCTGGCCCTGGCCGAAAAATTTCTGCGGGCGGCGCGCGCCGAGGCGCTGGACGCCACCCGCTTCGAGGAACTCGATCTCGTCGCGCTGACGCACCAGGCCGTCGACGACGCCTGGACAGCGGCGCGCGCTCGCGTCGTACGCCTGGTGCGCCACCTGCCGGACGAACCGGTATGGGTACAGGGTGAATTCGGTCTCCTGCATCGTGCTCTGCTGAATCTGGTGCTGAATGCCGTGCAGCATGCGCCGCAAGAAACCGAGGTCGAAGTGGCCCTGGAAATCGCGGGTGAGTGGGCGACGCTTACCGTCACCGACCATGGTCCGGGTATCGCTGCTGACGTACAGGCACGCCTGTTCCAGCGCTTCAGCCGCGGCAGCGGTGCGGCTGGCGGAAGCGGCCTCGGCCTCTACTTCGTTCGCACCGTGGCGGAAAAACACGGCGGCAGCACTGGGGTAATGAGCGAGCCCGGCGCCCCCACCCGCTTCATTTTGCGCCTGCCGCTGCCGTCGGATGTGGGCGCGAAGGCTGCACAATAGGAAGGTCGTGGACAAGCAGGAGCCGAAAATGGACCTGATACTGTGGCGTCATGCAGAAGCCGAGGATGGTGTGCCCGATCTCGCACGCGCGCTCACCGCGCGCGGCCGCAGGCAGGCCACGCGCGTGGCCGACTGGCTCAATCCGCGCCTGCCGCCGGACATCCGCATTCTCGTCAGCCCCGCCACGCGCACCATGCAGACCGCGCAGGCGCTGGGACGCGATTACGAAACGCTGCCGGCGCTCGCGCCGGGTGTGACGGCGGATAGCGTGCTCGCCGCCGCAGGCTGGCCGGACGCACCGTACCCGGCGCTGGTGGTGGGGCATCAGCCCACCCTGGGCCAGGCGGCGATGCGCCTGCTTGCCGGCAAGGATCTCGACACCTCCCTGAAGAAAGGTGCGATCTGGTGGTTCCAGGCGCGCGCGCGCAATGGCGGCCTCGAGGCCGTGCTGCGCGCCGTTGTCGCGCCGGACTGGTTGTAACGCACTATATAATCAAAACGTGGACATTCACTCCCTTCAGATTGACGCGGCCCGGCCGGACCGCCTGATACGGACGAGGTGCGGTCAGTGCCGGCTTGGCTGAGCGCCCTGCGCGACCTCGTTGTCGACGCCAGCCCCTTGCGCCGGTTCATGCTCGCATTGCTGGTTGTCCTGCCACTCGCGGCATTGGCCGCGGCGTGGCTGCGTTTCAACGCGCCTGTTTACCAGACGCTGTACGCGCAACTGTCGGATCGCGCCGGCGGCGAAGTCATCGCTGCCCTCGAACAACTGGACATCCCCTATCGTCTGTCGCCGCTCGACGGTCGCATCGAGGTGCCCGCCGACCGCCTGCACGCTGCGCGTTATCGCCTCGCCGCACGTGGGCTGCCGCGCAGCGACGATGCCGCCGCCGATACGGCTGCCGACACGCCAGCGCTCGGACTCACCTCGACCCAGGCGCAGCAGCGGCAGCAGCGCGTGCTGGAACGGGAACTCGCGCGTTCGGTGCAGGCGCTCGAGCCGGTCGAGCTTGCCCGTGTTCATCTTGCACTGCCGAAAGTGTCGCCCTTCCTGCGCGACGCACCGCCCGCCACCGCCGCAGTGCTGGTGCGCCTGCGTTCCGGCAGCGCGCTCGATACGGCGCAGGTGACCAGCATCCAGACCCTGGTGGCAGCGAGCGTGCCGCGCCTGCAACGCGACCAGGTCAAGGTGATCGATCCGCACGGCGTGGTACAGGGCGCGGTCGAGGCGGTTCCAGCATCCTCTGCGCGCGTGGCGATCGAACAGGATCTTGCGCGGCGTGCGCTGGCGGTGCTGACCCCGTGGCTTGGCGAGCGCGTCAGCGTGCAGGTCACCGCCACGCTCGACGACAGCGAAACCGTGCAAACCGTCGAACGCGTGCGCAACGTCGTGGTGGCGGGCGAGGCGCGCCCGCTGGAAAAAAGCGTGCGCACCACGCGCGTGCCCGAAGGGCGCGTGGTGCGCGTGAACGCGGTTGCCATTCTGGGGTTCGATGCCGTACCGGAGGATGTGCGCCGGGCCGAGCAGATGGCCTGGCAAGCGCTGGGGTTGCTGCGTTCGCGCGGCGACAGCCTGGGCGTGTTCGTGCTGCCCGCGGCGGCCTCGGCCCCTGCGCAGCGCGTGGTGCTGCCGCCGGCGTCGCAGACCGTCGCGTCGGCGTCGATTCCTCCGGTACGTGTGACGGAGCCGGTGTCGACCACGAACGGATTGTCACCGGCAATTCTGCTCTGGGCCGCAGGCCTCTCCGTGCTGGTGCTGGGAGGATTCCTGCTGTGGCGTCGCCGCACCACGCTGCAACCGGCACCCGCCGAGGACGATCTCGATGCCGTGCTGGGCGGCCTGCGCAGCGAGGTGCTCGCCGACCCGCGGGTAGCGGCCGACGTGGTGCGCCTGTGGATGCGTGCATGAGCCGGGCGGGGATGGAAAGGGCCGCCGCGCTGCTGCTTGCTCTCGGCGAGGATGCGGCTGCCGCGGTGTTCCGCTGTCTTGGCCCGCAGGAGGTCAGCGAGCTTGGCAGCGCCATGCGTGCCATCGAAGTGCTGCCGCGTGAACGGGTGCGCGAGATCCTGCGCGACTATGCCGCCGAGGCGGCCGAACAGACCGGCTTTGCGGCCGATACGCGCCGCTTTCTTGGCGATGCGCTGAACCAGGCGCTGCCGCCCGATCATGCGCGCGAGGCGCTGCAACGCATCAGCGTATCGACTACGGCGGCACTGGAGCGGCTGGCGTGGCGCCCGCCAGCCGAGATTGCCGGCTTGTTGGAGCCGCTGTCTCCCGCGCTCGTTGCAGCCATCGTCGGACAGTTGCCGCACGATGTTGCAGCGGCGGCGCTGGAACTGCTGCCGGCTGCCCAGCGTGCCGATACCTTGCAGGGTCTCGCGCAGGGCGGTGTCCCGACCCCCGACGCGCTGGCCGAGCTGGACGGCTGGCTGGCGGGACTCGAGCGCGCGGTCGTGGCACCGGGTGAGGCGATGGCGGCGACACTCCTTGCGCAGATGAGCTCGGGCAGCAGTGCCGCGGCGCTGAACCAGCTGGGGCAGCGCGATGCGGATCTGGCCGCGCGCCTGCGCATGCGTAATCTGGATTTCGATGATCTCGTGCGCCTGTCCGAGGCGGGACGGAAAACTTTCCTGCGCAACATCGGTGCTGACACGCTGCTGCATGCTTTGAAGGGCAGCGACGGCCGCGTACTCGACGCACTGACGGCGGTGATGACGCCGACGGCGGCACAGCGCCTGCGCGATGATCTCGACACGCTGGGTGCCGTGCCGGTCAGCGAAATCCAGGGTGCGCACGCGGCCGTAGGTGAAAGCCTGCGGCGCCTGTTGGCCGAAGGAGCGATTCACATCGCCGAGGAGAGCGCCGCATGAACCGCGACGACGACAACACCGCCTTCGAACGTTGGGAGGTGGTGGAGCCGGCGATCCCCGTACCGCCATCCGAGCCCGATTCACAGGCCGAACTGGCACGGCTGCGCGAACAGGTGCGCGCCGAAGCCTATGCGGAAGGACTGGCCGCAGGACGCGCGGAAAGCGAACAATCGTGCGCGCGCATGAAGCAGCTCGTCGAGAGTTTCGGCGATACCCTCGACAACCTCGATTTTCGTCTCGCCGACATGGTTCTGGAGCTCGCGCTCGACATTGCGCGGCAGGTGGTGGCGGGCGAGCTCGCCGCGCATCCCGAGCGCATCCTGGAGATCGTCAACCTGGCGCTGAAGCAGATGGTGGAGAGCACGCGCGAGGCGCGCCTGCTGCTCAATCCGGAAGATGCCGCGCTGGTGCGCCCGCACTTGGAACAGGTGCTCGACAAGGCGCGCCTGCGCATCGTCGAGGACGTGCGCATCGTGCGCGGCGGTTGCCTGATCGAGTCGCCGCACGGCGACATCGACGCCACCCTGCCGGCGCGCTGGCGCCAGGTGGTGCAGGTGCTCGGCTCCAGTCGGGACTGGCTCGATTGAGGCCATGTGGGCGTTATGATGCTGCCTGATTTTTTCTTGCGGAACCCGCCATGTCCGTTGCGACGGCCTGCCTGACCGTGGAGCTTCATGCATGAGCGAACGCACCGTTCGCTTGCGCGAGTACCTTGCCAACTGCCGCCGCGCGGTGGGATGGGCGACGCCCATCGCGTCGAGCGGGAGACTGACCCGCGTGTCCGGTCTGGTGATGGAGGCGGTCGGCCTGCGGCTGCCGGTGGGCAGCCAGTGCAGCGTGCAGGTTCCGGGTGGGCAGAGCATCGAGGCCGAAGTCGCCGGTTTTTCCGGTGACCGGCTGTTCATCATGCCGGCGACCGACATCTACGGCGTCATGCCCGGTGCACGTGTGATTCCCGACGACCCGCTGGCCGCACAGCCGCCACGCCTGGGCGCACGCTATGTGCCGCGCCGGCGTGCACAGGATCGTGTGCGCCAGGTGCCGGTGGGCGAGCGTCTGCTCGGGCGCGTGCTCGATGGCGCCGGGCGGCCGCTCGACGGTCTGGGACCGGTGCCGCTTGAGCGCCGCGTACCCCTCTACAGCCGTCCGGTCAATCCGCTCGAGCGCGCGCCGATCCGTCAGACGCTCGACGTCGGCGTGCGTGCGATCAACGGGCTGCTCACCGTGGGACGCGGCCAGCGACTGGGCCTGTTCGCGGGCTCCGGCGTCGGCAAGAGCGTGCTGCTCGGCATGATGGCACGCTATACCGAGGCCGACGTCGTGGTGGTCGGGCTGATTGGCGAGCGCGGCCGCGAGGTCAAGGAATTCATCGACCGCATTCTCGGCGCCGAGGGCATGACGCGTGCGGTCGTGGTCGCTTCGCCCGCCGACCATCCACCGCTGATGCGCCTCAATGGCGCGGCCTACGCCATGTCGATCGCTGAGTATTTCCGTGATCACGGCAAGCACGTGCTGCTCATCATGGACTCGCTCACGCGGTACGCCATGGCGCAGCGCGAAGTGGCGCTGGCGATCGGCGAGCCGCCGGCGACCAAGGGCTATCCGCCCTCGGTGTTCGCCAAGCTGCCCGCGCTCGCCGAGCGCGCTGGCAACGGCAAGCCGGGCGGCGGATCGATCACTGCCTTTTTCACCGTGCTGATGGAAGGCGACGACCAGCAGGATCCGATCGCCGACGCCGCGCGCGCGATTCTCGACGGGCATATCGTGCTGAGCCGCGACCTCGCCGACGCCGGCCACTACCCGGCGATCGATATCGAGGCCTCGATCAGCCGGGCGCAGCCGGACCTGCTTTCCGAAGAAACCTTGGAGCGCACGCGCCGCTTCAAGTATCTGTATTCACGCTATATGCGCAGCCGCGACCTGATGGCGGTCGGCGCCTACGTTCCGGGGGCCGACCTCGTGCTCGACGAGGGCGTGCGCCTGTATCCGCGCATGCAGGGCTATCTCATGCAGGGCATGCGCGAACGCGCCACGCTTGACGCCGCGCAGGCCGGTCTCGACGAGGTGCTCGCGTGAGGCCGTTCGCCCTGGCGCGCGTGCTCGCGCTCGCGGAACAGCGTGCCGAGGTGTTGTCGCGTGCGGTCAAACATGGCCACGGCGTCTGGTTGCGCGCGCGTGGCCGCCTGGTGCAACTCGACAGCCTGCGCGACGCGCACATCGTCCAACTTGGCGGACGCCTGCGCAGCGGCGTGCCGGCGGTGCAATTACGGGAAGCACAGCGCCTGCAGCGCGCCCAGGCGGACGAGCGCGCCGCCGCACAGGCCGCCATCGACGCCACGTGGCACGCATGGCAGGCGCGTCTTGCGGAATGGATGCAGGCGGCGCAACGGCTCAAGGCGCTGCAACTGCTCGAACAGCGCCATCGGGCGCATCTCGCGGTGCAACAGCGCCGCATCGAGCAGCGCCAGCACGACGAACTGGCCGAACTGAGGCACCGCCGCGAAGGCGGGCGGCGCGGACCATGAAACTGCTCGAACTCACCGGCGAGGAACACGCCTGGCTGGCGGCACCGCTGCAAGCTGGCGAGGGCATCGCGGCGCGCCTGGAGCGTTCGCTCGCGGATACCCTGTGCGTGCGCCTGCGCTGCACGGTGCGGCTCGAACCGGTGGCCGCGCAGGCGCCGGCCGTTGCACCAGGCGTCCCGGCCTGGCGGATCGACGATGCGCTCGCCGCACTGTGGCTGGCGCGGCGGCTGGGCGGCCGCTTTACGGGTGGGCGGGCACCGTTCCTGTCCGCAGGCTTGCAGGCCGCGCTGGATGCCATGCTGGCGGAACGCTGGCTCGACCAGCCGGATGTGGCGCACGTGCCGGCCGCATTCGCCTGGCGTATCGCGGTGGACGGCGTGACCGTGACGCTCGGCCTGGAACTGCCGCGCGATCCCGGAACGATGACCCGCTGGGCGTTGCTCACCATCACGGAGCGTGCCGCATGACCGCTTCCAGTCTCATCACCGTCATCGTCAGTCTCGTCCTCATCCTCGGCGGGTTCGTCGCGGTCGCCTGGCTCGCGCGCCGCCATCTGCCGGGGATGGGCGCGCAGGGTGCAATCCGGGTGGTCGGTTCGACCGCAGTGGGGCCGCGCGAGCGCGTCGTCGTGGTCGAGATCGAGGATGCGCGCCTCGTGCTGGGAGTCGGCAGCGGCAACGTGCGTCTGTTGCATGTCCTGTCCGGAGCGCCACCGACGGAGCCGCGCGCATGAGGATACTGTTCCTGCTGTGTGTGCTGTTCGCGAGCGGCACCGCCTTCGCCGCCGAATCGAGCGTGCCGCTGTTGAGTGTCACGCCTGGCGCGGGTGGGCAGGTCATCGGCGTGCCGGGGGCGAGCCTGCCCTGGCTGCTGCTGTTCCCCTTCCTGCCGGCGCTGCTGCTGGCGTTCAGCGCCTTCGCCCGCATCGCCGTGGTGCTGTTCCTGTTGCGCCAGGGGCTCGGCAGCCACACCGCGCCGCCGAATCTGGTGCTGAGCGGGCTGGCGGTGCTGCTGACGATCTTCGTCATGTCCCCGGCGTTGAAGACCATCGACGCCGTGGCGTACCAGCCGTTTCTTTCGGGTGCGTTGAGTTTCAACGATGCTGCGGCAAAAGCGGCCGATCCGCTGAAGGCCTTCATGCTGCGCCAGACGCGCGCGGAGGATCTGGCGCTCTTCACTGTCGACGACAGAACTGTCGACCCGAAGCGTGTCGAGACCGTGCCGCTGGCCGCGCTCGCTCCCGCCTTTCTCACCAGCGAACTCAAGACCGCCTTCCAGATCGGTTTCATGGTGGTGCTGCCGTTCCTCATCATCGATCTCGTGGTCGCCGCCGTGCTCACCGCGCTTGGCATGATCATGCTGCCACCCCAGCTCGTGTCGCTGCCGCTGAAGCTGCTGCTGTTCGTCAGCATCGATGGCTGGCATCTGCTGGTCGGCTCGCTGATAGGCAGCTTTTGATGGAAGAGCTCGCGCGCGACGCGCTCTGGCTCGCCCTGCTTCTCGCCGCGCCGCCGCTGCTTGCCGGACTGGCCGTGGCCGTCGCCGTCAGCCTGTTCCAGGCTGCCACGCAGATCCTCGAACCGACTCTGTCGTTCGTGCCCAAGCTCCTTGTTGTCGCGTTTGTGCTGGCGCTCCTCGGTGCGTGGATGGGCGGCCAGCTCGCCGATTTCGCGCGCATGCTGTTGACCGATTTCCCGGCCTTGCTGGAGTGATCCCGCTCGCCGAAGCCCATCTGGCTGTCTGGACGCTGGTGTTCGCGCGGCTTGCCGGCTGGGCATGGTTCGATCCTCTGATCGGGCGTCTGCCATGGATGCTGCGCCTCGGCCTCGCGGCGGCGCTCGCGGCCGCGCTGGCACCCGGAGTGAGCGCCAGTGCGCCGGTGCCGTTCAGCGTCCAAGGCGTCCTGGCGCTGGGCCTGGAAGCGCTGTGGGGCGCCGCGCTGGCGCTGAGCGTGCGGCTGGTGTTCGCCGCCGTCGGCGCCGGGTTCGCCTGGTTCGGCCACACCGCCACGGCTGGCCTCACCACGCTCACCGCGGAGCAGGCCGAACCCCTGGACGCCGCCTGGCGAGCGCTCGCCGGCTGGCTCGCGGCGATGGCCTTTCTTGCCGCCAGCGGCCACCTGCTGGTGGTCGATGCGCTGCGCGACAGCTTCACTGCGATGCCTGTCGCTCTGCTGCCGGCTACGGCCGATCTGCGCACGCTTGCGGAAGCGGGCGGCTGGCTCATCGCCGCCGGCATCCAGCTCGCGTTGCCGCTTCTGGCGCTGGCCCTGCTGGTCCAGCTTGCATTCGGGCTGTTCGCCCGTGGCAGCCTTGGCATCGACATGTTCTCCGCAGGCCTTGGCGTCGCCGCGCTGGGCGTGCTGGCTGCGTGGGTGTGGGCGGTGCCGCTGGTGGCGCACGGCATCGCATCCGGTATCGATGCGCTGGGAGGCTGGCTGGCGGTGCTGGCACGGCGCTGACGCATTTGCCGGACGGGTCGCAGGTTCATCATGGAATCTTTCGAGGAGCGAAGCACGATGTCAGACAAACCGGTTTCGGATGCCATTGTTCTGTTCGGCGCCACGGGCGACCTGGCGCGGCGCAAGATCTTCCCCGCGCTGCACGACATGCTGCGCCACGGCCGCACCTTGCCGCCGGTGATCTGCGTGGCGCACACGCCTGAATGGGACCTCGAACGCCTGCGCCAGCACGCACGTGACGGCATCGAGACTTTCGGCGGGGGTGTCGACGATGCCGTGTTCCGCAACCTCGCCAGCCTGATGACCTTCATCAACGGCGACTACACGGACGCGGAAACCTTCGCCGCGCTGCGCCGCGCTCTGGAACACCGCCAGCGTCCGCTGCACTACTTTGCGATTCCGCCCGCGATGTTCCCCGTGGTGGTCCGCGGCCTCGCTTCGGCCGGGTGTACCGCGGGCGCGCGGGTGGTGGTGGAAAAACCGTTCGGCCGCGACCTCGAATCGGCGCGCTCGCTCAACGCCACGCTGCACGAAGCGCTGCCGGAGTCAGACATCTTCCGCATCGATCATTATCTCGGCAAGGAGGCGGTGCAGAACATCCTGTATTTCCGCTTCGCCAACTCCTTTCTCGAACCGATCTGGAACCGCAACCACATCCGCCAGATCCAGATCACCATGGCGGAGAACTTCGGCGTCGCCGGCCGCGGCCGCTTCTACGATTCCGTCGGCGCGATCCGCGACGTGCTGCAGAACCATCTGCTCCAGATTCTTGCCCTGCTGGCGATGGAGCCGCCGCTCGGCACCAGCGCCGAGGCGGTGCGCGACGAGCAGGCCAAGCTGCTCAAGGCGATCCGCCCGCTGGCCCCGGGCGACGTCGTGCGCGGGCAGTACGCGGGCTACCGCGGCGAGGATGGCGTCGGCCACGGCTCGGACACGGAGACGTTCGCCGCAGTGCGCTTCTTCGTCGACACCTGGCGCTGGGCGGGCGTGCCCTTCATCGTGCGTACCGGCAAGCACCTGCCGCTCACCACCACCGAGATCCGTGCCGAATTCCAGTTGCCGCCGCAGCGTGTGTTCGCCCTGTCCGAAGCCGGCCCGCTGGCACCGAATTACCTGCGCATGCGCTTGTCGCCCACGGTGTCGATCGCATTGGGCGCGCGCACCAAGAACGCCGGCGACCGCATGGTGGGGCGACCGGTGGAACTGTATGTGTGCAACAACCATCCGGACGAGATGAGCGCCTACGAACGCCTGCTTGGCGACGCCATGGACGGCGAAGCCATGTTGTTCGCGCGCCAGGACGCAGTGGAGGCGGCCTGGCGCGTGGTCGAGCCGGTGCTGTCGCATCACGATCCCGTCTGCCCGTACGAAGCGGGCACCTGGGGGCCGAGCGAAGGGGACCTGCTGCTGGCCGGCGGCCGCTGGCACAATCCGCGCCCGCCCCAGGGGTAGCCGGCAAAGCGGTGCGCGCCAAGATGCATTAGAATGATGGGATTTCATTGTGGTCGCGTCGTCCGGCGGCGCGTTGCGGATTCAGCATGGCAGACATGAACACTCCCCGGGGCAGCCTGGTCGCGATCGTCACCCCCATGACGGATGACGGCACACTCGACCTCAACGCGCTGCGCCGCCTGGTCGACTGGCATATCGCCGAAGGCACCGACGGCATCGTCGTCGTCGGCACCACCGGCGAATCGCCGACAGTCGACTACGACGAACACTGTCTCCTCATCCGCACCGTGCTCGATCAGGCCGCCGGCCGCGTGCCGGTGATCGCCGGCACCGGCGCCAACTCCACCAGCGAGGCGATCGAGCTCACCGAATGTGCGAAAACCGCCGGCGCGCAGGCGGGCCTGTCGGTTGTGCCCTATTACAACAAGCCGACCCAGGAAGGTCTGTACCAGCACTACCGCAGGATCGCCGAGGCGGTCGACCTGCCGCTCATTCTCTACAACGTCCCCGGCCGTACCGTCGCCGATCTCGCCAACGACACCGCGCTGCGCCTGGCCGAAGTGCCGGGCGTGGTCGGCATCAAGGACGCCACCGGCAACATGGAGCGTGCGAGCGATCTGATCCGCCGCGCCCCGGCGCATCTGGCGCTATACAGTGGCGACGACGCCTCGGCGCTGCCGTTCGTGCTGCTGGGCGGGCATGGCGTGATCTCGGTGACGGCCAACGTCGCGCCGAAACTCATGCACCAGATGTGCGAGGCTGCGTTTGCCGGCGATCTCGTGCGTGCGCGTGAACTCAACAACCTGCTGCTGCCCCTGCACAGCAAGCTGTTCGTCGAGGCCAACCCGATTCCGGTGAAGTGGGCGTGCGCCGAACTCGGCCTCATCGGCGGCGGTCTGCGCCTGCCGTTGACGCCTTTGTCCGCGACCCATCACGACACCCTGCGCGAGGCCATGCGCCACGCCCGACTCATCTAGTGCGGCCGTGTTGCCGCCGACGCCACAGGACTCCTCATGCGTGTTTTGCCCCAGCTGTTGCTGATCGCCCTGACCGCCACCGGTTGCGGCGTGATCGAATCCAAGAAGATCGACTACAAGTCGGCCGGCAAGCTGCCGACGCTGGAAGTGCCGCCCGATCTGGTGGCGCCGACTGCCGACAATCGCTATGCCATTCCCGACGCCCAGGGCAGCGGTGCCGCCACGCTCTCCACCTACAGCCAGGAACGCAAGACCGCACCGAGCGGCGCGCAGGGCCTGCTGCCGCAGCAGGACAAGGCACGTATCGAGCGCGCCGGCACGCAGCGCTGGCTGGTGGTACAGGCGACGCCGCAGCAGGTATGGCCGGTGATCAAGGATTTCTGGCAGGAGACGGGGTTCATCATTAACCTGGAATCGCCTGAGACCGGGGTGATGGAAACCGACTGGGCGGAAAACCGCGCCAAGATTCCGCAGGACGCGATCCGGCGCACGCTCGGCAAGGTGCTCGAAGGCCTGTATTCGACCGCCGAGCGCGACAAGTTCCGCACGCGCATCGAGGCCGGGCAGGGCGGAACCGAAATCTACCTCAGTCACCGCGGCATGATGGAAGTCTACGCCACCGAGGGACGCGACAAGACCGTGTGGCAGCCGCGTGCGGCCGACCCCGAACTGGAAGCGGAAATGTTGCGCCGGCTGATGCTGCGCTTTGGCGTCGAGGAAAACCGCGCACAGACCCTGCTCGCGACGCAGCAGACGCCGGAGCAGGCGCGCCTCGTGCGCGACGCCGGCAGCGCGCTGCTGGAGGTCGACGAGCCCTTCGACCGCGCGTGGCGCCGTGTCGGCCTTGCGCTCGACCGTATAGGATTTGCGGTGGAAGACCGCGACCGCACCAAGGGCACGTATTTCGTGCGCTATATCGATCCCGAGATCGACAACGCCAGCAAGCGCGACGAAGGCATGCTGGCCAAGCTCGCCTTCTGGCGCAGCAAGAAACCGCAGGCTTCGCCGCAGGTGCGCATCGTCATCGGCGACGCCGGAGAGAAGAGCCGCGTCAACGTCGAGGGCGCGGATGCCAGCACGCAGACCCGCATCCTCACCCTGCTGCACAAGGAACTCAAGTAGACGCGGGACGCGCGCGTGCGCTTCGCCTTTCTCGGTAGCGGCAGTGCCGGCAACGGCCTGGTGGTGGAAGCCGGTGCGACGCGGGTGCTGATGGACTGCGGCTTCGGTCTGGCCGACAGCGTGGCGCGGCTGGCGCGGCTGGGCCTTGCGCCGGGCGCGCTCGCCGGCATCGTGGTGACCCACGAGCACACCGATCACATCGGTGGCGTCGGCAGGCTGGCGCGCAGGTACCACTTGCCGGTGTGGCTCACGGCCGGCACGCTGGCGATGGCGCAGGACCTCGAAGGCGTCGCCGTGCAAGTCGTCGACAGCCACGCCGCATGGGCCATCGACGGGCTGGAAATCCAGCCCTACCCGGTGCCGCACGACGCACGCGAGCCCGTACAGTACGTGTTCGGCGACGGCAGGCGGCGGCTGGGCGTGCTCACCGACGCCGGCTGCAGCACGCCGCACATCGAGGCGACACTCGCCGGCGTGGACGCGCTGGTGCTCGAGTGCAACCACGATGCCGTGATGTTGCAGAACGGGCCGTATCCGGCGAGCCTCAAGCGCCGCGTCGGCGGGCGCTTTGGCCACCTGGAAAACGGCCAGGCGGCGGCCCTGCTGGCGAAGCTTCGGCACGACCGGCTGCAATGCGTGATGGCGGCGCACGTCTCGCTGAAGAACAACACCCCCGAGCTGGCGCGGCAGGCTCTTGCAGGGGCGCTCGACTGCGACGCGGGGGAAGTATGCGTGGCCTGCCAGGATGCGGGCTTTGACTGGATTGGAATCTGACTGGATGCACCTTGACGACATTCGCTGAACTGGGGCTCGCCCCCGACATCCTGCGCGCCCTCGACGAGATGGGCTACGCCACCCCCACGCCGATTCAGGCGCAGGTGATCCCTCTTGCGCTGCACGGCGGCGACATCCTTGGCGCGGCGCAGACCGGAACCGGCAAGACCGCCGCCTTCGCACTGCCGCTGATCCAGCGTCTGCTGCCCTTCGCCAACACCAGCACCTCGCCGGCCAAGCATCCGATTCGTGCGCTCATCCTTACCCCGACCCGCGAACTGGCGATCCAGGTCGAGGAGAGCATTCAGGCCTATACTCGGCACGTGCCGCTGCGCTCGCTGGTGGTCTACGGTGGCGTCAACATCAACACCCAGATTCCGATTCTCAAGACGGGTGTCGAGATCCTGGTGGCGACCCCCGGACGCCTGCTCGATCACGTGCAGAACAAGACCCTGCTGCTGAATCAGGTCAATACCCTGGTGCTCGACGAGGCCGATCGCATGCTCGACATGGGCTTCATGCCCGATCTCAAGCGCATCGTCGCGCTGCTCCCGGCACAGCGGGTGAACATGATGTTCTCCGCCACCTTCCCGGAAGAAATCCGCAAGCTCGCCGACAGCATCCTCAACAGCCCCACTTTCATCGAAGTCGCGCGCAACGAAACCGCCGTCACCGTGACCCAGGTCGTGCATCCCGTGCAGCAGGAGCGCAAGCGCCAGCTGCTCGCGCACCTCATCAGGAGCCGCGACCTGAACCAGGTCCTCGTGTTCACCGGAACCAAGCTCGGCTGCAACCGCCTGTCGAACGAGCTCAACAAGGCCGGCATCCACGCCGACGCCATCCATGGTGACAAGACGCAGCAGGAACGCATCAAGGCGCTCGACGCCTTCAAGGCCGGCAGCATCCGCGTGCTCGTCGCCACCGACGTTGCCGCGCGCGGCATCGACATCGAGGCGCTGCCCTTCGTCGTCAACTACGACCTGCCGCACAACGCCGAGGACTACGTCCACCGTATCGGCCGCACCGGCCGCGCCGGTGCGAGCGGCGAGGCGATCTCGCTGGTGAGCGAGATGGAGACGCGCTACCTCAAGGACATCGAAAAACTGATCGGCCGCAGCATCGACGTAGTCATCGTGCCCGGCTTCGAACCCGGCGCCGCCGACGTGCCGGCCTACGAGTCGCACCCACCGCGGCAGCGCGAGCGCAACGGCCGTGCCGAACGCCCTGCGCGCGGGCCGGCTGGCGCACGTCCGGCCACGCCGCGCGACGCCCTGTTCGACGCCCCCTACGAACCGCGCGACTCCGCGCGCCTCGACAGCACACCGGCGCCAGCGCATCCGCTGCCCAGGAAAAAGCAAGTAGCAGCCTTGTTCCGCAGCCCGGTCAAATCCGACACGCCCGGATAGTGAGCTGGGAAATCCTGCTGCTGGCGCTGTTCGGCGCGGCCGCGTGGTACTGGTATGCCGGCCTCAACGCGCGCGAACAGGCTGTCGCCGCCGGCCGCCGTGCCTGCGCCGACGGCGGCGTGCAGTTTCTCGACGACAGCGTGGCGCTGCGCCGTCTGCGCCTCGCGCGCAATCCGGACGGGCAACTACAGTTCCAGCGCGATTTCCATTTCGAGTTCTCCGACACCGGTGACAACCGTCGCCCCGGTGTGGTGCGCATGCTCGGCGAGCGCGTCGAATGGGTGAGCCTGGACGGCGAGTGGCAGCCGGGGCGGGCGGCGAGTGTCACGCGTCTGCACGATTGAGGGCAGACCGCGCGGGCTACTCCTGCTCGATCTCCAGCACTGCAAGACTGATCATCGGGCCGAGGTTGGCGTCGAACTCCGCCCAGTCCCTGTACGCCTTGAGTTTTTCGGCCAGTACCGGCTTCATCTCGAAGTCGCTCATGCCGGCATCGTACAGGCGCCGCACCTCCGCCATGAGGGTGTCGAACCAGGCCTTCTGTTCCTCGACCAGCGTGCGGTCGCCGGTCTTGCCGTGGCCGGGAACATAAACGCGCGCATCGAGCGCGAGGGCGCGGCCGGTCTCGCGCATTATGCCCTTGAACGTGCCGTCGCGTAGGCTCATGACCTGGCGGCTGAGGACGTTGTCGCCGGTGAAGACGATGCGGTCCTCGACCATTTCGATCATCAAATCGGTCTTGCTGTGCGCATCGGTCGAGCCGTGGATGCGGAAGGTTTTGTCGCCGATCCTGAAGCTCTGGCCGTCGGCCGCTTCCACCGTGGGGATCTCGGCGCGCGTGCCGTCGGTGTAGCCCTGGGTCAGCCCGGACATGAGCCGCACCCAGAAGGCCGCGGCACCGTCGTGCGCCTTGCGGATCATCTCCGGGTGGCCGATGAGCTTCGCGCGCGGCCAGGCCTCGAGGATCGCTTGGTTGCCCAGCCAGTGGTCGCCGTGGACATGGGTGTTGAACACGTGGGTGACCGGTTTGTCCGTCGTCTGCTTCAGTTGCGCGACGACCATGCGCCCGACCTGCACGCTGGAACCGGGGTCGATGATCACGACACCGTCCGCGGTGACAACCCAGGCGGGATTGTTCATGAAGCCCTGGTTACCGACCGAGGGCACGCCTTGCGGTCCGTGGATCACATGCACATCCGGAGCGACGCTCTGCGATGGGTAGGATCGCACGACATCCTGGGGGCCGGCGAGGGCGGCGCCACAGGCAAGGAGGGCGACGAGAAGGACAGCGCTGCGCATGGCTCGGTCTCCGTTCAGATGCAAGGGGCAAACATAACGCTTCGGACGACGCGCGCGAATGGTCGGATCGTTCCGGCTACCACCACTTTTCGAAGATGATGCGGCTCATCGGTACGCCCATTTTCTCGTGCAGCAGGGCGCTCATGTCCTCGACCATGCCCTTGGGGCCGCACAGATAGTAGAGCGTGTCCGGCGGCGCGTCGATCCGGCCGAGCTTGGCTGCGTCGATGCGGCCGGCGAGGCCGGTCCACCCCGTTGCGGGCTGCGACACGGTGAAGTTCGCGGAGAGGTTGGCGTGCGTGTCTGCTGCGGCCCTGAGTTCGTCACGGAAAAGGATTTCCTCCGGTGAGGAAACGCTATAGAGGAGGTGCGCGCGTGTCGGCAGGCCAGCGTCGCGCACATGGCGGAAAATTGAAATCAGCGGCGTGACGCCGACACCGCCGCCGATCAGCACAATGTTCTCGCTCATTTCCGGCAGAAACACGAACGGTCCCTGGCCTTGGCTCACCCGCACACGGTTGCCTACACGCGCCGCGCCATGAATCCAGCGTGCCAGCGGATGCCGTGCGCTGGTGCGGATCGCCAGTTCGATAGCGCCGCGGTCGAGTGGAGAATTGGTGATGGAGTAGCCTGCCGTACATGGCGTGCCGTCGATTTCGACGCTGAAGTCGACCCATTGCCCCGGCAGAAAGCGGAACGCCGGATCGGGAATCGACAGCCGCAGCGTGTGAATGGTGGGCGTTGCCGGCGTGATCGCCACGATTTCGGCATCGAAACGCTGCACGTTCAGGCCTTCCGTTCTGCGAAATCCAGCGCGGCCGAATTGATGCAGTAGCGCAGGCCGCTGGGAGCGGGGCCATCGGGGAAAACGTGGCCCAGGTGCGAGCCGCACTGCTTGCAGGCCACTTCGGTACGCACCATGCCGTGGCTCGTGTCGGTCGTTTCCTTCACGGCTGCGCCATCGACCGGACGGCTGAAACTCGGCCAGCCGGTACCCGAATCGAATTTCCCACCGGAGTCGAACAGGGGAGCCCCGCAGCCCGCACAGCGGTAGGTGCCATGGCCGTGGTGGTCCCAGTATCGCCCGGTGAAGGCGGCCTCGGTGGCATGTTCGCGCAGGACGCGATACTGTTCGGGACTCAGGCGTTGACGCCAGGACGCCTCATCGGGTGGCACGGCCATGTCGAGTGCTCCGGAAAACGGTTTGCGGTTGACAACATTGTAATACTTGAACTATTCTTGAGATAGATATTAGACTTAATCTAATTATCGATAGCCTTGATAGGGTGAAATGCTATAAAAAGTATGGCAGTTCATGCGTCAGGGGGCAGACAAGTCTGCTGCAGGGCAATCCTCACTTCAACCAAGGAGATCAGGTTATGCAACTCAAGGGCTCAAAAACCGAACAGCATCTGAAAGACGCCTTTGCCGGCGAATCCCAGGCCAACCGCCGCTACCTCTACTTTGCAGCCAAGGCGGATGTCGAGGGCTACAACGACGTCGCCTCTGTATTCCGCTCCACCGCGGAAGGCGAGACCGGCCACGCCCACGGCCATCTGGAGTATCTGGAGAAGTGCGGCGACCCGGCGACCGGCATGCCGTTCGGCCCCACTGCCGAGAACCTGAAGACCGCGATCGCGGGCGAGACGCACGAGTACACCGATATGTACCCGGGCATGGCCAAGGACGCCCGCACCGAAGGCTTCGACGAGATTGCCGACTGGTTCGAGACGCTGGCCAAGGCCGAGCGCTCGCACGCCAACAAGTTCCAGAAAACCCTGGACAGCCTGGGCGCGTAAATCTCTCTCGCAGAAGGGGCGGGCCTGCACCCGCCCTTTTCAAAGCTTTATCCGCGAAGGGCGCGAAGGAACACAAAGCAAGGGCAAAACACACGGCGCACCCGGCTCGCCGTCATGACTGACGATTTTCTTTGCGTCCCTTCGCGTCCTTCGTGGATGATTTTTCCGGCTTTCGTACCACAAGGATTCCCATGGACATTCGTGAAGGCAGCCTCGAAGCCCCGACCCGTCACCCGCTTGATTGGAAAAATCCGGACTTCTACAACGAGGACAAGCTCAACCACGAACTCGAACGCATCTTCGACATCTGTCACGGCTGCCGCCGCTGCGTGTCGCTGTGTACCGCGTTCCCGACCCTGTTCGATCTGGTGGACGAATCCTCGACCATGGAAGTCGACGGTGTCGCGAAGCCCGACTACTGGAAAGTGGTCGACGAGTGCTATCTGTGCGACCTGTGCTACATGACCAAGTGTCCCTACGTGCCGCCGCATCCGTGGAACCTCGATTTTCCGCATACCATGTTGCGCGCCAAGGCGATCAAGTTCAAAAAGGGCGGTGCCACCTTCCGTGACAAACTGCTCTCCAGCACCGACACGATGGGCAAACTCGCCTCGATCCCGGTGGTGGTGCAGGTGGTCAACGCGAGCCTGCAGAACAGGCCGATCCGGAAGATGGTCGACAGCGTGCTGCACATCCATCCCGAGCGCAGGCTGCCCCAATACGACAGCGCGAAATTCCGCGCGACC
>JANJXF010000117.1 GCA_024709165.1 Thiobacillus sp. | reverse complement strand
TTACTCAGTAGTCGGTAAATAAGTCGACAAACATGGAACTTTCTTGCTCCATGACGATCGCATGTTGCATGAAGAGAGACGGCCGTTCATTTGATCACAAGACGCTGGAAGAAATCCGGCTGATGGCGGTCGAGCGAGTGCGCGAAGGCGAGCCGGCAGCGAAGGTCATCGAGGCATACGGATTCAACCGGACGACGATATACAAGTGGCTGAATGCCGCGTTGCGCCCGGGGGTCGGCATCAAGGCATTGCGCTCGACGAAAGCGACCGGGCGACCGCGCACGCTGACGCCGGCGCAGGAGCGGCAAGTGTTTCGATGGGTCAATGGCCGCGACCCGCGGCAGTACGGGTTGGATTTCGGTTTGTGGACGCGAGCGGTCGTTGCCGAACTGATCGAGCAGAAATTTGGCGTGAAACTGGGCGTAACCGCTGTTGGTGAATTGCTGGCGAAACTGGGGCTGACGCCGCAGAAGCCATTGCAGCGCGCATATCAGAGAGATCCTGAGGCGATTGAACGCTGGCAGCGCGAGACGTACCCGGCCATTGCCAGGCAGGCCAAGAAGGAAGGCGCTGAAGTATTCTTCTGGGACGAGTCCGGCTTTCGGGCAGACACCGTTCATGGTAAGACTTGGGGCGTGCGCGGGCAGACGCCGGTCGTTGAACGCCCCGGCCAAAGGCAATCGATCAGTGCCGCTTCCGCTGTCAATGCCAATGGCGCGTTCTGGTTCTGCACGTACCAAGGCGCACTCAATGCCGAGTTGTTTGTCGAGTTGCTGAAGCAGATGATGGCATCCCGCAAGAAGCCGGTTCATCTGGTGCTTGACGGCTTGCCTGCTCACAAGAAACTCTGCGTCAAAGAATTCGTTGCCACGACTGGCGGGCGCCTGATGCTGCATTTCCTGCCCGGCTATGCCCCAGACTTGAATCCCGATGAATTGGTATGGAGTCATGTCAAGCGCACAGGGACTGCTCGGCGACCCTTGCGCAAGGGTGAAAGCCTGCGCGAGAAGATCGAAGAGCAACTCGCAAAAATTCAGAAAATGCCTCAGCTCGTTCGGTCATTTTTCAGGGCACCTTCTGTCGCCTATATTGGCGACTGCTGAGTAATTGATTTTTTGTGGGCGGGACTCAAACACCTTTGCCGCTGATCCACCCGACACACTTGATCTTCGGCGGGTCTGCAAGGGGAAGAAAGTCCAAACCAGGGCGGGGATGGCTGGACGATTTGAACACTTATGTTGAGTGTTCGGCGCAATGACTTTAACGAGCGATTCCTTTTGCTGAGTGTCAACTTCAGCAACTCCGAACAGCCCTTCGACAAGCTCGGGGCGAACGGTGCTGGCGCAGCGTCGATTCAATCGGCAGCTGAGTGCGAGCAACCGGATTGCTTCGCTGCGCTCGCCATGACGGGCGCAGCGTCATGCAGCGCAAAGAACCGCCTGACCACCTCCAACTTCCGCGTCCGTGTCATCGCCGGCAGCGCGTTCAGCAGCAGCCGCCCGTAAGGCTTGTCGGCCAGCCGTGTGTCGCAGATCATCAGCACGCCGCGGTCAGTCTCGCTGCGGATGAGCCGTCCGGCGCCCTGTTTCAACGTGATCGCGGCATGCGGCAACTGGTAATCCATGAAGGGCTTGCCGCCGTTTTTTTCCGCCTGGGCGATGCGTGCCGCGACGACCGGATCGTCCGGCGGCTGGAACGGCAGCTTGTCGATGATGACGACCGAGAGCGCGTCGCCCGGCACGTCGACGCCTTCCCAGAAGCTCTGGCTGCCGAGCAGGACGGCGTTGCCGGCCCGCTGAAAGCGCGCCAGCAACTCGTTCTTCGGCGCGTCGCCCTGCACCAGCAGCGGATAATTCCAGCCGCGTTCCGCGAAGGCGTCGGCAAGCAGGCCGCGCGCCCTGTCCAGCGCGCGCAGGCTGGTGAACAGGATGAAGGCGCGACCGCGGCTGATGTCCAGAACGGGGAGCGCGGCATTCACGACCGCCTCGGTGAATTCGGCGGTGTTGGGCGCGGGCAGGCCCTGCGGCACGTAGAGCACGCCCTGGCGCGGGTAGTCGAAGGGGCTGTCGACGCACAGGGTTTCGGCGTCCTCGATACCCAGTCGCGCTTTGAGATGGGTGAAGTCGCCATCGACGGCGAGCGTTGCGGAGGTCAGGATCCAGGCCTGCGCCCGCTCGCCGAGGCGCGCCCCGAACAGGGCGCCGACGGAGAGCGGCGTGGCGTGCAACAGCAGCGAGCTGAGCGTGGTTTCGAGCCAGTGCACGCGGGGCGCAACGGGATCGTCTGCGCGCTGCCAGCCGGCCAGCGTGGCCTGCAGCGCCTGCGCGCGCTCGAAGCTGTTCTTCAGGTCGGCGTCGCGCTCGGCCTGGGATTCCAGCAGTTTCGTGGTGTCGTCCAGCGATTTCGACAAGCCTTCCAGCGCGTCCGGCCATTTGTCGTAGCGACCCAGTTCCGCCGCGGTGGCCTTGACGGGATGTTGCGGAAAGGCGAGGCGCAGGTCGCGCGCGGCCTTGGCGAGCTCTTCGGCAGCGCGCCGCAGCGCCGGAAAATCTCCCGCCTTCACCGCCGCCTGCCGCTTGGTGTCACCGGCAAGATCGAGCACCTGTGCGGTGGAGAAGGTCTCGCCGAAAAATTGCGCGGCCGTGTCGGCAAGCTGGTGCGCCTCGTCGAGAATAATGGTGTTGCATGCTGGCAGGAGCTCGGCGACACCTTCGTCCTTGAGCCACAGGTCGGCAAAGAACAGATGATGGTTGACCACCACCACTTCCGCATCGAGTGCCTTCTTGCGCGCCGTCATGACGAAGCATTCCTTGAAATGCTCGCACTCGCTACCCAGGCAGGTGTCGCGGCTCGACACGGCATAGTGCCAGGCGTTGGCGTCCTCCGGGATGCCCTCGGCCTCGGCGCGGTCGCCGCTCGTGCTGGTTTCGGCAAAACGGGCGATCTTGCGCAGCCAGGCCGCGTCGTCGCGCTGGGTGAAACGGCCGTCGGCGAGGTTGCGTTGCAGGTGGTGGCGGCAGACGTAATTGGCGCGCCCCTTGAGCAGCGCCACCTTCACCGGCGACTTCAGCGCGCGCCGGGCCGCCGGCAGGTCGCGGTGGAAAAGTTGATCCTGTAGCGCTTTTGTACCGGTGGAGATGATCACCTTGCCGCCCGAGAGCAGTGCGGGGATGAGATAGGCGAGCGTCTTGCCGGTGCCGGTGCCCGCCTCGGCAAGCAGCACGCCCTGATCGGCCACCACCTTCGCCACCGCCCGCGCCATCGCGAGCTGCTGGGGACGCGCGCGCCAGCCCGGCAGCACCCGCGCGCACACCCCGTCGGATACAAAAAAACTTTCCAGATCAGCCATGTTCGGGAAGAATTCTAGCAGAGCGCCTAAACTGGGGTGAGCGCACCCGGCAATGAGGTGTCCGCAGCACGACGCGGCACCTGTTGCCCGCGCACTTCAGCTGCGGCGACTTTTCGCCGTTAACGAAAAAAACTCGTCTGTCTGGTCACGATGCGCACACTCATTCTTCTGTTGTTCGGGCTGGTCCCCATCCTGTGCCGGGCCGAACTTGTCGAACTGCCCGTGCGGCCGGGGGTGATCGCCACTGCCGATTACGTCGCCGGCGACCGCGCCAAACCGGCCGTGCTGCTGCTGCACGGTTTTCTGCAGACACGCGAGTTCCCGACCGTCGTCGCGCTCGCGCGCAGCCTGCAGGACGCGGGTTACCCCACGCTCGCGCCCACGCTCAGCCTGGGCATCCCGCGTCGCAAGCAGAGCCTGCCTTGCGAGGGCATCCATCGCCACACCATGGAGGAGGACGTTGACGAGATCGCACACTGGGTGAAATGGCTGAAAGCACGGGGCAACAAGACGATCGTGACGTTCGGCCACAGTTTCGGCAGCCTGCAGTTGCTCGTCTACCTGCAGCAGGTTCCGGAACCTGCGATCAAGGGTTACATCGCTGCCTCGCTGATCGAAGCCCAGACCGGCAAGGTCGCGCGCGCGCCACTGGTGGCCGACCTGGAATCCAGGGTGCGAAGCGGGCAACGCGCCCTGGTGACCCACCCGCTGTCGTTCTGCGGAAAATACGTCTCGACGCCCGCAGGCCTGCTGTCCTACGCGCGCTGGGACCAGCCGCAGACGCTCGCGGCGTTGAAGAAGGCGCCGGTGAAGAAACTCCTCATCATGGGCGACGCCGACCCCATGCTCGCGCCCGGCTGGCTCAAGGCGCTCGCCCATATCGAGGTTCCCGTCACCGTCGTCAAGGGCGCGAATCATTTCATGGACGGCATGCATGAGTTCGACCTCGTCGAACAGGCGATCGTCTTTCTGGATGCCCTGAAGGCGCCTCCGCGATGAGCCGTCTGCCACCCCTGTCGATCCGCTATCTCGCGCTCGCCTTCATTGTCGGGCTGCTGGCGCTCACCGGCCTCGTCGGCACCATGGCTGGCTACCAGACGCGTTCGGTGGCACACAGCATGGCGCAGCGTGCGCAGGACGTGGCGCGCACCGAACTCACCGCGGCCGTCGAGCGCCTCGTCGGGCAAATGACCGCGCGTGCCCAGGCTCTCGCCGAATGGGACGAAACGCGCCAGCAGCTCGTCATGTCGGAGTATTACACGCACTGGCGCGACCATCGGGTGTACGAAAACCGCATGATCAACGGCCCCGGAAACCGGGTGGCCTTGTACGCAGCCGACGGCCGCATTCTTGCACCGACTGCCACGGGACCCGCCATGCCCGCCGTCTTTCCGGGCGGCTGGCCCGCCGACCGCATCATCGCACGGCTCGTCCGTAACGGTAACGCGACGATGCTCGATATCGCATTTCCGCTCTTCAGCGATGCTCATCGCCATGCCCTCCTCGGCCACGGCATCCTGCGCGTCGATTTCATGGCGGCCTTGCTCGAGCAGAACACGCTTCACTTCGTCGACCGCAACAGCATTCGCCTGCACATGACTGCAAACGAGGAGATCGATGCAGCGGATCTGTTGTCGCGCCTGACTTATGCGCCGCTTCCCAACGCCGACCAGGAACGTTTCCTCTCCATCCTGTCACGCACGCTGATCGCGCTCCTTGGAGTGCTGGGGATCGCGGCAGTGACAGGACTCGTCGTTTACAACCGCCTGCTTGTGCGGCCGCTGCGCCGCCTGTCCCTGGACATCGACGCCATGCAGCAGGGAGGATTCCCCACGGAAGGTATGCGCACCCAACCGATGCAGATTGTCGAACTGGAGAACGTCCGCCGTTCGCTGTACGACTACCAGTTGCAATTGCACAAACTGCACGGCTCGCTGGAACATCAGAATCGCGAGTTCCGTTCGCAGGCGCGCCAGGACGCGCTCACCGGCTGCTACAACCGCCGCGCCTACGACGAGGACTGGGAAACCCTGCGTGAGGAAATGAAGACCGCGCCACAATCCGTGGCCTTCCTGCTGTTCGACTGCGACCGGTTCAAGGCGATCAACGATACCTACGGCCACGCCAGGGGCGACCGCGTACTGACCCTGATGGCCGACGCACTGGTGATGGCGCTGCGCGCCAAGGATCGCCTGTACCGCTTCGGCGGCGACGAATTCGCCACCTTTCTCGTCGGCGCCACCCCGATGCAGGCGCGACAGATCGCGCAACGTTGCCAGAATCTGCTCGACGCCTCCGTCTTCACCGATCTGGGCATCAATGAACCGGTCGGCATCAGCATCGGTATCGCGTACTGTCCGGCGAACGAGGTGGAGCAGGTCGACGATCTGCCAAAGCGCGCGGATATCGCGATGTACGCCGCCAAGAAACCGGGAAACGACCGCATCGCCATGTATGGCGAGGACATCGACGCCGCGTCGCAGACCCTCGTGGCGAGCCGCGAAACCAGCGCCCTGTTCCAGGCGCTTTCCACGCCCGGCATGATCGAGATGCACTATCAGCCGATTCACGCCCTGCCGGAGCGCCAGATTGAATACTACGAAGCTCTGGCGCGTATCCGCTACAACGATGCGCTCATCATGCCGGGGGCGTTCATGCCGGTGATCGGCAGCCGCCGCCTGGAAACGCCGTTCGACCTGGCCGTGCTGCAGCAGGTCGATACCGATCTCGCCTCGGGGCAGTTGCCTCGCGGCTGCGGGGTTTCCGTCAACCTTTCCGCACAGAGCATCTGCAAGCCGGAAGTCGTCTCGCAGTTGCTCGAACTGTCCCGCCACAACGACCGCCACCCGCTGATGCTGGAAATCACCGAAACCTCGCTGATCACGCAGATGAGCGATGTGCGCACCTATCTCGAGCTGCTGCGCACGGTGAAATACCGCATCGCGATGGACGACTTCGGCACCGGCTACTCGCCGCTGCGCTACCTCGTCGACCTGCCGGTCGACGTGGTGAAATTCGACATCTCGCTGGTGAACAAACTCGGGCGCGACGACCGCGCCGGGCGCATCGTCGCCGATTTTGCGAGCATGATGGGCAACGTGGGCTACTCGCTCGTCGCCGAAGGGGTCGAGACCGAAGCCGTGCTGCAAAAAATCGAGGGCCTCGGCATCGCTCACGCGCAGGGTTATCTGCTGGGCCGGCCCACGCCCCTGGCGGCGATTGCCGGCGGTGTGGCCAGCACGGCGCGACGCGCCTGAATCCCTCTGGACGCGCGCCAGAACCGTTTCTTCAGTGCTTGCCCGAGCGCCAGATCGACAGGATGATCCACAGACTGTTGAAGAACGCGATCAGGAACCCCACCAGACCGAACAGCGACAGGCCGAACAGCTGAGGACCGCCCTCGACGGTCATGATGATGCTGGAGCCCACCACCAGCGACGCCGTGAGGATACCCATCGTCAGCCGGTTACTGGCACGGTCGAGCTGCTGCCCGAAATGGTCGAGCCGCTTCAGATCGAGATCGACCTTGACGCGGCCGCGGCGCATGTCGCGCAGCACGCGGGCAAGATCGCGCGGCAGGCCGGCGACCACCTCGAGCGCCTCGCGCAGCGTCTTGCTGCCGCGCGCGACGAGTGCTTGCGGTGTAAAACGCTGCTTGATGATGTGCTCGACGAAGGGTGTCACGGCGTCGATCATGTGAAACTCGGGATCGAGCTGCTGTCCCAACCCCTCCAGCGTGATCAGCGTCTTGAACAGCAGCGTGAGATCGGCCGGCAGAAGCAGATCGTTGTCCCGCATCAGCGCGGTGACGTCGTTGAGCAGTGCACCGATCTTCACGTCCTTCAGCTGCAGGTCGTCGTAACTCTGCAGCAGCTCGGTCACGTCGTAGGCCAGGCGGTCCTCGTCGCTCACCGAATCGCCGCTCCAGTCGAGCAGCACCTGCAGCAGCGCCTGCTCGTCCTTGCGGATGAGCGCATGCAGGAGATCGACGATCTGGTGGCGGCGCGCCTGGGTGAGCATGCCCACCATGCCGAAATCGATCATGCCGATACGGTTGTCCGGCAGGAACAGTACGTTGCCCGGATGTGGGTCGGCGTGGAAGTGGCCGTGCTCCAGCACCATGCGCAGCACGGTCTGCGCACCGCGCACAGCCAGCAGTTTGGGGTCGAGCCCGCTCGCGCGCAGTTTTTCCGGCGACGCCCCGGCGAGGCCGACGATCTCCTCCTGCACGTTGACGTGCGCGCCGGTGTACTGCCAATACACGCGCGGCACCTTCACCAGGGGATCGTCCTCGAATTGGCGGCGGAACTGGTCGATGTTGCGCGCTTCCTTGGCGAGGTCGAGCTCCCGGTTCAGCGAGCGGCGGAACTGCGAGACGATACGCACGGGATCGTAGCGGCGCGAATCCGGCACCTCGCTTTCGAGCAGGCGCACGGCATGGTCGAGAATACGCAGATCGGCATGGATGATCGACTCGATTCCGGGTCGGCGCACCTTCACCACCACCGGCGTGCCATCGTGCAGGGTGGCGCGGTGCACCTGGGCGATCGATGCGGCGGCGAGCGGCACCGGATCGAATGTCGCGAACAGCGTCTCGGGATCGCCCTTCAGCGCG
>JANJXF010000054.1 GCA_024709165.1 Thiobacillus sp. | reverse complement strand
GACAGACCGAGGCACTGTTGTGCGAGGTACAGGCGCAACATGCGCGCAAGGCCGATTGGCGGACGCCCGCGCTCACCCTTGGGATAGAACGGCTCGATCTCGGCGACAAGCTTCGCCCAGGGGGTGAGGGCTTCGAGCTCGGCGAGGAAGCGGTCACGGCGGGTGACACGCTTTTTGGCGCTGTACTCGAGTTCGGAAAAGGTGGATTGCATGGGCGAAGGGCTGCGGCTGGCGATGCAAGGATTGTGTCAGAGGTTGGGGGCGGCCGGGAGGGTTTGGGGGAATAAATCAGTGTTTCCCTAACGCTCTTAGCCCACAGTTTCGGTTAAGCCGTCCCGCCCACCGTCAACCCGTCGATCCTCAGCGTCGGCTGCCCCACGCCCACCGGCACGCTCTGGCCTTCCTTGCCGCAGGTGCCCACGCCCAAATCCATCTCCATGTCGTTGCCGATCATGGAAACGCGGGTCAGCGCATCGGGGCCGTTGCCGATCAGCGTGGCGCCCTTCACCGGGTAGGTGATCCTGCCGTCCTCGATCATGTAGGCCTCGGCGGCGGAGAAGACGAACTTGCCGCTGGTGATGTCGACCTGGCCGCCGCCGAAGTTGACGGCGTAGAGGCCGTTCTTCACCGAGGCGACGATCTCGTGCGGGGATTTGTCGCCACCGAGCATGAGGGTGTTGGTCATGCGCGGCATGGTGAGGTGAGCGTAGGATTCGCGGCGCGCGTTGCCGGTGATGGCCATGCCCATGAGGCGCGCGTTCATCATGTCCTGCATGTAGCCGGTGAGGATGCCATCCTCGATGAGCACGGTGCGCTGGGTGGGGTTGCCTTCGTCGTCGATGTTGAGCGAGCCGCGCCGCTGCGGGATGGTGCCATCGTCGACAACGGTGACGCCGGGCGCGGCCACACGCTCGCCGATGCGGCCGGAGAACGCCGAACTGCCCTTGCGGTTGAAGTCGCCTTCGAGACCGTGACCGATGGCTTCGTGCAGCAGGATGCCGGGCCAGCCGGCGCCAAGGACGACGGTCATGGTGCCAGCGGGTGCGGGCCGCGCTTCGAGGTTGACGGTGGCCTGATGCACGGCCTGGCGCGCATACTGTTCCAGAATGTCGTCGGTGAAATAGCGGTAGTCGAAGCGTCCGCCGCCGCCTCCGGTGCCCTGCTCGCGGCGGCCGTCCTGCTCGGCGATGACCTGCAGCGACAGACGCACCAGCGGGCGCACGTCGGCAGCCAGATGTCCGTCTGAGCGCGCGACAAAGATCACCTCGTACTCGGAGGCAAGGCTCGCCATCACCTGGATGACGCGCGGGTCCATCGCGCGCGCCTTCTTCTCCAGTCGCTCCAGCAACGCGACCTTGTCGGCGTCCGCCAGACTCGCCAGGGGGTCGGCCGCGTTGTACAGCAGGCGCCCTTCGCCACGGCGTGCGATGGCGGTCTGGCGCTGCTGGCCGGCGCGCGCGATGGCGCGTGTGGCGTCGGCAGCGGCGCCGAGGGCGTCGAGACTGATGTCGTCGGAGTAGGCAAAGGCGGTCTTCTCGCCGGAGATGGCGCGCACGCCAACGCCCTGATCGATGTTGAAACTGCCCGATTTCACCTGACCTTCTTCCAGACTCCAGCCTTCCGAACGGCTGTACTGGAAATAGAGGTCAGCGTAGTCGACGTCGTGGGTGAGCAGGCGGCCGAAGACGGGTGCCAACTTGTCGGCGTCGAGGCCGTTGGGCGCGAGCAGCGTGTCTTCCGCCGAACGAAACAACTGCTCGGCGGACTGGATCGGAACGAAGGCGTCGTTGGGGTTCATTGTGGACCTCGTTACTTGGCGGACGTCTCGCGCTTCGTGGCGGCGCGACGCTCGATCACTTCGACCGCGATCTGGCTGCACTGCACGAAGCGGTGCCTGAGCGCGGGCAGGCTCTTGCGCAGGCTCGCCTGGTAAGCCGGGTTGATATTGGCAACGACGACACCGGACCCGCGTGGCAGGCGGTCGAGCACGACGCCCCAGGGATCGACGATCATGCTGTCGCCGTGGGTTTCGCGGCCCGCCAGGTGGTAGCCGCCCTGCGCCGGGGCAATGACGTAGGCGAGGTTCTCGATGGCGCGCGCGCGGATGAGCGTCTCGAAGTGCGCGCGCCCGGTGGTGGCGGTGAACGCGGAGGGTACGACGATGATGTCGACGTCGGGCATGGCGCGATACAGCTCGGGAAAGCGCAGGTCGTAGCATACCGACAGGCCGATGCGGCCGAACGGGCTGTTGACGACCACGACGGTGTCGCCCGGCTCGATCAGCCGTGCTTCCTCGTAATGTTCCGTGCCGAGATCGAGCCCGAAGAGGTGGATCTTGTCGTAGCGCGCGACCAGCTTGCCGCGCTCGTCGTAGACCAGGCAGCTGTTGCGCACCTTGTCGGGCACGCTCGCTTTCAGCGGCACCGAGCCGCCGATCAGCCAGACTCTGTGCTTCTTCGCCATGCGTGCGAGGAACGCCTGGATAGGGCCCTCGCCTTCGGTCTCGCGCGCCTTCACGACGTCGGCATCCTTCATTCCCATGATGCAGAAGAACTCGGGCAGCGCGACCAGGCGTGCACCGGCCTCCACGGCAAGCTCGATGAGGCGCTCGGCCTCCGCGAGGTTGGCCGGCACGCTCGGTCCCGACGCCATCTGAATCGCGGCGACGCGTACGGTGCCGGCCTGGGGTGCGGGTATTTTCACTTGCGTGCTCTTGCGTTGCGCCACGCTGGTTTTTGCAGGTTTCTTGGTCGTCATACGCGCTTCATGGTCAAGGTTCGGACGCCTTGTCGGACGTCTGGTCGGTTTTCGTCTTCGGCAGTTTTTTCACGTCGGGGGCCTGCCACGCCCCGCTCACCAGATATTCCTGGCTGCTGGCTTCTTCGATCGGATCGCGCAGCAGTTTCTGCGCGGCCAGCACGCCCACCCCGGCAACCGGACCGCCGAGGAGGGCTCCCGCCACCGCCACGCCTTCTGACAGCTTGGGTATCACCTTGACCCGCAACTGGACGGTTTCCTGGTTGAGGTCGGCGAGCCCGCTCATGTTCACTTTGGCGGACGGCCCACGCATTTTCAGGTCGTCGCTGTAGAGGACGCCACGCGCGATGCGCAGGGTGGCCCCGATGTCGTCGAAGGCAAAACCTTTGCTGAAGATATCACGGAAATCGAAACTCAGCCGGCGCGGCAGCGCTTGCAGGCTCAGCACGCCGAGGAGTTTGCCGGCGCCGGGATCGACCTGCAGGAACTGGCCGCTCCGGGCTTCGAACTGCAACTGGCCGGCAAGCGTGGCGAGGGCGAAATCCGCGGGTGAACCTTCCCATGTGGCGTGTCCCTGAATCTTGCCGCTGCCGTGTCTGAGCGTGTCGGGATATCCCAGACGCGCCAGCAGCTTTCCCGCGTCTTTCACGTCCAGAGCGAGTTCGGCGCGCGTTTCGCCCTGGCCGCTGTCGCGCCACAGGCCGCTCATCTGGAACACGCTATCGGGGTGCACGAGTGCCAGTCGTTCGATCGCAAGGCCGCCAGCGGTGCCGCGCGCCACCGCTTCGAGCCTGCCAAACGGACGGCCCTCCATGCGAAAATCCTCGATCGAAACATCGAGCAGCGGGAAGCCGGACGCCGGAACCGTGAACCTGTTCCCCGGCGGGCCGGCGACGTCGACACGTTCCGGCACGGCAAGCTGGCGGAACTGCGCCGACAGTCGCGCAGGCTGCTCGCCGGCGGGGCGCCAGGTCAAGGTGCCGCTGATGTCCTGTCCGCTGACCTGGACACGCAGCAGGCCGTTGCGGGCACGGCCGAGCACGCGCACGTCACGATAGCGCCGCCCCAGCAAGTCAAGGGTATCGAAGCCGAGGTCGAGCGCGGCGATCGGCGCGGCGCTGGCGCCACCCGATGGCAGCAGTGCAGCCCACCCAGACAGATCGATTGCGCGCCCGCTGCCGGCGAGGCGCAGGCCGGGCGCGTCGGGCAACGACGGCGTGCCGCCAAAGCGTATCTCGCCGCGTTCCAGCGCGCCCCCCGCCACGCTGCGCCACACGGCTCCGACCAGACGCCCCAGACGTAGTTCGCGTTGCAGACCTTCGCCGTCAGGCCGGCTGACGAGACTGAGTGGCAGCGGCTGCGTGGCCGCCTTGGCAAGCGGCGACGGCAAGGTGCTCGCAAGGCCGACGAGATCGGACTCGATGCGCACGCGTTCACCTTTTTCCTCAAGGTCAATCTGCCCGAGCCAACCGGTCTGCCCCGATACGCGCGAGCCCCATGTGTCGCCCAGCCACGGCGCCAGCCCCGCAGCCGTGGCGCGTCCCTGGGCCTGGATCTGCACCTGCCCCGCCTGCGTGACGACGTTCACGCTGAGCGGCCCGCCGAGAAAGCTTGCCCCCAGCTTCTGCCCACTCACGCTGTCGCCGGTGAAGGCGAGCGTGCCACGGGCCCCCTCGATCCGTGGCCAACCCGGTGGGAACAGCGTATTGCCGAGAAACGACAACTGTCCTGTCAGGGTGGTCTCGTGGCTGCGGCGCAGCGGCACCTGCATTTTCAGCGCCAGCCGCATCGGGCCGCTGCCATCCAGCCCTTCCGTCATTCCGCGCAGACGCTCGCCCACCGGACTGAAATTGGCGAAACGGATGAAATCCTGCAGCGGGCCATTGGCCTCGCCGTCGATCAGCAGAATCTCGTCGTGATGGGTGAGATCGGGAATCGTCACCCGCACCGGATGCAGCGTGGCGCCGTAAATTCGCGCGTGTGTCGGCACCACTTCCATGCGCTTGCCTTCGAACAGCAATCGCCCTTGCACGCCCTCGATGCGCGGCCAGCCCGTCGCGTAGTCGACGACGCCATCGCGCACCTGTGCGTCGACCTGGAACACGCCGTCACCGGCATCGAAAGGAAACCGCACGAGATCGCCCTTCAGTCGCAGGCGCACGTCGTTCGAACCGCCCGCAACAATGCTCTGCCGCACCCATTCCACAGTCGGGTCGCTCACCCGCAACGGCAGGTAGCGATATACCGCCGTGCCGTCGGCGCGCGTCAGTCGCGCCTCGAGATCGATCAGCCCCGCCGTGCCGGGAACCTGCTCGTACTGGCCGCTCGCGCTGCCTGCAGCATCGGCGTTGGCGAAGTGCGCACGCTCCAGCGTGACGATACGGCCGCGCGATGTTCGCTTCCAGCCTCCACGTGCCAGCACGGTGTCGAGCGTCATCCTGGATTCGCGAAACAGCGCCGGCAGATCGAGCACGAGGCCGCGCGTGTCGATTTCGAAGCGTCCTTGACGCGCATCGCCTTCGACGTGCCCGCTCAGGTTGGCGAATCCCGGCTGGGTATCGGAGGCAGCCAGACCGAGTCCGCGAAAGCGCGCGTCGAGACTGAAGTTGTCCAGCCCCGGCTCGGCCCCCGCCCAGCGGAATGCGAAGGTATCGAGGCGTCCCGCCGGCTGCAGCCGCTGCATGCGCGCACGCAGCGCGTCGTCGATCGGCAGGCTCGGCAGCAGCGTCTGCCAGCCGTCCAGCCGCAGTGCGCGTGCGCTGAGTTCGCGCGCCGTGCCGTTCCACGACACACCGACGTTGAACGGCGCCCCGAGCGCGGCACCGGGCAGCGCGACCCGCAGATTCTCGAACGCCACGCGCTGGGCGTCGCGGGTGCGCTGCCACACGGCCTGGCCACGCACCCGCTCCAGTTGCAGTGGCGGCAGCGCAGCGCCGAGCGCCGTCGAAATGCCGTAGAGATCCAGGTCGGCGCGCACCGCGGCCAGACGACCCGCGGCAATGCCGAAGCGCACGCCAAGCGCCCCCCACCCCTGGCGCGGCTGATACGGCACCTCCAACCACGGCGCCAGACGCGCAAACGCCACCCCGGCCACGCTGGCATCGATCTGAGCATCCCAAGTCGCCGGTGCGTCGAGGTCGCGCGCGCGCAGCGTCGCCTGTGCCGTCAGCGGCCGCGCCACCGCCGCCGGCGGCCGTGCGCGCAGCTGCATCCGGTGGCTGTGCCGGCGGTTGCTCAGCGTGAAGTCGACGTCCTGCAGAACAAGCGGCGGCGCACCACGCACCTCGTCGACCCAGGTCAGCGAGGCAGCGCCTACGTGCACCTCGCCCTGGCGCAGCAGCCAGCTGCTGGCACCGCTGTCCGGATCGGCGGGATTGACCGGAATGCCGCCGATGTAGACGTGACCGTCGCGCGCGCGGCGGACCCCCAGCGCGAGCCCCTGCAGTTCGATGTGATTGAAGCGCGGTTCCAGCAGCAGGAACGAGCGCCAGGAGAACGAAGCCTCGAATGCCGGCAGATACAGCGCCGCCCGCCCCGCGGCGTCATACAGTCGCACTCCCTGCAGGCGAAACTCGGGACGCGCCTGCTGCCATTGCCCGGAGGCGGCCTCGATGGTGACCCGGTGACCCAGCGCACGCGACAAGGCCTGCGCGAGATGGTCGCGATGCGTGTCGAGCTTGGGCAGCACCCAGAAAAACATCGCCGCGGCCGCCAGCGCGAATCCGCTCACCCCGAGTGCGAACAGGACCGCCAGCACGCGCAGGGCGCGGCGCAGCAACGGTGGCAGGGCGGGGGGAACGGTCATGGCGCGGACGTCTCGGAATACCCGATTCTATGCGTTCGACGGGACGTTGCGGGAGACAGGGCGCGGTGCCCGCGGCCGTTCATTCGCCGGTGAAGCGGTGAATCTGGCGGCGGTCGCGCTTGGTCGGACGGCCCTTGATCGCCGCGGCGGGATTCGTGACGAGCCGGCGCTCGGCCTGCGCCCGCTCGCGGCGCATGCGGCTGTCGGCATCCTCCTCGTAAAGCGTCCGCGCCTGCGGAGCCGGGCCGCGCTGCATGGACAGGCCGCGTACCGTCAGCACCCAGTCGCTGTCGCCGACGCGCAGTTCCAGGCGGTCGCCGGGCTTCACCTCACGCGCCGGCTTGACCCGCGCACCGTCGATCTTCACACGGCCATTCTCGATCGCTTCGTTGGCGAGCTGGCGCGTCTTGTAGAAACGCGCCACCCACAGCCACTTGTCGAGGCGCATGCGTTCGAGTGCCGGTCTTTCAGTGGACATTTGCGGGGGGTGAGTGGCATGACGGCGATGCGCTCCGATTGTGCCGGGTTTGCCGCGCGGGCGCCATGCATCTGTCGGCGCCATGCATCTCGACATCGGGCGTCCGGCCGATACAATTTGCGTTCCCGCCACGAACTGGAATACCCATGCCGAGGATTCTCGCCTTCTCTGGCAGCCTGCGCCGCGACGCCCTCAACCGCAAGCTCATCACGCTGGCTGCCGATGCCGCGCACGCGGCCGGGGGTGCGGTCACCCTGCTCGATCTCGCGGATTATCCGCTACCGCTCTACGACGGCGACCTGGAGGCGCGCGACGGACTGCCCGCCAACGCGCTGCGCCTGAAGGCGCTGTTCAAGGCACACGACGCCTTCCTCATCGCCAGCCCGGAATACAACAGTTCGATACCGCCGGTGTTGAAGAACACCATCGACTGGGTGTCGCGCGAATGGCAGGGCGAATCCGGACTCGTGCCCTACCAGGGCAAGACCGCCGCGCTGCTTGCCGCGTCGCCCGGCCAGTTCGGCGGCGCACGCATGCTGCCGCACCTGCGTCAGGTGTTGAGTGCGCTGGGCGTGCTGGTGTTGCCGGGTCAGTTCACACTGTCGCACGCCGACAGCGCGTTCGACCCCGAGAACGGCGCGCTGAAATCGCCGGCACGCCTGCACGATCTGCTGCTGGAGCTGGTGAATACGACGGCGGCGTTGAAGCGGGACTGAAACGAACCATCGACGGACACGCGCGGCGCACCTCACGCCGAGCACCGCGCCCGCGAGGGGCCTCCCACTTCAGTCAGCGTGGAACCGTGTTCCTTCTTCGGCCCCGGCAATGATGGCACCAGCCGGCGTCGGCGCCGATGCCGCATCGCTCAGACTGGCATAGCCGGACAGCACGGTAACCAGCGCCAGGGTCAGGGTGAAGCCGGGCACACTGCCGGTGCGGTAGCTGCGGCGGGCGTCGGTGGAACGGACGGGAAACGGGCAGTGGTGCGGCATGGCGGCTCCTCGAATCGAAACTGCCTGACTCCGGGCACACGCGCAGCCGCCACCAAGGATTCCCCACGGCAGCTCCGCTGTCTTTTTCCAAGACCGGTGACTTTGCGTCCCCGCCTCGCGACGGGTTTGCCCTTTAACAGGATGTCATCAATAACGTCGGGATTTCGACGGACTTGAGGACAGCCCGGGATAAAAGCGAAATTTTTTGCCCTTTTCAATCAGCGGCTTAACAAAATACCGCACTTCGTTCCTCCAGCATGAACGAAAAAAAAGCGCCGCAAGCGGCGCCGCAGGAAGATATATCCGGACTGTCGGGGGTTTCAGTTCCGCCGACGCCGGGCTGCCGCGAAACCGACCAGACCGAGTCCGGCGAGCATCATGGCATAGGTCTCGGCTTCGGGGACCATGGTGATGGTGCCGCCATCGGCCTCGCGACCGAAGACGATCATGTGGGAAAGATCGGGAATCTGGCCGCCGTTGTTCTTGAACTCGATGGTGAACGTGCCGTCGTTCGCGCCGCTGTTGACCACGACATTGTCGAAGCCCCACAAGGCATAGCGGTCGGCTGCCTTCAGCCCTACGACGAGATCCAGCGCCGTCGGCAGATTCAGCGGCGTCGTCCCGTTCGTGTCCGTACCCGTGAGCGTCCAGTTGGCCCCCGTGTTCAAGGGTGCGCTGGCGGTGAATGTTAGCCCCATCCAGGTGGCGTTCGACGCATCGGTCGAATCCAGATAGGCCCAGTTGCTCCCCCAGCTCAGACTCAGACCGTTGAGGTCCGCGGCGCTGTTGATATTGCCGCTGACGACCCCGTAACAGTCAGCCGCAGCCATGCTGTTGAGAGTGACCCCTGCGGAGGTGATGCCTCCGCTCGCCGTATTGTTGAAACAGTAGCCCGGCGATGGCAGCGCGGTTGCAGCGTGAGTCTGCATGGCGAACCCCATCGCACCGGCACATAGCACGACGCCAAAGCGCGAGGGCGTAATGGTGGGAAATTTCAATTTGCGTTCCTCCGTTTCACTGGTTTTGGCCGGATATCAGAATGACCCAACTTGTTATGCCCAGTTAAATAGCAAGGACCATGCCGGACGCCGGATCATTCAAGCAAACATTTGAAAACACTGGGAAAGCCATCTATTTACAAAGCCGATACAATCCTGCGATGTAAAGAAATCCGACAAGAACATGGCTGTCTCGGATGGGCAGCAGGAGGAAGACGGGGTGCGCGGGGGCCCCGCGTGAGGCAGACGGGCCGCGTGCCGTCGCGCGCGACGAGGCCGCTGTGCGCGCGGGCGGCAAGCCGCCAGGCACTCGGGTGCCTGGCGGGTGTTCCCGAGGGAAGATCCGGATTCAGCCGACCGCCTGCTTGAGCTGGTCGAGGATGGCGGGGTTTTCCAGGGTGGAGACGTCCTGGGTAATTTCCTCGCCCTTGGCGAGCGCGCGCAGCAGGCGTCGCATGATCTTGCCGGAGCGGGTCTTCGGCAGATTGTCGCCGAAGCGGATTTCGTCGGGCCTGGCGATGGGGCCGATTTCCTTGCCGACCCACTCACGCAGCTCGGCGGCGACGCGCTTCGCGTCCTCGCCGGTGGCGCGCGCGCCCTTCAGCACGACGTAGGCGACCACCGCCTCACCCTTGATGTCGTGCGGCCGGCCGACCACGGCGGCCTCGGCGACGTGCGGGTGGGCGACCAGCGCGGATTCGATTTCCATGGTGCCGAGACGGTGGCCGGACACGTTCAGCACGTCGTCGACGCGCCCCATGATCCAGAAATAGCCATCGCCGTCGCGGTGCGCCGAGTCGCCGGCGAGATAGGTCGTGCCGCCGAGTTCGGGAGGGAAGTAGGTCTTCCTGAAGCGATCCGGGTCGCCCCACAGGGTGCGCAGCTGCGAGGGAAACGGCCGCTTGATGACAAGAAATCCGCCGTGGCCCTTTTCCACCGGGCCGCCATGCTCGTCGGTGACCGCGGCCATGATACCCGGCAGCGGCAGCGTGCACGAACCGGGTTTGGCCGGCACCGCGCCGGGCAGCGGGGAAATCATGTGGGAGCCGGTCTCGGTCTGCCACCAGGTGTCGACCACGGGACAGCGGCTGCCGCCAACGACCTGGTAGTACCACATCCAGGCCTCGGGGTTGATCGGCTCGCCCACCGAACCCAGAAGACGCAGCGAGGAAAGGTCGTATTGCGTGGGCAGGTCGGGGCCGAGCTTGATGAGGCTGCGGATCGCGGTCGGCGCGGTGTAAAAGGTGGTGACGCGGTGCTTGGCGACGGTTTCCCAGAAGCGCCCGGCGTGCGGAAAGGTGGGAATGCCCTCGAAGATCACTTCGGTCATGCCCAGCGCAAGCGGACCGTAGGCGACATAGGTGTGGCCGGTGACCCAGCCGACGTCGGCGGTGCACCAGAAGATGTCGGAATCGGGCTTGGCGTCGAACACCCAGTGCATGGAAAGGAGGGCGCCGAGAAGGAAGCCGCCGGTGGAATGCTGTACGCCCTTGGGCTTGCCGGTCGAACCCGACGTATACAGGATGAAGAGCGGGTGCTCGGCCGACACCCACACGGGCTCGCAGGTTTCGGCCTGAGTCTGGGTAAGTTCGTGCCACCAGACGTCGCGCGCCGTCCACGCCACCTCGCCGCCGGAGCGCCGATACACCACCACGCGCTCGACCGAGGACGTGTCGCCCATCGCCAGCGCCTCGTCGACCGCGCGCTTCAGGGGCACCGCCTTGCCGCCGCGCAGCGACTCATCGGCGGTGACGACGATTTTTGCACGCGCGTCCACGATGCGCTCGAACAGGCTCTTCGCGGAGAAGCCGCCGAACACCACGGAATGGATCGCGCCGATGCGCGCGCAGGCCTGCATCGCCACCACCGCCTCGACGCCCATCGGCATGTAGACGATGACACGGTCGCCCTTTTCCACGCCGAGCGATTTGAGGCCATTGGCGAACTGACACACCCGGACGTGAAGTTCCCGGTAGGTCACGTGCATGCTGCTGCCGTCGTCGGCCTCGAAAATGATCGCGGGCTTCTCGCCGCGCGTCGCCAGATGGCGGTCGAGGCAGTTCCAGGACACATTGAGCTCGCCGTCCTCGAACCATTTGTAGAACGGCGCGTTCGATTCGTCGAGCGTGCGCGTGAACGGCGTTTTCCAGTCCATGAACTGGCGCGCGAGCCTCGCCCAGAAGCCTTCGTAGTCGTTGGCCGCCTCGCTGCACAGCGCCCGGTACGCGTCCATGCCCGACACGTTGGCCTGGCTGGCGAAGGTGTCCGCCGGCGGGAATACACGGGTTTCAGTCAGGATCGACTCGATGGATGCCATATGTTTCCTCCGCTGATAGGCTGATACAGTGTTGCGATGAATTCCGATTCTAATCCAGCCCCGGCCGATCCCGCACTCGACCGCGTCACGCGCTGCTCGCGCTTCGGCCGCCGCCTGCTCGCCGCCCGGCCACGGTTGGCGGATGAGGTCGCGCCGCTACTCGCGCGACCGTTCACGCGCGGCGACATGGAAGCATTTCTTGCCCACCCCACCTGCGAGGACGAGGAAACGCTGCGCCAACGCCTGCGCCAGCTGCGCCAGCGCGTGTGGCTGGTCGCCACCGCGCGCGATCTCTCCGGCCACGCCGACCTGGCCGAGGTGGTCGCCACCTGGAGCGCCCTCGCGGAAGTGTGCATCGCCGCCGCGCTCGACTTCCATCACGCGGCGCTTGCCGCGCGCTACGGCGAACCGCGTGACGCCGAGGGCCGGGCGCAGCGCATGGTGGTGGTCGGCATGGGCAAGCTTGGCGGCGGCGAGCTCAACGTGTCGTCCGACATCGATCTCGTCTATCTGTATCCGGAAGAAGGCGAGACGCGCGCCGACGGCCCCGGCGCGACGGTACGTCCCTTGAGCAACCACGAGTTCTTCGTCCGTCTCGGCCGCAAGCTCGCCGCCGCACTCGCCGAAGCCACGGCCGACGGCTACGTGTTCCGCGTCGATCTGCGGCTGCGGCCATGGGGGGACTCGGGACCGCTGGCGATGGGTTTCGACATGCTGGAAGACTATCTCGTGGCGCAGGGGCGACCGTGGGAGCGCTACGCCTGGATCAAGGCGCGCCCCCTCACCGGCGAGCGTCACGACGAGCTCGCTTCCATCGTGCGGCCCTTCGTGTTCCGCAAGTATCTCGACTTCGGTGCATTCGCCGCGATCCGCGACCTGCATGTACAGATCCGCCGCGAAGTGGCACGCCGCGAGCGCGCCCACGACATCAAGCGCGGTCCAGGCGGCATCCGCGAAATCGAATTCACCGCGCAGGTGTTCCAGCTGATCCGCGGTGGCCAGATCGCCGCGTTGCAGCAGCGTCCGACCCTGACAGTGCTCGCCGAACTGCTGAAGGCCAGCCTGCTGACCGCCGCGGCGCAGCAGGAACTCGCCGCCGCCTACGATTTCCTGCGCCGGCTCGAGCACCGCATCCAGTATCTCGACGACGCGCAGACGCAGTTGCTGCCGGACGATGCCGCATCGCAGGCGATGCTCGCCACGGCCATGGGTTTCGCCGATTACACCACGCTCGCCGAGACGCTCGAACGACACCGCAACAAGGTCTCGCGCCACTTCGAGCAGGTGTTCGCCGCGCCGCAGACCGACCAGATGAACCACCCGCTCGCCGCCGTATGCTACGGCCCGGCGGATGCCCCCAGCACCCATGCCTTGCTGGAAAACGCCGGCTACGACGATCCGCAGCAGGTCGTGACGATCCTCGACGCACTGCACCAGCACGCCGCGCGGCTGCCGGAATCGACGCAGCTGCGGCTCAACGCGCTGTTGCCACCCGCGCTCGAAATCATCGGCAGCCAGGCCGACCCCGTGGCGACCTTCGAGCGCTTTGCCGGCCTGCTGCAATCCGTCTCGCGGCGCGCGACCTATCTTGCATTGCTCGCCGAGTATCCCGCCGCGTTGCGCCAGCTGGTGCGCCTGCTGGACGCCAGCCCGTGGGCGGCGCAACTGATCACCCGACAGCCGCAGTTGCTCGACGAACTGATCGCGCCGCAAAGCCTGATGCAGCTGCCCGACTGGACGCAACTGGCAACGCAACTGCACGAGGAACTCGATGCCCACGCCGGCGACACCGAGGCGCAGATGGACGCGCTGCGCCGCTTCAAACAAACGCAGACGCTGCACCTGCTGGCGCAGGACGTCGCGGGACGGCTCACCGTGGAAGCCCTGTCGGACCACCTGTCCTGGCTCGCCGACACCCTGCTCGCGGAAACCGTGGCGCGCTGCTGGGCCGCCCTCAAGACCCGCCACCGCGACACGCCACGCTTCGCCGTCATCGGCTATGGCAAGCTCGGCGGCAAGGAACTCGGCTACGCCTCCGATCTCGATCTGGTGTTCCTCTACGATGACGACGATGCGCGTGCGCAGGAGGTGTACGCACGGCTCGTCCACCGCATCAATACCTGGCTCGGCACGCTCACCCCGGCTGGCGTCCTCTACGAGATCGACCTGCGTCTGCGCCCCGACGGCGCCTCCGGGCTGCTGGTGAGCTCGGTGGCCGCGTTTCATGATTACCAGCTCAACCACGCCTGGACGTGGGAACACCAGGCGCTTACCCGTGCCCGTTTCGTGTGTGGCGACGCGGCGATCGGCGCCGCTTTCGAAACCGTGCGCCGGGATGTGCTCGCGCTGCCGCGCGACGTCGCGAAGTTGCGTGCGGAGGTCCTCGCCATGCGCGAGAAAATGCATGCCGGCCATCCCAACGACAGCGGGCTGTTCGATCTGAAACACGACGCCGGCGGCCTCGTCGACGTCGAGTTTTGCGTGCAGTATCTGGTGTTGCGCCACGCCGCGGCGCACCCCGAACTCGCGGACAACGCAGGCAACATCGCCCTGCTCAAGCGTGCCGGTGCGGCAGGCCTTATCCCCGGCACGCTGGCCGAGGCGGCCGCGAACGCCTACCGCGAACTGCGTCGCCGCCAGCACGCCCTCAAGCTCGCCGGCGCGCAGCACGCGCGGCTGCCGTCGGACACCATGCGGGTCGAGCGCGAGGCGGCACGCGCCCTGTGGGCCGAGGTGCTGGGCGGCTGACGGTGGGTTCCGTCGCACCGCCTTATCTCTGTGCGTACAACCAGCCGCGACGCGCCAGTGCCTTCTCGATTTCGACGCCGACAAACACCACCGACCCCAGCGCAAGGCATGCGGCGAGTTCCGCAAGACTCAGCGCCTCGGTCTTGAATATGGGGTTGAGCCAGGGCACATAGAGCACCGCCATCTGCAACGCAAACGTCAGCAGCAGGGCTGCGATCAGCATGCGGTTGGAGAACAGGCCGAGGCTGAACAGCGATTCGCGCTCGGAGCGGATCGCCAGCACGTGGCCGAGCTGGGAGAGCGTCAGCACGGTGAACACCATGCTCTGCCAGTGCGTGTCGCCGACATGGATTGCCCACGCCTGCGTCAGCAGCGAAACACCGCCCATCAGGAGACCCACCCACAGAATGTGCTGCCACATGCCGTGCGCAAAGATGCTTTCCTTCGGTGGCCGCGGCGGACGCCGCATGACGTCGCGTTCGGCGCGCTCGTTGGCGAGCGCAAGACCCGGCAAGCCATCGGTGACGAGATTGATCCACAGGATGTGGATCGGCAGCAGGGGAATCGGCAATCCCAGGAAGGGCGCGAGGAAAATCACCCAGATTTCACCCGAGTTGCTCGTCATCGTGTATTTGACGAACTTGCGGATGTTGTCGAAGATGCGCCGCCCCTCACGCACCGCGGTGACGATGGTGGCGAAGTTGTCATCGAGCAGCGTCATCGCCGCCGCCTCGCGCGCAACGTCGGTGCCGCCCTTCCCCATCGCCACGCCAATGTCGGCCATCTTCAGTGCCGGCGCGTCGTTGACGCCGTCGCCGGTCATGGCGACGAATTCGCCCTTGTCCTGCAGCGCCTGCACGATCCTGATCTTCTGCTCGGGGTTGATGCGGGCGTAGACCCGAATCGCCTCCACCTCGCGCTCGAATTGATCGACGCTCATCCGCGCCAGCTCGCCGCCGGTGAGCACGCGCCCCCCGTCCTCGACGATGCCGAGACGCGCCGCGATCGCGCGCGCGGTGGCCGGGTGGTCGCCGGTGATCATCACCGGAACGATGCCCGCCGCCTTGCACGCGGCAACCGCGCCGGCGGCTTCCGGGCGTGGCGGATCGATGAGGCCGGCGAGCCCGACAAAGCTGACGCCGGCTTCCAGCGATCCGGCGTCGAGCGTTTCGGGGAGCATGGGCAGCCGTTTCAACGCAAAGGCGAGCACGCGCAGGCCGCTGGCCGCGAGCGTCTCGGCCTCGACATGCAGCGCCGCCGCATCGATGGCGGTCGCGCCGCTTGCGCTCAACCGATCGACGCACAACGGCAACAGGCTCTCGGGCGCGCCTTTTACCAGCACCAGCACGCCGTTTCCATCCTGGTGCAGCGTACTCATGCGCGCCCGGTTGGAGTCGAAAGGCAGCTCGGCGATACGCGGCCATGCCCGGCGCAGCGCCACGTGGTCATGCCCCGACTCTTGCGCCGCGGCGAGCAGCGCGACCTCGGTAGGGTCGCCGGTCAGCGCGCCGTCGACGCCGGTCACGGCATCGTTGCACAGGATCATCGCCAGGCCGAGTTCACGCCACGGTGCGGCATCCGTCTGCGGCAACGTCGCGCGGGTGTCGCCGTCCACCCACATGCAGTCGACCTGCATGCGGTTCTGCGTCAGCGTGCCGGTCTTGTCGGAACAGATGACGGTAACCGAGCCCAGCGTTTCCACCGCGGGCAGGCGGCGGATCAGCGCGTTCTGCCTCACCATGCGCGCCGCGCCCAGTGCGAGCGAAATCGTCACCACTGCCGGCAGCGCCTCGGGAATCGCCGCGACCGCCAGGCTTACCGCGGTGAGCAGCATGATCAGCGGCGCTTCGCCACGCAGCCAGCCGGTAACGAAAATGATCGCGCAGATCGCCAGCACCACCAGCGCGAGGTGCTGGCCGAAGCGCGCCAGCCGCTTCTGCAGCGGCGTCTTGACCACTTCGCCTGCGAGCAAGGCGGCGATCCTGCCCAGTTCGGTGTGCATGCCGGTCGCTACCACCAGGCCACGGGCACGGCCGTAAGTCACGGTTGTTCCCTTGTAGGCCAGGTTGAGGCGGTCGCCGAGCGGCAGGTCGGCTTCGGCGAGCGTGGCCAGCTGTTTTTCTGCCGCCTGCGACTCGCCGGTAAGCACCGACTCGTCGATCTTGAACGCCGACAGCTCGGTGAGGCGCAGATCGGCGGGCACGATGTTGCCGGCTTCCATCTCGACCAGGTCGCCGGGCACCAGATCGCGGGCGTCGAGCAGCACCGGCGCGCCTTCGCGGATGACGCGTGCCTGCGGGCTCGCCATCTTCTTCAGCGCCGCCATCGCACGCTCGGCACGGTATTCCTGAACGAAGCCGATGATGCCATTGAGGATCACGATGACGACGATGGCGATGCTGTCCTGCGGCTCGCCGACGATTCCGGCGATGACGCCTGCCGCGATCAGCACCAGGATCATGAAATCGGTGAACTGCGAGGCCAGCATGGCGAGTGGATGGCGTCGGCCGGCCTCCTGAAGCACGTTGTGGCCGTTCTGTAGCCGACGCGATTCAGCTGCTCCGACCGAAAGTCCCGTTTTCGTGTCGCTGGCGAAATGCGCGGCAACCGTTTCGCTGTCGAGGCAATGCCAGTGGCGCTGAGAGTCGCTGCGTTCAGGTTGCATGATCAGGCACGCGATGGATGGAAAGCGGGCGGCAGAATGCATCGGCCCTCGTCGAGCGTAGCATGCAGCGGGGCGACGGCAAGCACGGCCGTCCGAAGCAAGTATCCGGGCGCTCAGTCCTTGCTGCGCAATATCGCAGCGCGCATCAACAGCATCGCCGTGACCGGCGAGGTGATGAGGATGAACACGGTGATCAGCAGTTCATGGATCACCGGGCGCCCGGCGACGGCCGACGACACCAGCATCGAGGCGAGCAGGATGCAGCCGGTACCGAGCGTGCTGCCCATGGTCGGCGCATGGATACGGGCGTAGAACGCCTGCAGGCGCAACAGGCCGAGCGAGCCGACCACGGTGAGAAGACCGCCGCAAACCAGCAGCAGCGCGGCCGGAAGCGCGGCCCACAGAGGCACGTCGGCCGGGCTCATGGCTCGATCACCTCGCCGCGCAGCAGGAACTTGGCCAGCGCCGACGAGCCGACGAAGCCGAACAGCGCGATCAGGAGGGCGATATCGAAATAGACCGCGGAACCGGTGCCGATGCCCAGCATGAGAATGATCAGCATGCCGTTGATGTAGAGCGTGTCGAATGCGAGGACGCGGTCCTGCGCTGCCGGACCGCGCAGCAGGCGCACCAGGGCGAAGACCATCGCAAAGGCGAAACAGGCCAGGGCGAAATGTACGGCCCAGGGCAGGATGGCATTCATTCGAAAATCTCCATCAGAGGACGTTCGTAGCGCTGTTTGATGGTGCGCACCCACGCCGCTTCGTCCTTGAGATCGAGAACGTGCAGCGTCAGCACGTTGCGTTCGGCGTCGTGTCCGGCCCAAACCGTGCCCGGCGTGCCGGTGACGATGACCGCGAGCATCGCCAGACCGTGGGGGTCGCGCATGTCGAGCGGAATTTTCATGAAGCCTATCGTCGGCTGTCGCCGCGAGGCGCCAAGGATGATGCGCCCGACCGCGAAGTTGGAGCGCACGATATCGACGAATACATGCCAGATCAGCCCGATGGCGACGTACAGCCGATGCGGCCAGGCCGGCACGGGGCGCAGGCGGGCGACGGCCACGGGAATCAGGACGGCGAAGACCGCGCCGAGCACGACGTGTCCGGGCGATGCACTGTCGTTGAGCAGCAGCCACATCAGCAGCAGGAACACCGGCAGGAGAGGGATCAGGGGCCGGCGCTTCATTCCGCGGTTCCCGTGCCGGCGACGGGCAGCACCGCATCGGCGTAGGCCCGCGTGTCGTATAGCGAGCGGGCCGTGGCGTCGAAATAGTCCATCGCCGGTCCGGCGCCAAATGCCAGCGCCATGCACAGCAACACCAGTACGGCCGTCGGTCCGGCCTCGAGCCATTGCAGGCGCGGGGCCGGTCGCTCGGTGTCCCAGAACACGCGGATGCCCAGCCGCGACAGGGCAACCACGCCAGCCAGGCCGGACAGCAGCAGCGCGGCGCCGAACAGGATGGCGTGCAGCAAGGCCGTTTCAGACGGTACCGCGACCGCCGCGGCGATGAGTGCGAACTTGCCGACAAAACCCGAGAACGGGGGCAGTCCGGTCAACAGCAGCGCGCAGGAAAAAAAGGCGAGCCCGAGGAAGGCCATCGCCGCTGGAATCGCGACGCCGTCCATTTCGTCCGGATGTTCCGACGACGCCTCCTTGGCCTGGAGTCCGAAGGCCTCAAAGCTGACGGCCAGCAGGTCGGCGCTCGCGGTCCGGCCGCGCTCGGCCATCTCGATCACCATGAAGAAGGCGCCGCTGGCGAGCACCGAACTGACCAGATAGTACAGCGCCGGCCCGGTCAGGGTGGTGCCGGTGAAACCGAAGGCGGCAAGCAGCGTGCCGGACGACACGATCACCAGAAAACCAGCCGCCCGCACCAGCTTCTGGGCGGCGAGCACGCCGACCGTTGCCACCGCGATCGTCGCGAGCCCGCAGTAGAACAGCCAGTCCCCGCCGAACGGGGCGGGCGCGTCGACGTTCTGCAACAGGGTCGCGAAGCGCAGCAATCCGTACACGCCGACCTTGGTCAGGATGGCGAACACGCCGGCCACCGGCGGTGCGGCAGTACCATAGGCGCCAGGCAGCCAGAAATTGAGCGGCCAGGCGGCGGCCTTGACCAGGAACACGATACCGAGCAGCAGCGCGCCCAGGTCGAACAGCGTGCGTTCATCGCCATGCAACAGCGCGACACGCTGCGCCAGTTCGGCCATGTTGAGCGTGCCGGTGACGCCGTAGATCAGCGCCGCGGCGATCAGGAAGAACAGCGATGCCAGCAGGTTGACCACGATGTAATGCATGCCCGCCTTCACGCGCGCGGCACCCGAACCGTGCAGCACCAATCCGTACGATGCGGCGAGCAGCACCTCGAAAAACACGAACAGGTTGAACAGGTCGCCGGTAAGAAAGGCACCGTTCAGGCCCATCAGCAGGAACTGGAAGAGCGGCAGGTAGTGGGCGCCGGCGCGTTCCCAGCGCGCCAGCGAGTAGACCAGCGTAGCCAGCGCGAGCGCGGCGCTCAGCACCAGCATGACCGCCGCCAGACGATCCACGACCAGCACGATGCCGAAGGGCGGCGCCCAGCCGCCAAGCGCATACACTGCGATGTCACCCGGCCATGCGGGATTCAGACGGCCATCGACCATGCCCAGCAGCACGGTGGCCACGACCAGCTGGGCGAGCGTGGCGCCGAGTGCCATGGCTGCACGCGGCCCGCGCCGCATCTCGCCGGACAGCAGCAGCAGGGCCGCAGCGAGCAGCGGCAACAGCACCGGCAGGATGGGCAGATGTTGCAGCCAACCGTTCATGGGTTTTCCGTTTCACGGCCGTCGACATGGTCGGTGCCGCTCAGGCCACGCGACGCCAGCAGCACCACCAGGAACAGCGCGGTGGTGGCAAAACCGATGACGATCGCGGTCAGCACCAGCGCCTGTGGCACCGCATCGGTATACAGTGCGGGATCGGTGCCACGGACCGCATCGATCACCGGCGGGGCGCCGCTCTGCAAACGCCCCATGCCGAAGATGAACAGGTTGACCGCATAGCCGAGCAGCGACAGCCCCATGATGACCTGAAACGTGCGTGGCCGCAGCAGCAGATAGATGCCCGACCCGGCAAGCGTGCCGATGGCGAACGCCAGCACGATTTCCATCAGGCGACCTCCCCGGCGGGTTTCCGAGGATGGGCGCGCAGGGACTGGTGGGCGATCGCGATCAACATCAGCACCGTCGCGCCGACCACCAGCATGTACACACCGAGATCGAACACGAGCACGCTCGACAGGTGCACCTCGCCGAGCAGCGGCAGCGCACCGTGCCAGGCCAGACTGGCGAGGAACGGCGCGTCCGCCAACCAGGCGGCGGCGCCGGCGCCGGCCGCGCTCAACAGACCCACGGTGATCCAGGTGAGCGGATGAATGCGCAGACGGGATTCGACCCACAGCGTGCCGCCGACCACGTATTGCAGGAGCAGCGCGGTCGCCAGGATCAGGCCACCGACGAAGCCACCTCCGGGCGCATCGTGGCCGCGCAACAGGAAAAACAACGAAACCAGGATGGCCAGCGGCAACAGCAGACGCACCAGCACCGCGGGCAGCATCATATAGCGCGCGGGTAACAGGGCGTTCAGTTCCGGCACGGGATCGTTCTGCTCGCGTTGCTGATGCGGCAGCGGCACACTTTCGGGCGCGGGACGGAACCGGCGCAGCAAGGCAAAGACCGACAGGGCGACGATGCCGAGCACCGTGATCTCGCCGAAGGTATCGAAAGCGCGGAAGTCGACCAGGATCACGTTGACCACGTTGCGACCGCCCCCCTGCGGCAGCGACTGTTCGAGAAAGAAGGGCGAGATGCCATCCACGCGCGGCCGGCTCAACACGGCATAGGCGAGCCCGGCCAGCCCCAGACCCCCGGCGCCCGCCAGCAGCCCGTCGCGTACGCGGCGCAGACGGGCGGTGACCGCCACGCGCTGCTGTCCGCCGTAGCGCTCCTCGCGGCGCGGCAGCCAGCGCAGTCCGAGCAGAATCAGCACGGTGGTGACAACCTCGACGGTCAGCTGCGTCAGCGCCAGGTCGGGCGCCGAGAGCCAGACGAAGGTCAGGCTGGTGGCAAGCCCCGCGCCGCCGGCGAAGATCAGCGCCGCGAGGCGGTGATACTTGGCCTGCCAGGCCACGGCCAGGGTACACACCCCCCCGATCAGCCAGAGCAGCACGAACGCCGGATCGGCCGGCGTCGTCTGCCGCGTGCCCCACGACATGCCGTTCACCAGAACGGACAGCCCGACGCCGCCGAGGACCACGCCGACCAGCGCCAGCAACTGCGTCTGCAATCGCCGCGGCGACAGCCGCTCGATGAGCCGCGCCGCGCGGGAGGTCACGATCAGCTGCAACCCGTCGAAGATGCGCTGGCCATCGATGCGCTCGAGCAACGGCACCGTTTCGCTGGTGCGCCAGAGGAATGCGCGATACAGCACGGTACCGCCGACCAGCGCCGCGGCGCTCATGACCAGCGGCAGGTTGAATCCGTGCCAGACCGCCAGGCTGTACGCCGGCACATCGACACCGAGAATCGAGTCGGTCGCCAGGCGCAGGAAGGGGCCGACGGTGAGTTCCGGGAAGACGCCGATCAGCACGCACGCCGCCACCAGCAGGCCGCTCGGCAGCAGCATCCAGCGCGTGGGATCGTGCGGTTGGCGCGGCAGGTCTGCGGACTGCGGGCCGAAAAAGACCTGGTGAATGAAGCGCAGCGAGTAGGCGACACTGAACATCCCCGCTACCGTCGCGGCAAGCGGCAGGAAGACGCGCTGCCAGTCCGGGCGGTCGATAAAAACCGTTTCGGCGAAGAACATTTCCTTCGACAGAAAGCCATTCAACAGCGGCACGCCCGCCATCGCCGCCGCCGCCACCATCGCCAGCGTGGCGGTGATCGGCATTGCCGGATACAGGCCGGACAGGCGATGCAGGTTGCGCGTGCCGGTTTCGTGGTCGACGATGCCCGCCGCCATGAACAGCGAGGCCTTGAAGGTCGCATGGTTGATGATGTGGAACACGCCCGCCACGGCCGCGAGCGGCGTCGACATGCCGAACAGCAGCGTGATAA
>JANJXF010000177.1 GCA_024709165.1 Thiobacillus sp. | reverse complement strand
CGCGATCAGACGCACCATCGGGCGCGTCCAACTGCGGTTTCTAGGTTGAATCCAAATTGTCCATTGGGCATAAAATGCGGTGCATGGACTGGTTTTCTCCCTCTCCCGCAAGCGGGAGAGGGCCGGAGTGAGGGCGTATCCACCGGCAACCCGGTTGGCCCAGTCCGTTTCCCCCACCCCAACCTCTCCCTCGCCTGCGGGGCCAATGGACAATCCGGGTTGAAATGAAATTCGCCGACACCCTGCAAACTCTCCCCGAAGCCAGCGGAGAAAAGATCGTGCTGACCGACGCCGCCGGCGCTGACGCGGGCGCGATCGCCAACGCCCCCGGCAGCGCCGGCTCGTTCCGCGTCTACGCGTATCTCCTGAAGCAATACGGCACTCTCGATGCCGAAGCCGCGGCCGAGGGTCTTGCCCTTTTCGCCGAGCACACCGAAGACGCCAGCCGCAACCCCGGCAAGCACCCCAACATCGACCGGCTGATCGGCATCCTGGCCACCGGCCAGCCACTCAACGCCCGTATCGAGTGAGCGTTTACAAACTTCCGGTCTCCGTCCTCGTCATCGTCCACACCGCCGACGGCGACGTGCTGCTGATGGAGCGCGCCGACGCGCCCGGCTTCTGGCAGTCGGTGACCGGCTCGCAGGATCCCGGCGAGACCCTGCTCGAGACGGCGCTACGCGAAGTGCGCGAGGAAACCGGCCTCGACGCCGTGCAGTACGCGCTCACTGCCTGGGGCATCGAAACACGCTACGAAATCTATCCGCGCTGGCGCCACCGCTACGCCCCCGGCGTCACCCACAACACGGAACACGTGTTCGGTCTGAAACTTCCCGCGCCCGCGCCGGTCATTCTCGCGCCGGACGAACACGTCCGGCATTGCTGGCTACCCTGGCAGGCTGCCGCCGAGCGCTGCTTTTCCCCCAGCAACGCCGCCGCTATTCGCCAGCTGCCCGCACGTTTATAATTTGCCAAACCGATATGACCGCTCCGCTCCAGATCGCTTCCTACAACATCCACAAGGGCCTGTCGCAATTCAACCGGCGACTGACCGTGCACGAACTGCGCGACCGCCTCGGCACCCTCGGCTCGGACATCGTTTTCCTGCAGGAAGTGCAGCACAGCCACGGTCTGCGTGCCGCGCGCTTCCAGCATTGGCCCGGCCGCCCGCAGCACGAATTCCTTGCCGGCCACGTCTACACCGACTTTGCCTACGGCAAGAACTGCGTTTACGACAGCGGCCACCACGGCAACGCCATCCTGTCGCGCCACAGGATCCTCACGTGGGAAAACGAAGACATCTCCTCCCACGCCTTCGAGAGCCGCGGCATGCTGCACTGCCAGATCGAGATGCCCGGCGTGGCGACTCCGGTGCACTGCATCAACGTGCATCTCGCCCTGAACGAGGCCGGCCGCCGCCGCCAGCTGGCGAGGATCGTCGCGCGCGTGCGCGCCATGGTGCCGGACGATGCACCGCTCATCCTCGCCGGCGACTTCAACGACTGGCGCGTGCGCGTCGGGCGCTATTTCGCCGACGAACTCGGCTTGAGGGAAGTGTTCGAGACCCACCACGGCAAGCCCGCGCGCAGCTACCCGTCCATCCTCCCCATGTTCCAGCTCGACCGCATCTACGTGCGTCGCTTCAACATCCAGACCGCGCAGGTCCACACCGGCAACGCCTGGCACCGCATTTCCGACCACGCCGCCCTCACCGCCAGGCTGCAGCTGACCGGATGACCCCAGGCCGCTGGCCCCGGCTGTTCGCGCGCGACGCGGCGCTGGTGCCCGGCAACCATGTGCGGCTGCTGCAAAGCGGAGGCGAGTTCTTCCCCGCGCTGATCGCCGCCTGCGACGCCGCGCGCGCCGAAATCCACCTCGAAACCTACATCTTCAACGCCGACCCCAGCACCACGCGCGTGCGTGACGCCCTCCTGCGCGCCGCCCGCCGCGGCGTCGCCGTGCGTCTGCTGATCGACGGCGTCGGCGCGCGTGATTTTCCGTCCGACTGGCGCGCCGCGCTCGAAGCCGCCGGCGTCCAGGTGCGCGTCTACCGCCCGCTCGCCGGCCGCTGGCGCTCCAACCCCCGCAGCCTGCGCCGCCTGCACCGCAAGCTCGCCGTCATCGACGCGCATACCGCCATCCTCGGCGGCATGAACCTCATCGACGACTTCGAGCCCGTGCGTTTCGCCCTGCCGCGCCTCGACTTCAGCGTCGAAGTGCGGGGCCCGCTGCTCGCCGACATCCACGACAACGCGCGCCGCCTGTGGCGCCTCGTCTGTTTCTCCCAGCTGCATCGCCGCGGACCGCGTCCCGCCGCCGAGCCGTCGTGGCCCACCGACGGCCGCACCCGCGCCGCCTTCGTCGTGCGCGACAACTTCGCCCACCGCCGCGACATCGAGCGCGCCTACCTCACCGCGCTCGCCCGCGCGCGCGAGGACATCCTCATCGCCAGCGCCTACTTCCTCCCCGGCCGCCGCTTCCGTCAGATCCTCAAACAGGCCGCCGCGCGCGGCGTGCGCGTGCGCCTGCTGGTGCAGGGCCACACCGACCATCCCTTCTTTCAGCTCGCCGCCCGCGCCCTCTACGGCAACCTGCTCGCCGCCGGCGTCGCCATCCACGAATATCACGAGAGCGAACTGCACGCCAAGGTCGCCGTCGTCGACGGCACCTGGGCCACCGTCGGCTCCAGCAACATCGATCCCTTAAGCCTGCTCGCCGCGCGCGAGGCCAACCTCGTCATCCACGACCGCGCCTTCGCCGGCGACCTGCGCCAGCGCCTACAAAGCGCCATCAACCAGTCCGTCACCCTCGACCCCACCGACTGGCTGCGCCGTCCCTGGCACGCGCGCGGCCTGTCCTGGCTCGCCTACAACGTCGTGCGCGGAATGACCGGTCTCGCCGGGGGCGGGCGCTGGGCGTAAAAGGACAGGAAAGCCGGCCTTGTTGCCATGGCGCTGTTGTAGATGTGCAACAAAACAACAGTTTTATGTGTCGGTTACAAAAAAAACAACACTGTTTCCTTGCCTGTACTTGGGGACTCAGGATAATCGTATCTGTCCCTCAAGCACCATGATGTGCAGGACAGCTCTGCAGAGCTCCCGAACTCTTAACTGGTTTCAAATCAACTTTCTTAGGAGAAAGCAATGAAAAAATCCCTGATCGCCCTGGCTGTTGCCGGCGTCGTGTCCGCCCCTGCGTTTGCAGCGACCAGCAACGTCGATGTCTATGGTCGTATGCACTTCGCCATCGAAGACACCAACGCCGCCAACGTTGACATGGATATCAAGACCAACGCCAGCCGCATCGGCTTCAAGGGCACGGAAGACCTGGGCGGCGGCCTGAAGGCCATTTGGCAGATCGAGCAGCAGTTCGACGCGACCGGCGCCAACGACACCGCTTTTGGCGGCTCCAACCTGCGCAACACCTTCGTCGGCCTGTCCGGCGGCTTCGGCACCGTGCTTATCGGACGTCACGACACTCCCTACAAGCTTTCCACCGTCAAGTACAACGTCTTCGCCGACACCATCGCCGACTATGCCCTTGCCCGCCTGGATGGCGTTGCGCCGATCACCGGCCACAGCCGTGCCAGCAACGCCATCGCCTACGTCTCCCCGAACATGAGCGGCCTGTCCTTCTCTGGTGCCCTCGTCACCTCGATGGACCAGCTCGACGCCGGCAAGTCGGTCGACGCCTACTCGCTGGCCGGTGGCTATGCGAATGGTCCCCTGACCGTCGACCTGGCCTGGGAAAACATCAAGGCTTCCTCCGGCAACGACCGCACCGCCTGGAAACTGGGCGCCGGCTACTCCTTCGGCGACGCCAAGATCGGCGCGATCTATGAAGACGTTGACATGGACACTGGCACCGACCGCGACAGCTTTTTCCTGGTTGGCTCCTACGCCATGGGCGCAATCGTCCTGAAGGGTCAGTATGGTCAGGCTGACGTCGGTGCTGCCGACCAGAGCACCTGGGCTCTGGGCGCTGACTACAACCTGTCCAAGCGCACCACCCTGTTCGTCGTCTTCGGTAACGGCGACAACGACGTCGGTGACGACGTGAGCGGCTGGAACCTGGGCATGACCCACAACTTCTGATCGCTAGCCGGGGCGACCCGGTTTGAAGGACGAAGCTGAAACAGGCTCCCATGGGAGCCTGTTTTTTTGGTGCGCCCGGCACGGGCGCACTCTTGAAAATGGAGAAAAGGAGAAAATGAGAGAAAATGGGGTCAGACACGATTTTGGCGTACCCTGTGTGAACTGTTCTCAACTTCAAGGTGAATGTTCATGGCGCGCCTTCCACGCTACGTTATTCCCGGACAACCGCAGCACATTATCCAGAAAAGAAAATGGGGTCAGACACGATTTCGGCGTACCCTGCGATTTAAAGAAAGGTCAGACACGATTTCGGCGTACCCTGCGATTTAAAGAAATGGTAAGAAATGGGGTCAGACACGATTTTTGCATGAAAAATGGGGTCAGACACGATTTTCCTGCACACATGGAAAATGGGGTCAGACACGATTTCGGCGTACCCTGTGTGAACTGTTCTCAACTTCACAACTTCAAGGTGAATATTCATGGCGCGCCTTCCACGCTACGTTATTCCCGGACAACCGCAGCACATTATCCAGCGCGGCAACAATCGCCAGGCGATTTTTGCAGCCGTGGCGGACTACCAGTTTTTTCGGGATGCGCTCGTTGAAGCCGCGGCGGAGCATGGGCTCGCGATCCACGCCTATGTGTGGATGACGAATCACAAAAAGAAAATGGGGTCAGACACGATTTTCGCGTACCCGAGACAAAATGCGGACAAAATGGGGTCAGCAGACACGATTTTCGCGTACCCGAGACAAAATGCGTATTTCGGCCCAACGTGACCGGTCATTTCGGACGATCGTGACCGCTGATTTCGGCGGAACGTGACCGCTCATTTCGGCGCATCGTGACCGGCGATTTCGGTCGAACGTGACCGATTTCGGCAAGTCGCCGAAATCAG
>JANJXF010000164.1 GCA_024709165.1 Thiobacillus sp. | reverse complement strand
ACCGCGCGCTTCGAGGCGCTCGAGGCCGAGCGCAAGACGATCCAGACCCGCACCCAGGAGGCGCAGGCGAGGCGCAATGCGCTGTCAAAACAGATCGGCATGCTGAAAGGCAAGGGCGAGGACACCACGGCGGCGATGGCCGAGGTGGCGGGACTGGGCGACGAGCTGAAGGCGCTGGAAACGCGCCTCGACGCCTTGCAGGTCGAACTCAACGACACCCTCATGGGCGTGCCCAACCTGCCGCACGAGTCGGTCGCGGTCGGCCGGGACGAGACGGGCAATATCGAGATCAGCCGCTGGGGTGCACCAAGGAGCTTCGACTTCCCGGTGCGCGACCACGTCGACCTTGGCGAGGAGCTGGCACAGCTCGATTTCGAGGCGGCGGTGAAGATCACCGGCAGCCGCTTTGTCGTCATGAAGGGTGGGCTCGCCCGCCTGCATCGCGCGCTCGCTCAGTTCATGCTCGACCTGCACACCCGCGAGCACGGGTATACCGAAGTCTATGTGCCCTACATGGTGAACGCCGACTCGATGCGTGGCACGGGTCAACTGCCGAAGTTCGAGGAAGACCTGTTCCACGTCCCGCGCACGGATTCGGAAAAGCTCTATCTCATTCCCACCGCCGAGGTGCCGGTGACCAACCTGGTGCGCGACGAGATCGTGCCTCTGGATGCGCTGCCGTTGAAGTTCGTCGCCCACACGCCGTGCTTCCGCTCCGAGGCCGGCTCCTACGGCCGCGACACGCGCGGCATGATCCGCCAGCACCAGTTCGACAAGGTCGAGCTCGTGCAGATGGTGAAGCCGGAGGATTCCTACGCCGCGCTGGAGGCGCTCACCGGTCACGCCGAGGCGGTCCTGCAGAAGCTCGGCCTGCCGTATCGCAAGATGCTCTTGTGCACCGGCGACATGGGTTTCTCGTCGGCCAAGACCTACGATCTCGAAGTGTGGCTGCCGGCGCAGAACACCTACCGCGAGATTTCCTCCTGCTCCAATTTCGAGGCGTTCCAGGCGCGTCGCATGCAGGCGCGTTTCCGCAATGCGCAGGGCAAGCCCGAACTGCTGCACACACTGAACGGCTCGGGCCTGGCGGTGGGGCGCACGCTGGTGGCGATTCTGGAGAATTACCAGAACGCCGACGGCAGCGTGACCGTTCCCGAAGCACTGCGTCCGTGGATGGGCGGAACACAGCGGCTGGAACGCGCTTGACTCAGCCCGGCGTGGAGGGCGTCTTTTCGCCGCGGCCGAGGTGGAGCAGGGAATCGTAGGCAGGCTCCATCCGCAGCAGGATGTCGTAATAATTGCGGACGTTCTCGGCGAAGCTCAGCGCTTCGAAACCCCGTGCATAGCCGTATTTCATCGCTCCGGCATAGGTGCCGCGGCTGAGATAGGGCAAGGCCTCCTTCACGTCCAGCCAGCTGTCGGGATCGCCGCCGCGCGCCTGGGCGATACGGCGCGCGTCTTCGAGATGCCCCAGCCCCTGATTGTAGGCCGCCAGCGCCAGCCAGGTACGATCCGGTTCGGCGATGCGACCGGGCAGCGATTCCTTCAGAATCACCAGGTAGCGTGCGCCGCCGAGGATGCTCTGGCGCGCATCCAGGCGGTTGCCCACACCCATGCGGTCGGCGGTTTCCGAGGTCAGCATCATCAGCCCGCGCACACCGGTGGGCGAGGTAGCGCTCGCGTTCCACTGCGATTCCTGATAACCGATCGCCGCCAGGAGGCGCCAGTCGATGCCGGTCAGCGTCTGCGCCTCGTGAAAATGTGTTCGCAGCGCTGGCAAACGTTGCGGGTGCCGCTGCAGGATACCAAGCACATCCTCGGTTCCCAGCCGGCGGACGTGGCCGAAGTAGCGTTCGTAAATCCGTTTCACCGTGCCGTCCTGCTGCGCCTGTTCGACGAAGCGCGCGAGCGCGTTCTGCAGGGCGCGTGAACTGCGTGGCGCCAGGGCCCAGACGATCTTCTGCGGTTCACCGAGGTCGAATGCCACGGCCAGCCGCGGGTAGGCGTTGCGCAGCGCATCGTAATCCATGCCGTTGATCAGCACCGCGTCGTGCTCGCCGGCATCCAGTTGCGCCAGCAGTTCCTCCGGCCACGCCCGTTCCAGAACGGTCCAGACGAGCTGAGGGTGTTTGCGCTTCTCGCGCATGAGGAGGGGAAGGTGCCCGGACCCCGCCAGCAGCGCCACCCGTTTGCCCACCAGGTCGGCAGCGTTGCGTGGCGCCTTGTCGTTCGCTCGGTAGACGACATGAATCGGTGTCTCGAACAGGGCCGGACCGGCGATCAGATGGCGGTCCTTGACGACCCCGCGCGGCAGCACGGCGGCGGCAAGATGAATGTGGTGGCTGTCGAGCATCTCGAACAGCGTTTCGCGACGGTCTTCTTCCACCCAGTCGACCGCCCAGCCCTGCGTCTGCGCGAACGCACGGAGCAGGTCGTGCTCGAAACCCGCCGGTTCGTTCTGCTGGTTTGTGTAATACGTGGCCGGCGCGTTACGCACGCCCACCGTCAGTTCGTCCGTGACCTCGGGCGGAGGCACCGGCTGGCTGCAGGCGCCCAGCGCCAGGCTCAGCGCGAGCATGACGGCGCGGAGCATGCCGGCGGTTTTCTGGGAAAGGGACATGTGAGCAGTCTGACCCAGGCCGAAAATTTCGTCCAGCCACCCCCAGGACGCCGACCTCGGTTACAATACGCGCCGCCGGAGAGGTGGCAGAGTGGTCGAATGTACCTGACTCGAAATCAGGCGTAGGTGCAAGCCTACCGTGGGTTCGAATCCCACCCTCTCCGCCA
>JANJXF010000161.1 GCA_024709165.1 Thiobacillus sp. | reverse complement strand
GCGGCGATTTCCTCGACTACTGCGACGACCAGAACCTCGACGCGACCTTCGAGCCGGTACGCGGCTGATGCGCGTCGGCTCAAGACCCCGGCGGCATGCTGGTCATGGCGCGCCAATTGCGGTAGCGTTCGCATCACAGCGCAACGTCGCCGTCAGGCACCGCCGCTGGCTGGCTTTTGACATACCTATCATCCGACAGGAGGAATCCATGCAAAAAACCGTTCCCGCCCTCGCCGTTCTCGCACTGCCCGTGCTGCTTGCCGGTTGCGCCGTCGGTCCCACCGCCGAGGAGCAGGCCGCGATGGTGGCCGACGCACGCAAAGCGTCCGGCGCACTGATCCAGAAACTCGGTGGCGAACTGCAGGGCGCGATCAAGGAGAAGGGGCCGGATGGCGCCATCAGCGTCTGCAAGGAGCGCGCGCCGCAGGTTGCCGCAGAAATGTCCAAACAGTTCAATTTCGACGTCAAGCGAGTGAGCCCGAAGAACCGCAACCCCGCCGGCGTGCCCGACGCCTGGGAAGCCGAGGCGCAGGCCGGGCTGGAGAAGCGCCTGGCTGCCGGCGAGGATCCGAAGACGCTCGACACCTGGCAGATCGTCGACACGCCTTCCGGCAAGATGTTCCGCTTCGCCAAGGCGCTGCCGACGCAGCCTCTGTGCCTGACCTGCCACGGCGACCCCGCGACCCTCCCCGAGCCGGTGAAGGCACGCCTCGCCGCGGACTACCCGCAGGACAAGGCGACCGGCTACGCACCCGGCATGGTGCGCGGCATCATTACCATCAAACGCGCGCTGTAAGCACTGAAAAATATTCCTGCGGGACGCTCTTCAGTCCCGCGTGCCATGGCCGTTGATTGGATCGATAACCATCCATTCGACCGCAAGGAGGCTGTGGCGTGCTGAACCGTCTCGTAGGAATGCTCTCTGGCAACCAGAAACCGGTGCCGGCCCAACCGGCGCCCGCTGCGCGCGCCCCCAGGGCGGCGGATACCCCTGCCCCCGCCAAACCCACCGCAAAGCACCATTCGGTGATGCGCCGCGAAGCCATGCTCGGGCGCGACCAACGGGTCGCGGCATACACCTTCATGCTGCGGCGCGACAGCGGCGAACGCGACGAGACCCTGCCCGAAGTCCAGCAACTGATCGACGAGACGCTGCTCGACAACCTGCGCAGCATGGACATCGCCCGTCTGCTCGGCCAGCGCAAGGCTTTCGTGCCGATCCGGCCCGCCACCCTGACGCATCCGCTGCTCGACGACTGGCCGGCGGCGGGCACTGTGTGGACGCTGAAAATCGCCGCCACCAACACTGCGGACGAGGCGCTGCTTGCACGCATGGCCGAACTCAAGGCGCGCGGCTTCCTCTTTGCCATCGATGCCGAAACCGCGATGCGGCCGAGCTCGCAAGATCTGCTGCAGCACGCCGACTACGTGCTGATCGGCGTCGCCCATGAAGACATGACCGTGGTAACCACGCAAATGGCCGCAGTGTCACGCCTGGCGGCCGGCAAGCAGTTCGTTGCCAGCGACGTGCAGACGCTGGAAGCCTTCCATATGTGCCACAAGCTGCAGTTCGCGCTGTTCATGGGTCCATTCATTACCCGTCGCGAAAAGCTGGACCAGCCGGTGGTCGGGCCGTCGCGCGCCAAGGTGCTGAGCCTGATGAACCGGGTGCGCACCGGCGCCGAACTGCCCACCCTGGCCGAGCAGTTCCGTCACGATCCGGCTCTGTCGGTGCGCCTGCTGCGCTACGTCAATTCGCCCGGCATGGGTCTCATGAACAAGATCGGCGGCATCGAGCAGGCGCTCATGGTGATGGGCCTGGACAAGCTGTATCGCTGGCTCACCATGATTTTGTTCACCGGCGGCCAGACCCAGGATCTCGACCATGCGGTGCTGGAAAACGCACTGGCGCGGGCCCGGCTCGCCGAACAGCTGGCGGGGCGCGCGCTGTTCGCCAAGGCGCGCGACGAGATTTTCGTCGCCGGCCTGTTCTCCATGCTCGACGTGGTGATGCGCGTGCCGATCGAACAAGCCCTGCAGCAGATCAGCCTGCCGGCCGAGATCAGCGAAGCCATCCTGTACCGGCGCGGCCCCTACGCGCCATACCTCGCACTGGCCGTCGCCTGCGAAGAGGACGACCAGCAGAGCATCGGGGCACTGGCAGAATCGATCGGCCGCGAGGTAGGCGAGATCAACGCCGCACACATGGACGCGCTCCTGTGGGCGCAGCAGATGGCCGAGGAATGACCGGGGCGGCCTGGTTCGTCTACATCCTGCGCTGCGCCGACGACACCCTCTACACCGGCATCACCACCGACATCGCCCGCCGCCTCGCCGAACACAACGGCGAGGTGGGCGGCGGCGCACGCTACACACGCAGCCGCCGTCCGGTCATGCTCGCGCATCTGGAACCCGCCGCCGACCGTGCCGTCGCAGCACGCCGCGAAGCCGCGATCCGTCGCCTGGGCCGCACGCGCAAGCTGGCGTTGTGCGCGGCTGCGCCGTGAAATGGATCCGGGCCATCCTGAAAACCGCCGCTGAGGTGTTTCAGCGCGCCGCCGTCTCTGGCGTCCCGAAACCCGCGTCGAGTTCATCCCGCAACAACTTCCCTTGCAGTCGCTGGTTTCCACGTCCATATTGATGGTATAGTTCCGCGCAATACCGCCCGGGCCGGGCTTCGGCCCGGGCGGTTTTCATTTTTGCGCCTTCCCGCAGGAGACCGCCATGGAAATCAAGACCCGCCCCGCCATCATCGTGTCCGAGCGCGACCTGGAGCTTCTCGAAGCCATGCTGGCCAGCCTGACGGACGAACAACCCAGCGTCGACGCGCTGCGCGAGGAACTCGACCGCGCACAGATCGTGCGTTCCGACGCCATGCCGCCCGATGTGGTGACGATGAATTCGCGCGTGCGCTTCGTCGTCGAACCCGCCGGACGCGAGGTGGAAACGACGCTGGTGTATCCGCGCGATTTCACTGGCGCGTCCGACCAACTGTCGGTCACCACGGCGGCCGGCGTGGCCGTGCTCGGGCTGGCGGTCGGGCAGCAGATCGAATGGGTCGCGCCCAACGGCCAGACGGTGCGCGCACGTATCGTCGGCGTGACATATCAACCCGAGCGCGAGGGCGATTACGAACGCTGAACCGGATCGCGGGATGTCGGTTCCGGCCGCCTATCTCGGCATCATCCTCATCTGGTCGACCACACCGCTGGCAATCCAGTGGAGCGCACAGAGCGCGGGGTTCAGCTTCGCGGTGATGGCGCGCATGGTGATCGGGCTGGCGTTCTGCCTGATGCTGCTGGCCGTCACGCGTTCGGACATGCCGTGGCACCCGGCGGCGCGGCGCCTGTATGCGGTGAGCGGAATTGCGCTGTGCGCGTCGATGCTGTTCACCTACTGGGGCGCGCTGCACGTGCCGTCGGGGCTGATTTCGGTGATCTTCGGGCTGATGCCGCTCGCCACCGGAGTATTCGCCGCACTCTGGCTCGTCGAGCGCACGCTGACGCCGCTGCGCCTCGCGGGGCTGGCGCTCGCGCTGGCCGGTCTGTGGCTGATCTTCGGGCGGCCGTGGCCGGGGGCGGATCGCCACGCGCTCGGTGCGGCGGCCGTGGTGGCGGGCATGCTGGTGCAGGCGCTCGGCCTGGTGTGGACCAAGCGCCTGGGGGTGGGGGTGTCCTCGCTGGCACTGACCACCGGCGCACTCACGGTGGCGGTGCCGGGTTTCGTGCTCGCATGGCTGATCTTCGAGCGCGCGCACCTGCCCGCAGAGATGTCGGTGCAGGCGGGCGCGGCGATCGTCTACCTCGGCGTGCTGGGTTCGGTGGTCGGCTTCACGCTTTACTATTACGTGATCAAGCATCTCGATACCGGGCGCGTCGCGCTGATCGCGCTGCTGACGCCGGTCTCGGCATTGCTCCTGGGCCAGACGCTCAACCGCGAACGCATTCCGGCGGCGGGCTGGGCCGGCATCGCGCTGATCGGTGCCGGCCTGGTGCTGTACGAATGGCGCGTCCTGCGCCCGTTGCGCCGGCGCGCTACTTCTTGAACAGGTCGTCCGGCGATGCCGCGGTATCCGGCTCGGCCGGCACGCCGCCGAACAGCGCATCGAGCGCGCTGCGGCTCGCCTGCGCGACCGCGACGCCGCCGCCCTTGTAGGCTTCGGGTCGCGGCACGAACCAGCCGCAATCGTTGGCGCGCGTCTTGTCGGCGACACGCTCGGCGGCGAGTTCGCGGCACTGCCCGGCGCGATGGGCGTCGTAGTGGCGGCACTGCCGGCACACGTACAGGTCGGCACGACAGCTCGGACAGACGTCGCGGCGGCCGAGCGGCAACGGCATGCCGGCAAGGCTCGCGCCGCATTTCCAGCATTGCAGGCTCATGTGTTCACCTCGGCCCGACGTCCGTTTTCTGTAAAGCTTGCGAAGCGCTGGACCCGTGCGCCACCGACGACGGCGGCGCCCCCTGCGCGAGATGCCCCGCCGCGTGAACGGCGGCGTGGGTCTGTTCGACGTGGGCGAACACGCTCGGCGCAGGATACGCGTCGGCCGGCAGGCCATGCACAACCTGGTAGCGGCGGATCGCCGACTGCGTCAGCGGGCCGAGCAGACCGTCGGGTGTGCCGGCGTCGAATCCCAGTTCGTTGAGCGACTGTTGCAGTGCGGCGAGCTGCGCCGTGCTGAGTGCACCGGGCTCGCCGGCGGGCATGACCCCGCTGCCGCCCGCCAGACGCTCGCCGAGTTGCGCGACCGCCAGGGCGTAGTTCACCGAGCGGTTCCACTGCATCACCACGTCGAAATTGTCGAACACCATGAAGGCCGGCCCCTGCCAGCCCTGCGGCAGCACGATCGCGGAACGCCCCGCCACCGCCGGCAGCGCACCGCCGTCGGCCGCCGCGACGCCGGCCGCCACCCAGTCGGCGAGCGGCAGGCGGTTGGCGACGCGCGCGCGACGCCAGTCGAAATCCTGTGGCAGACGCACGGCGACGGCAATCGGCTCGGCGCTGCGCCAGCCGGCCTGGTTCAGATAGTTCGCTGCCGAGTACAGGGCGTCCGGCAGCGAACGCCACAGGTCGATGCGGCCGTCGCCGTCGGCGTCGCGCGCGTAGGCGCGGAAGGTCGTCGGCATGAACTGCATGTGCCCCATCGCGCCGGCCCACGACCCCTTCATGTCGGCCGCGGCGACGTGGCCGGCGTCGACGATGCGCAGTGCGTCGAGCAGCTGGCCGCGGAAGAACGCGCTGCGCCGGCCGTCGTGCGCCAATGTGGCGAGGCTGGCGGGAATGTTGAAGCCGCCGAGCTGCGTGCCGTACTGCGTCTCCAGTCCCCAGAACGCGGCCAGCACCGTTTTCGGCACGCCATACTGCGCTTCCACCGCGTCGAACAGCCCGGCGTTCGCCGCGAGCGCCGCCTGCCCACGCGCAAGCTGCGTCGCGGTGACGCGCCGCGCGAGATAGTCGGAGAAGGTCTGCATGAACTCCGGCTGGCGGCGGTCGAGTTCGATCGCGCGCTCGACCGGCCTTACATCGGCAAACGCCGCATCGAGCGTGGCGGCGGATATGCCCTGGGCGGCGGCATCCTGGCGGAACGCGGCGAGCCAGTCGTCGAAGGCAACCTGCGCGTGCGCAGGGATAACGCTCCCCGCGACGAGGAGCAGCGCGGCGCCGACGGCCCTCTCGCGCAAACAGGAGAGGGCGCGAAGGCTGGACCCAAACCGATCAACCATGTTTCTGCAGCCAGAACTCGAGCAGGGCCAGATGCCACAGCTTGCTGCCCTGGATGCGGGTGTGGTGCTGCTCCGGCGCCGCGAGCAGCTTGTCGACGTAGGCGCGGTCATACAGCCCGCGCGTGCGGCACGCCTCTGAATCGAGGATGCCGCGCATGAAATCGAGGAATTCGCCGCGCACGTATTTCAGCGCCGGCATCGGGAAATAGCCTTTCTTGCGGTCGATCACCGCGTCGGGAATCAATCCTCGCGCAATCTCTTTCAGCACGTGCTTGCCCTCGGAGGCGAGTTTCAGTTCGGGCGGCATCGCCGCGGCCAGTTCGACCAGCTGGTGGTCGAGGAATGGCACGCGCGCTTCGAGCCCCCACGCCATGGTCATGTTGTCCACGCGCTTCACCGGATCGTCGGTGATGAGCAGGGTGGTGTCCATGCGCAATACCTGATCGATGAATTCGTCGGCGAAAGGTTCCGTGAGCTGCGCGGCGACCAGTTCGCCGGTGTGATCCGACCCGTGATACGCGGGCTGTGTCATCTCCAGGAATTCGTCGTGGTCGCGGTCGAAGTAATGCTTGCGGAAGCGCGCCAGCGCGCTGCCCGTGGTTTCCGCCGCCATGCGCGGATACCAGAAATAGCCGGCAAACACCTCGTCGGCACCCTGGCCGCTCTGCACCACCTTCACCGTCTTGCTGACCTGCTCGGCGAGCAGGTAGAACGCCACCGCATCCTGCGCGAACATCGGTTCGCTCATCGCGTCGACCGCCTCGGGCAGGCGGCGCAGGACTTCGGCGTTGGGGATCAGGTACTTGTGATGGCGCGTGCCGTACATCGCTGCCACCGGGTCGGAATATTCGAACTCGCTGCCGCGTTCTTCCGGCTGATCCTCGAAACCGACCGAGAAGGTCATCAGGTCCGCTACGCCCTGCTCGGCGAGCAAGGCGACCAGCAGGCTGGAATCAAGACCGCCGGAGAGCAGCACGCCGACCTTGACGTCGGCGATCTCGATGCG
>JANJXF010000100.1 GCA_024709165.1 Thiobacillus sp. | reverse complement strand
CCGGTGTTGCGCGCAACCGACACTCCGCCGTTCGCCTGCCGGATCAGGCGCACATCGGCAAACCGGTGTGCCACCTCGGCGGTGGCATCGGTCGAACCATCATCGACGACGATGATCTCGTGCGCGGGCCAGGTCTGCGCGCGCACCGATTCGATGGCGCGTGCCAGCGTCGCCGCCGCATTGAAGGCGGGGATGACAACCGAAAAGCGCGGCTTCACGCACGGCCTCCGATCATCGCCAGCGGCCACGCGAGGCCTGTGAGCGCCGCCACGCGGCGGAAGCGTGGGACCTCGTCAAGCCGCGCTGTCCAGGCGGCGAGCCGCGGGCGCAGACGGCTTTCCAGCCAGGCGGGGTCGCGTGCGCGCAGTGCTCGCGCAATCTCCACCGGGGCGGCAAAGCGCAGCGATGGCAAGGCCGCCAGCGCCCCCCTGAGCCCTGCATCCAGTGCCGTCAGCGCGGATTCTCCGGCCTGCAAAAAATTGAAGCGATGGGTCTCGACCAGGCTGACCCGGCCCTGCCGGCTGCGCTGGCGCAGCCCGTCGATCAGGCGCTGCGGTCCATGCCCCAGCGTGGGCTCGAAGTACACATCACGCACCAGATAGAGCGGGCCCGCGGTGGAACGCGCGCCGGTCAGCATGGCGGCATCGGTGCAACCGGGCGTGCCGTCGTCCGTACGGCACGTCGCGCGGCGCCCCGGAGTGACGATCGCATCGACTCCGGCAGCGGCCCATGCGGCTTCGACAGCGTCGTTCCACACGAAGGTCGTGGCAACCGCGACGCCTGGCACGCTCCCGAAAATACGGTGGAATGCAGTTGCCTCCTCTGCCACGGCCATTTGAATGTCGCGCTCCGGCAGGGGACGGGATGGCAGCGACGACGCATCGACCCAGCGGCTTTGCAGCGGCGACGGCAACGCCTCGGTCGAGGCGGGTTCGGGATCGACGAGCCAGCGGCGCACGGCTTCGTTCTGCCCGGCTGCCGCGAGAACCGCAGGCGGCCAGTAGTGGCACTGGCCATGCAGTTGCGGCGCGAACACACCTGCGTCGATTCCTGCCCGCATCGCCTCGCGTATGGCTTCGAAGTGCGGATCGTCGAGCGCGATCCCGTAATAGTCGCGGCAGTCGCCGGCGGCGATGCGCGGACCGTCCGGCACTTCCAGAATCACCCCCAGCGTCATCACGGCGGCGCGGCCGCTGCAATCACGAACGCCGGACAGCACGTCCACCAGGCGATGCAGGGCCGGGGCCTGCGCGAGCGGCCCCGCCCCCCAGTCGTCGCTTTCGATGACGAGAACGGGAACGCGGAACACCGGCTCGCGCCAGCGCGCGAGCAGGGGACGCGCGAAGGCCAGCAGCACGGCGATCCACAGCACACAGACGGCGCCGATGGCCAGAGCGAACGCCGTCATCGCCAGGCCACGCCGGCTCGGCCCGGCATTCCCCGACGCACACCGGACAGGGCCCCGCGCATCCGGACGTGCAAATCACGCTCGTGCATCAATACCCCATCCGCGCCGCCACGTCGGCGACCTTCGGCAGCACACGCTCGATCCTTTCGCGATTGCGCCCATCTTTCCACTTGTCGAGCCGGATTTCGGAAAAGGCGTTGTAGGGCATGTCGAGCACGCTGGCGCAATGTGCCTGAAGCCGCTCGTCGAAATGCAGGCCGCAGCCCTCGAAGACGCGCCGGAAAGCGGCCACCGGATCGCGCAGAAAGTCCTCGTAGAACACCTCGACCCATTGTCCGGCGGGAATGTCCGCCCTGGCATCGAGAATCGCGCCGTTGATCGCGGCATACTGGAAGGCCGCGACATCCTCGACCGGTGCTTCGAGGTAATCGCGCCAGCCGTCGGCCAGGAAAAAACACCATTGGGTAAGTGTGCCATTCTCCACCGCGACCCGCGCTGGGAGGTCGTTCGACCATGTGGCGAATTCGTCGGGCTTGCGCCAGCCCTCGATCAGCGAGTTGAGGTTGTCGCCTGGACTGCGCTTGACGAAAACGAACACCGCGTCGGAAAACAACGCGTGCAGATACGGTACGCCCAGGCCGTTCTGGTTGTTCTTGTCGACCCAGCGATGGTGTCCGGTCCAGCTATGGAAATAGCGGCTGACCGCATTGCGATCGGCGGCGCTCGCATCCTCCACGCCGAGCGCATGGGTGTTCCAGTGCTTCTCCGCCAGCGGGTGCAGCGTCGTCCAGTAATCGTGGGTTTCGCGTTGCAGGCTGCCTATTTCACGCGATTCCGACAGCGTCTTGTAGACGAGCGTCGTCCCCGCGCGCGAACATCCCACCACGATGATGGGCCGATCGGCCGACCGTGGAGCAAGCGCCCACCCCAAGCCCCGGATGCCGCGCTGCAGACGCCGCGCATGCCAGGCAAGCGTCTTGCTTACTTTCTGCTGTAATTCGCGCAAGGTGCTGGGCTTTCTGAAAACATGACGATCTCTTGCAGTCGTGTCGTGCGGCGTGTCAATGCAGGCGGTGGACCCATTATCATTGCATTATCCCGCATCACACAGGCAAGTCGCACATGGATGGCATCTACGGCTGGCTGGGCGAACACGGCGCCCATCAGGATCTGATTCGACACATGGGTCGCGCATCAGGCGCATCACCGGACGCCATGCCTGAAACCCACACCGGCCTCCTGTTCGGAGTGAGCGCTTGCTCGCGTCTGGGCAAGTCCGCCGTCCATCTCGAAAACGGTCTCACCGTGGCGCTGTTCGGACGCCCACGCTTCCTTGACGAAGACCTGGCGTCGCTGGCACGCGAGCGCGATGTCGGCGCCGCCACGCTGCACGGCTGGCTGCGCCATGGCGAGAAACTTCCTGCGGCCATGCAGGGCAGCTTCGCCCTGGCGGTGCTCGATCCCGGGAAGAATCGGGCTTTCCTTGCGCTCGACCGCATGGGCGTCGAACGCCTGTGCTTTGCCCACCGGGACGGGTGTTTCGTGTTCGGCACCAGCGTCCAGGCGGTGGCTGCCCACCCGGCCATCGGCCGCAATATCGACACGCAGGCGATCTACGACTATCTCTATTTCCATGGCATTCCCGCGCCGCGCAGTCTCTACCAGAACGTGCACAAACTGTTGCCGGGCCAGTTCGCGACACTGCACGACGGACGTCTCGACACGGGCTTCTACTGGCATGCCGACTATGCCCCGGCGAAGCCCGATTTCGACGTCTTGCGCACGGAATTCCGCGGCCTGCTCGATCAAGCCGTACGCGCTGCCGATGCGCCATCGACCGCGGCTTTCCTGTCCGGCGGCACCGACAGCTCCACGGTCGTCGGCGCACTCACCGCGGCACGCGGCGCACCGGTCGACACGTTCTCGATCGGCTTCGACGCCAGCGGTTTCGACGAAATGGAGTACGCGCGCTGCGCCGTCGAACGCTACGCCAGCCGTGCCAACGAGTACTATCTGAAGCCGGCCGACATCGTCACGGCAGTTCCGCTCATCGCCCGCGCCTACGACGAACCCTTCGGCAACGCATCGGCCGTGCCGGCCTATTTCTGTGCGCGCAACGCGCGCGAAGCCGGCTTCAAATCCATGCTGGCCGGCGACGGCGGCGACGAGATTTTCGGCGGCAACGTACGCTATGCGAAACAGGGACTGTTCGAGCTCTACGGCCGCATCCCGGCCATCCTGCGGCATGCGCTCATCGAGCCGGTCGCCCATTTGCCCGGCTTGTCGAACCGGTCGCCGCTGTCCAAGCTGAAAAGCTACGTCGCCCAGGCGAAGGTCGGTCTGCCGCTGCGGCTGGAGACCTACAATTTTCTGCACCGCACGCCGCTCGATGAAATCTTCACGCCGGATTTCTTGCAGGCAGTCGATCCTTCGTCCACCGATGCCGCGCTCACCGAGGTCTACGCACGCACCGCCTCGGACCATTACATCAACCGCATGATGCACGTCGATCTCAAGTTCACCCTCGCCGACAGCGATCTGCGCAAGGTCGGGACGATGACCGAGGCCGCCGGCATCGAGGTGCACTACCCGCTCCTGGACGACCGTCTGGTCGCCTTCGCCAACCATCTGCCCGTGGATTACAAGGTGCGCGGGCAGACGCTGCGCTGGTTCTTCAAGGAAGCGCTGCGCGACCTGCTGCCGGAAAAGATCATCAACAAGAGCAAGCACGGTTTCGGCCTGCCGTTCGGCGTGTGGAGCACGCAACACGCGCCGCTCGGCGAACTCGTCGGCGACAGCCTGTCCGACTTCAAGCGCCGCGGCTGGATGCAGCCGGCCTACCTCGACCACATGCTGGCGATGCAGCGCGGACCGCATGCGAGCTACTACGGCGTGATGATCTGGGTGACGATGATGCTCGAGCAGTGGCTGCAGGCCAACGAACATTA
>JANJXF010000148.1 GCA_024709165.1 Thiobacillus sp. | reverse complement strand
ATGGGCTGTATCGCGACATTACATTGCCTTCCCTCAAGCGTCTTATCTGATATAAGTATTTGATTTTCATTGCCAAAATGGTGTATCGCCCAGCTTCTATCGCCCGATCTTTGCTGACAGGACTCCCGTTGTCCGATAGCTTGTTCATGACATTGCCCAATATCGCCGCCAGCGGTTGTCGCCCTCGAAGCGCACATCGCCGCGTTCGATCAAGTCTTCCAGCGCCCGCTTGACTTGCTTCGGATGAATCTCCCCGCCGACGCGCTTATGGATGTCACTGATCGCAGACCTCGGATAGCGCTGCAAATCTTCAAGCACCAGTGCTGCCAAGCGGTGCGGTTCGATGCGCTTGAGTGTGGTGGATGCAGAAAAGTCCAGACTGCGCAACAGTTCCGGATCAATGAAGTAGCGCGTGGCCTGGGTCCGGCCGACACTGCGCACCAGTTGCCATTCCAGCGGCCGCTTGAGCCACGGGGACAGCGATTCGACCGATGGAAGCTCCAGCGCATGGGCCAGTTCCCGGGCTGTCAGGGCATCATGTTGCGCCAGCAGCCCCAGGGCGATGCGTTCGCGCTGGGTCAACTGATAGGTCTGGTCGGCCTTGGCGATGAAATCGATGACTTCGGGTTTGATGATGCGACGGCGCACCGTCACCTGCACGCGATCATGCCGTTCGGTCAGTTCCGGCGCGGGCCTGCCCTGCGACAGCAACACCTCGAACATCCTGTCGAAGCCACTGCCTTCCCGCTCCATCAGCTTGAGATCGTGAAACAGGCGGGCAAGGTGTTCGTTGCGGCGCACTGTCGTGTGCAGGACGTTTTGCGGAGTGACGCCCAAGGGAAGCAAGCCTGGATTGACGACTTCAAGCCGGTCGGGGTGCAGGTTCAGGAAGATGTCGCCTCGCTGGGTGTAGGGGCGATGCACGAGGGCATTGACCAGCAGTTCGCGCACCACGATCTCATCGAATGCGGGCACGTTCTGGCGGTACAGGCCATCGGGCAGTTCATAACGCTCCCGGAAATCCGGCACTTCCTGCCAGACGGCCTCGATCAGCTCCATCGGGTTCAACGTGTGGTCGTCCCAGGGCAGTTTGTTGACCTTCTGCTCATGTTCGTCGTACTTGATGAACTGGATGACCGGCGCGGTTGCCAGTTGCGCCCGGTGCTGCTGCTTGCCGATGCACAGGATGCCGAGGTGGGTCAGGTACTGGCCCTGTGCAAGCTGGTAGTGATCGAGCAGTTCCTCGTCATCCTTTTCCTTGACGGACGCTTTGACACGGTCGGATGCGCGCAGGCCGTCCAGCAGGCGATGAAGCTTGCCGTCGTCGCGTTCCACGCGGGGGATGTGCAGGGTGGTCTGGGTTTCCCAGGGCAACGCACTGCGCTCGGTTGCCAAACGCATCACCTCGTCACCGGTGACCGGCTTGCTCTGGTCTGCGACGCGCAGGAAGTAACGGCCGTCGGTGGTCGATGCGACAGCAGCGGCGCGCGGGATGGTCAGGTCGATGTATTGGCCGCCATTGATGGCGGTCACGATGTTGGGGAGCGCCACCACATTGACCGTGCGCTCGGCCAGCTTGCGCCGCAATGTGTCCGGCAGGTCAATCGGTACTTGCTGGCTTGCGGGCGGCAGATCCTGGTCGTCCTCGATGCCGATCAGGAGGTGGCCACCCGTCGCATTCGCGAAAGCCACGCAGTCCTTGACCAGTTCGCCCCAGTCGGCTGTCTTGCCTGACACCGCGCGCAGCGACTTCCTGTCGAGCAGTTGCCCTTCCTGGCTCATCGGCAGGCCCTCTTCATGTCCGTATCCATCAATCCAGTACCACTAGGAATTCGGTCGCCAGTGCGGTCGGCTGAACGTCCCGGACATTGCGTTGCAACGAAACCAGCCCATAGTCCGCCATCAGTCGCAGGGTGCGCGACAGGTTCGGCACTTTGCGCCCGCTGAGCTCGGCCAGTTCCGTCAGGGATTTGGGTTGCCTGTCGTGGATCAGACGCAACAGACGGCGGTTGTCGTCGGAGAGCACGGCGGCCAACGACGCCAGCGAGGGAAACCAGATACTTGGCGTCTCGCTCCCTTTTTGGGATGGTCTATCCGGCTGTCGGATGCCGACAATGCAACGCTTCATGATCGTGAGGTCCAGGACATGTTTGTTCGATGAGTATATCAGTGCTTGATAAGCATCGTCGATAAAATGTCTCGGGTGCAGATGGTGGCGCTTCTGTAGTCAAAGGGAGAAGGGCAAGGGGCAATGGCCCTACCCAGAAAAGGAAACGGCCACCGTCACGCCGAGCCAGCACCGATCACCAGATTCCCTGACGGCGCCAGCCCGTCGAGGTAGTCTGACCACGCCTGCAACATCTCCCGCCTCTGCTCGGCGCGCTCGGTCCGGTTGTAGACGCCGAGCACGCCGCCGATGGTGTGGTTCAGCGCCTTCTCCACCACGTCCGAAGGCCACCCTTGCTCGTGCAGCAGAGTCGAAGCAGTGCGCCGAAGGTCATGGATGGTGTCCGCCCACTGGCACGAAGGCCGGGGCTTCGCGGATGCTGTCAATGTCGGTCATCATTTCCGCCCCCTTTGCCAGCCGCGTTTTTGCTGGCGATTGCGTGAAGGCTTGGCGAGACAGGGCCAGCCTGTCAGCGGGTCGGTTGCGGTATGATCCTAAAAACCGCAGTTGACCGCTCTCTGCCTCCGTGAATGCCGCATGAACGCTGAACATTCTGCCTTCGACCGCCTTCACCTGTCGGGTGAGTTCGCTACGCACCCGCTGGCACGCCTGCTCACGCGCCAGCCTTT
>JANJXF010000095.1 GCA_024709165.1 Thiobacillus sp. | reverse complement strand
TGCACCTGATCGGCGAGTAGCGTGGCTGTGGCATACTCGATCCATTTTCCTTACGGATCGTGTCTTGCTTCCATTTGAGCTTCTGGTCGGCCTGCGCTACACGCACGCGAAGCGCCGCAACCATTTCATTTCGTTCATTTCCGGCGTCTCCATGGCCGGGATCGCGTTGGGCGTGACGGCGCTGATCGTGGTGCTGTCGGTGATGAACGGCTTTCAGGAGGAGCTGCGCGCGCGCATTCTCGGCGTGGCGGCGCATCTCGAAATCAGTGGGCCGGGAGATCGTATCCACGATTGGCGCGAGGTGCTCGCCGCGGCGCGGCAGAACAGGGAAGTGCTTGCGGGCGCACCCTATGTCAATGCGCAGGGTATGCTCGCCAACGGCGACCTGGTGCGCGGTGCGATCATCCGTGGCGTGCTGCCTGATATGGAAGTGCAGGTCGCCGATTTCTCGCGCCACATGAAAGCTGGTCGCCTCACCGACCTCAAGGCGGGCGAGTTCGGTATCGTGCTCGGCGCGGAGCTGGCGCGCGCGCTGAACGTGTATCCCGGTGCGAAGCTGGTGTTGCTGACGCCGCAGGGAAATATCACGCCGGCGGGGGTGATGCCGCGCGTCAAGCAGTTCACGGTGAGCGGTATCTTCGAGGCTGGCATGTTCGAATATGACTCGGGACTGGCGCTGATTCACTTGCAGGATGCGCAAAAACTGTTGCGTCTGGGCGAGGATGTGTCGGGCGTGCGGCTCAAGCTTGCCGAACTGTTTCGTGCGCCGTTGGTAACGCGGGATCTGCAGGAGACACTTTCGGGCGCGTATTACGTTACGGACTGGACGCGCAGCCACGCCAATTTCTTTCGCGCGGTGGCAATCGAAAAACGCATGATGTTCCTGATCCTGCTGTTGATCGTCGCGGTGGCGGCGTTCAACATCGTCTCGACCCTGGTGATGGCGGTGACGGACAAGCAGTCCGACATCGCGATTCTGCGCACGCTTGGTGCAAAGCCGGGGTCGATCATGACGATCTTCATGGTGCAGGGCAGTTTCATCGGCGTGTTCGGCACGCTGCTGGGCGTTGCCGGCGGCGTGCTGCTCGCGCTCAATCTGGAAACCGTTGTGCCGTTCATCGAGCGCGTGGCCGGCATGGATCTGTTTCCGGCGGATGTGTATTACATCAACGAACTGCCGTCCAGGCTGGTGTGGAGCGAGGTCGGACTCATCGCCGGCATTTCCCTGCTCATCAGTCTGGGGGCAACGCTTTACCCAAGCTGGCGTGCCTCGCGCGTGAATCCCGTGGAGGCGTTGCGCTATGAGTGAGCAGGCGCCACAAGTCGCGAAGCGGGTTTCGGAGGGGTGCGTGCTGCGCTGCGCAGGACTGGGCAAGGCGTTCCGCCAGGGGCGCGTCGACGTGCCCGTGCTGCGTGCGGTCGATCTCGCAGTGGCCGCTGGGGAATCGGTGGCGATCATTGGTGCGTCGGGATCGGGCAAGAGCACGCTGCTGCATCTGTTGGGCGGGCTCGACATGCCCACCGCCGGGCGCGTCGAATTGCTGGGACGTGACCCGTTCATGCTGTCGGAAGCGGCACGCAGCACGCTGCGCAACGCCGCGCTCGGCTTCGTCTATCAGTTCCATCACCTGCTGCCGGAATTTTCCGCACTGGAAAACGCCGCCATGCCACTCGTCATCCGTCGTGCCAGGTCGGAGGAAACGCTGGAGCGGGCGACCGAGGTGCTGCAAGCGGTCGGTCTGGGGCACCGGCTGACGCATCGACCGGGGGAACTTTCCGGCGGCGAGCGCCAGCGGGTGGCGATCGCGCGTGCACTGGTGACACGTCCCGCGTGCATACTCGCCGACGAACCGACGGGCAATCTCGACCAGCATACTGCCGAAGCGGTGTTCGAACTGATGCACGAACTCAACCGTCGCGAAGGAACCAGCCTGGTCGTGGTTACCCATGACAGCGAACTCGCGGCACGCATGGATCGCCGGCTGCGCCTGGTCGACGGGGCCTTGCAGCCGGCTTGATCCGCGGCGCGATGCGGATCCAGCTCATTGCATTCTGTCTGGGGATCTGGTTCCTGCAGCAGCAGGCGATGCTGCCATCGCCGCACTGGTTGTGGGGGCTGCCGCCGCTCGCGTTCGTGGTGCATTTCTGGCCGCAGTCGCAGGGTATCGGCGAGGGTTTACGGCGCGTCGGCGTGGCGCTGTTGTGCGCGGCGTTGGGATTCGCCTGGGCGGCATGGCGTGCCGAATCGCGTCTGGCCGAACGCCTCCCCGAGTCCTGGCAGGGGCGCGACATCGAACTTGTCGGCGTTGTGACCGATCTGCCCGATATGCGCGCGGAGAGTGTGCGTTTCGTGCTGGACGTGGAGCAGGTGCTGACGCCGGGTGCGCCGGTGCTCGGCCGCGTGCAGCTTGCCCGCCATGCGGCACGCGGCACGACGCAGCCAGAACCCATGCACGCAGGCGAACGCTGGCGTCTTGCGGTGCGCCTGAAAATTCCCTATGGCACGCACAATCCGCATGGCTTCGATCTGGAGGCATGGGCGCTGGAACAGGGTATCTCCGCGTCGGGCAGCGTGCGCGAGCGCGTGGCGCCGGTCAGGCTCGATGCGCGTGCGGCAACGCCGGCTGCGTGGATTGCGGCAATGCGTGAATCCGTGCGCGACCGCATCTTCGCCACGCTGGGCGAGGCACCGTATGCCGGGGTCATCGCCGCGCTGACGATTGGCGACCAGCGCAGCATTCCCTACGAGCAGTGGCGGGTGTACACGCGTACCGGCGTGAACCATCTGCTGTCGATCTCGGGTTTGCACGTCACCATGATCGCTGCGCTTGCCGGCTGGGCCGTCGCCTTTGGCTGGCGTCGCTGGCCGCGTGCGGTGGAAAGGCTGCCGGCGCGGCAGGCCGGGCTGGTGGCAGCGGTCCTCGCGGCGTTCGCATATACGCTGCTGGCGGGTTTTCAGGTGCCTGCACAGCGCACCCTGTTCATGCTCGTCGTGCTTGCACTGGCGTTCTGGGGACGGCGCGAGCCGCGCCCCTTCACGGCATTGCTGGCTGCACTGGCCGCAGTGCTCGTGCTCGATCCGTGGGCGGTGCTGGTGGTGGGATTCTGGCTGTCGTTCGGCGCGATGGCGGCGATCATGTGGGTGACGTTCGGCCGGGTTGCCTTGCCGGACAAGCTGCGCGGCTGGATCACGGTGCAGGCGGCGGTGACCGTGGCGCTGGCGCCGGCACTGTTGCTGCTGTTCCAGCAGGTATCGCTGGTGTCGCCCTTTGCCAACGCCGTCGCGATCCCGGTGGTGAGCTGGCTGGTGACGCCGCTCGCACTGCTCGGTGCGCTCGTCCCGCCTCTGTGGCACGCATCGGTCTGGCTGATGGAATGGCTCGGCGCAATGCTGGTGTGGATGGCCGAACTGCCATGGGCCGTGGGGACGCGCCCGGCACCGGACGCGCTGGCCGTCGTGCTTGCCGTGCTGGGCACCCTGTGGCTGCTGTTGCCACGTGGTTTTCCATCGCGCGCCCTGGGCTGCGTCCTGTGGTTGCCCATCCTGCTGCCGCCCACCGAGGTTCTGGCACCCGGAACGTTTCGCGTCGATGTCATCGACGTCGGCCAGGGTACATCGATTTTGGTGCGCACAGCCCGCCATACACTGCTGTACGATACCGGCGCATCGTACGGCGACAGCGATGCGGGGGAGCGCATCGTCGTGCCGTACTTGCGCGCATCCGGGATCGGCGAACTCGATGGCGTGATCGTGTCGCACAACGACAATGATCACAGCGGCGGGCTGCGCTCGGTCCTGCGAGACATCGTCACGCGCTGGATGTTGAATGGACAGACCCCGGCGCAGCCGCTGCCCGCAGGCGCGCCCGCGCCGCGCCCCTGCGTGCGGGGGCAATCTTGGGTCTGGGACGGCGTGCCGTTTTCCATCCTCAACCCTCCTTCGACGGCCTCTGCATCGTACAATCGCAGCGACAACGATTTCAGCTGCGTGCTCAGCATAGGGTCCGGGACACGACGTTTTCTCGTCACGGGCGATGCAGGCCGACGCGGTGAACTCGAACTGATGGAATCCGGCGTCGATCTCTCCTCTGCGGTGCTGGTCGCCGGCCATCATGGCAGCCGAACGTCGTCGATGGAAGCGTTCGTCGAGCAGGTCGCACCTGACCATGTCGTCTTCACCAGCGGATACCGCAACCGCTACCATCATCCGCATCGTGGCGTTGTCGAGCGTTTTCGCGCGCGCGGCACCAACATCCTGCGCAGTGACCATGATGGCCTGATCCGCTTCGAATTTGGCGAAGCCGGGGTGACGGCCGCAGAATATCGCAAGCCGCGCCGCTACTGGCATCTTGCCCATCCATGAATTCGGAAATCATCCGCTCCCGCTGCTTTGAATCGACCGATCTGGAAACGGCGCGGAATGCGCTTGCGCGCGTGCTGCCGGTCGCGGAAAACGACCAGCCCTGGCAGGCGCTCGCCTACGCGCACGAACGACTCGGTGGCGGTGACGCGTTCGCGCATGGCGTCGGTACGGCATTGATCGTCGCCGATCTGCGCATGGGTGCCGACGCCGTGGCCGCGGCCTTGCTGCATGTCTGCTTTGACGAATCCCCGGACTTCGCTGCACGCTTTGGAAACGCCGCGCGACTCGCTGACGGCGTGCTGGCGATGGCGCGCATCGAGACGCTTGCCGTGAGTGCGACCGACAAGCGCCTCGATCCGCACGCGCAACTCGAAGCGCTGCGACAGATGGTGTTGGCGATGGTCGAGGACATCCGCGTGGTGCTGGTGAAGCTCGCCGAACGCACGCATGCCCTGCGCTGCGCCGTGAAACGGGACGCCGACACGCGCCACGCGCTGGGACAGCAGGCACGCGAGCTGTTCGCGCCTCTCGCGAATCGTCTGGGTGTGTGGCAGATCAAGTGGGAAATGGAGGACTGGGCGTTCCGCTACCTCGAACCCGACACCTACAAGCGTATCGCCGTGCAACTCGACGAGAAGCGCACCGACCGCGAGGCCTATATCAAGGGCATCATCGAGCGCATCGAGGCCGAACTGGCGCTGCACGGCATCGAGGCCGAAGTGACCGGACGCCCCAAACACATCGCCAGCATCGTCAACAAGATGCGGCGCAAGCATGTGCCGTTCGAACAGCTCTACGACATTCGCGCCGTGCGCGTGCTGGTGAGGCACGAGATCGACTGCTATACCGTGCTGGGACTGGTGCACAACCTGTGGCAACCCATCCCTGGCGAGTTCGACGACTACATCTCGCAGCCCAAGAGCAACGACTATCGTTCCCTGCACACCGCGGTGATCGGACCCGAGGACCGCGCGCTCGAAGTGCAGATCCGCACCTTCGACATGCACCGCAGTGCCGAACTCGGCGTCGCTGCACACTGGCGTTACAAGGAAGGCGGGCGGCAGGACGCGCAGTACGAGGAGAAAATCGCATGGCTGCGGCGCATCCTCGAATGGAAGGACGACGTCGCCGATACGAGCGAATTCACCGAGCAGTTCAGAACCGAACTGTTCCACGACCAGGTCTACGTGCTGACGCCGCAGGGGCGGGTGATCGCGCTGGATCGCGGCGCCACGCCGGTGGATTTCGCCTACGCGGTTCACACAGATCTGGGCCACCGCTGCCGTGGCGCCAAGCTCGACGGCGCGATGGTGCCACTCAACACAGTGCTCGAAAACGGTCAGCGCGTCGAAATTCTTACCGCCAAGGAAGGCGCACCGAGCCGCGACTGGCTCAACCCCGCGCTGGGCTTTCTTGCTACGCACCGTGGGCGCGCCAAGGTGCGCGCCTGGTTCCGGCAGCGCGATGTCGGCGAGCAGGTCTCGCTCGGGCGCACGCTCCTGGAAAAGGAACTGAAGCGGCTTGGTATAGTCGAGACCAACCTGGAAAAGCTCGCGCAGCGTTTGAAGTTTTCCAGGCTGGATGATTTTCTTGCTGCGCTTGGCCGCGGTGACGTCGGCCAGCGCGATCTTGTCGGTGCCCTGCAGGAAGCTGGCAAGGTGCCGCCCGTGCTGGCGCCGGTCGCCAAACCGCGCAGCCAGCCACGGTCAGGCAACCCCGTCGTCATCCCCGGACTTGGCGATGTGCCGCTGACGCTGGCACGCTGCTGCCGGCCGCAGCCGCCCGACCCGATTGCCGCCTACACCACCGTCGGACGCGGTCTCACCGTGCATCGCGCCGACTGCGCGGCGCTGCGGCGCGGCAATCCCGCGCGCATCATGGCTGCCGAATGGGCGCTCGACGCCGGTGCGGCATTCGAGGTCGACGTGCGTCTCAAGGCTTTCGACCGCCAGGGTCTGCTGCGCGACGTGTCGGACGTCATCACCAAGGAAAAGCTCGACGTGCTGCGCGTGAACACCGAAAGCCGCGGCGAATACGCATATATGCTGCTCACCCTGCGCATCAGGGAATTGCAGCAGCTGTCGCGCCTGCTCGGGCGTCTGCAACACGTGCAGAACGTCGTCGAGGTGCGGCGCGGCTGAGTTTTCGTTGTATTGTCCGGTTTTGTCCCCTCTTCATGCATCGATCGCCATGACTCCGCAAGCCGCCATCCTCGAACCGATTCCCGCCCATGCCCGCCATCTGTTTTTTGCTCTCCAGCCGAAAATCGATCCGCGCGATGCGCTGCGCGCTCTCGCGGCGGCATGCGATGGTCGATCGGCGGTGCTTGGTATTGGCGTAGGCGTTGCTGCAGCGCTCGGGCGCGAGATTTCAGGCCTCTATGGGTTTCCGTCATTGCCGCAGGCGCGGCCCGCCATTCCGGTGACGCAGCGCGCGCTGTGGCTGTGGCTGCGCGGCGACGATCCCGGTGATGTGCTGCGCCAGGGGCATGCCCTGACGGCGCTCGCCGCACCGGCATTCGAACTTGTACAGGCGATCGACAGTTTCCGTTACCGTGACTCGCGTGATCTCAGCGGTTACGAGGATGGCACCGAGAATCCGCAGGACGAGGCCGCGATCGCGGCGGCGATCGCTCAGGGACACGGCACAGGCGTCGATGGTTCGAGCTTCGTTGCGGTGCAGCAGTGGCTGCACGATTTTCCCGCCTTCGACGCCATGTCGCGCAGCGAGCAGGACGACCACATCGGTCGCGAGCGGGACAGCAACGAGGAACTCGACGACGCACCGGAGTCGGCGCACGTCAAGCGCACCGCACAGGAGGATTTCGATCCGGAGGCGTTCATCGTGCGCCGTTCCATGCCCTGGTCGGCGGGTGTCGATGCAGGCCTGGTGTTCCTCGCCTTCGGCAAGTCGTTCACCGCCTTCGAGGTGCTGTTGCGGCGGATGACCGGACACGACGATGGCATCATCGACGGCCTGTTCGATTTCACCCGGCCGCTGACCGGCGATTTTTTCTGGTGTCCACCGATGGGGGCAAACGGGGTCGATCTCGCCGCGCTGGGTGTCTGAGCATGGCGCAACCCACGGAACCGCTTGCAGGCGGGCCGCCGCCGTGGTGGCGCAACTGGAAGGTGATGTTGCCGGTGTGGCTCGGCATCGGCGGTCTGGTCGTGCTGGGACTGCACTACGACGTTGACCGCAGCGTGATCGCGGGCAGTGTCGTTGCCGTCGGCCTGATTTCCAACGCCTTCGCCTGGCTGCTCGGCATCGTCGCGCTGGTGCCGATCATCGGCCCGGTCATCGTCAAGGTGCTGTCGATCGGCTTCGTCTGGCTGCTCAATGCGATTGGCTATCTCGTCTCCTACATCGCCATTCGACGCGGCTATTCGAAGGACGTGCTGACCTACCGCGGGCTGACCATCGCCGTGATCATCGGCATTGTCATCGGCTTCGTGCTGGGGAAACTCGTCTGAGCGCCGGTTCCCCGGTCACGGCTCTCCCGCGCGTATCGCCTGCGCGAGTTGGCGCATTCCCTCTGCCGACAGGTCGTCCACCCTGAATGTGCGGTCGTTGGCCGAAGGCGCGTAGTTGCGTGACAGTGATTTGTGGTAGGCCGGATCGTAATGCTGTGCGAGCAGTGCCGCAACGAGTTCGGGCCAGGCGCACCGGCTGGCCAGTGCCTGCCAGGCCGTGACCGTTTCGCGGCCACGCAACTCGGTGAGATGTTCCAGGCGCGTGTTGAGGATGTCGGGATCGCCAAGAAAGTGCGTGTAGTCTTCGATGAGCAAGGCCACGCGCGCCTCCAGCGAGGCGTCGATACGGATGCACGGACTCGCGCGCATCGCGCCAATCAACGCGTCGGGCAGCTGCACCGCGCCGATGCGGCGGCTTTCCGATTCGACATAGACCGGCTGCGCAGGATCGAGATGTTCGAGCACCGACCAGATCGCGCTTTCGAAACCTTTCTGCGCGGGCTGCGCCTGCTGCGGCAGGGCGCCAAGCAGCGAGCCGCGGTGCGCAGCCAGGGCCTCAAGGTCGAGCACCTGCGCGCCGGCCTCGGCGAGTGCCTGCAGCAGGCGGCTCTTGCCACTGCCGGTGGGGCCGCTCACCACGCGGAATGCGAACAGCGCCGGCAGGCGTGCGAGTTCGGTGACGACGTGGCGGCGGTAGGCCTTGTAGCCGCCGTCGAGCTGGACGGCGGGGAAGCCGATCTTCTGCAGCACGTGCACCATCGCACCGCTGCGGCTGCCCCCGCGCCAGCAGTACACGAGCGGGCGATAATTCCGCGGCTTGTCGGCGAACCAGGTGTCCAGGTGATGCGCGATATGGCGTGACACCAGCGCTGCGCCGACCTTCTTTGCCTCGAATGGCGACACCTGCTTGTGCAGCGTGCCGACACGGGCGCGCTCGACATCGTCCAGCACCGGCAGGTTGATCGCGCCCGGCACGCGGTCCTCGGCGAATTCTCCGGGCGAGCGGGCGTCGACGATCTCGTCAAAGGCATGCAGTTCTGCTACGGTGGCGGCGCGCAAGCGGAAACACTCTCGAAAGAAACACGTGGATACGATCAAACTGACCCAATTTTCCCACGGCGGCGGCTGTGGCTGCAAAATCGCTCCTGCCGTGCTGCAGGAAATCCTGGCAAAGGCGGCGCCGCTGGGCGCGTTCCCGGATCTTCTGGTGGGCACCGAAACCAGCGACGATGCTGCGGTGTATCGGCTGAATGACAGCCAGGCCATCATCGCCACCACCGATTTCTTCATGCCCATCGTCGACGACGCGCACGATTTCGGTCGCATTGCCGCGACCAATGCCCTGTCCGACATCTACGCCATGGGCGGGCGACCGCTGTTCGCGCTTGCCGTCGTCGGCATGCCGGTGGACAGGTTGCCGGTGCAGACGATCCGCGACATTCTGGCCGGCGGCGAATTGGTATGTCGCGCCGCAGGCATACCGGTGGCCGGCGGTCATTCGATCGACACCTCCGAACCGATCTATGGCCTGGTCGGTGTCGGCGTCGTGCATCCCGATCGTATCAAGCGCAACAGCGAGGCGCAGACCGGCGACGTGCTCATCCTCGGCAAGCCGCTGGGCATCGGCATCCTGTCTGCCGGACTGAAAAAGGGCGAGCTCTCCCCCGAGGGCTACCGGGACATGGTGGAGACCGCGAGCCAGCTCAACGCCGTGGGGGCTATGCTGGGTGACATGCCAGGCGTGCATGCGATGACTGATGTCACCGGCTTTGGCCTGCTCGGGCATTTGCTGGAAATCGTGCGCGGCTCGCAACGGGCTGCGCGCATCGACTGGAACGCCGTGCCGGTGATCGCCGAGGCGCGCCGTCTGGTGCAGCGTGGCGTGACGACCGGCGCGGCTGGACGCAACTGGGCGAGCTATGGCGGGGACGTGGATTTGCCGCAGTCTTGCCCAGACTGGCAGCGCAATGTGCTGTGCGACCCGCAGACGAGCGGGGGACTGCTGGTGGCGTGCGATGTGGAAAGCGAGGCGGCGGTTTTGGCCGCATTCAGGGCACAGGGCTTTGCTGCGGCAGCGGCAATAGGAGAACTCACCGCGGGTAGCCCCCGCGTCTTGGTGGTCTGAATCGGCTCAGACGGCTTTCAGCGTGGCGGGCCGGCGATCTTCCGCGCGACGACTAGTCAGCGTGCGACGGTCGGCTGTCAGCCCCGGTGGCAGCGCCGCACCGCGCGGCGCGACCCGGCGGTCGCCCAGACGGCGTTCCAGCGGAATGAACTCGACCTCGTAAACGGGCAAAGCGGACATGGCTGCGTCCTTTTTTGTCGAACTTTCGACAAGGATAGTCGAGCGTCCGACAGTTTACAAGTCGCTAATATACCGTTCGTCGGCTGCATCCTGCCGGATGTCGTTCAGGGTCGCGTGTCGCGCATCAGGCGTTGCTTCTCGCGCTGCCACTCGCGTTCCTTCTCGGCGGCACGCTTGTCGTGCTGCTTCTTGCCCTTGGCCAGCCCGATTTCCAGTTTGATGCGTCCCTTGCTGTAGTGGAGGTCGAGCGGCACCAGGGTGAAGCCGGCGCGCTCGGTCTTGCCGATGAGCTTGTTGATTTCTTCCGCGTGCAGCAGCAACTTGCGCGACCGCGTCGGGTCGGGATGGATGTGTGTCGAGGCGGTGGGCAGCGGGCTGATGTGGCAACCGATGAGGTGCACCGCGCCGTTGCGCACCACCACATAGGCTTCCTTCAATTGCACGCGCCCTGCGCGGATCGCCTTCACCTCCCAGCCTTCGAGCACCAGCCCGGCCTCGAACCGTTCTTCGATGAAATAGTCGTGAAACGCTTTTTTGTTGTCGGCGATGCTCATGGCGGGACGGCTTGCGTACAATGCTCGATTTTACAAGGCTACCAAGGCTACAGGTTATCGATGGCGCGTGTGGAAAAAAGTGTCCTGGTGGCGCACCCTCCGGAACGCATGTTCGAACTCGTCGACCGCGTCGAGGATTACCCGAAGTTTCTGCCCTGGTGTGGCGGCACCGAATTGAAAACGCGTGACGACATGCTGACGGTGGCGACGATCCACATTGCCTACATGGGTATCCGGCAGAGCTTCACCACGCAGAACAGCAAGGTCGTACCGCGTGAGATGCGCATCAAACTCCAGGACGGGCCGTTTTCCGAGTTGGAGGGCGACTGGGTTTTCTTGCCTCTGGGCGACGACGCATGCAAGATCGAATTCCGCTTGCAGTATTCATTTTCCAGCCATATTCTGGAAAAGCTGCTGGCACCCGTGTTCGGGCACATCACCAACACTTTCGTCGATGCTTTCGTGCGCCGTGCAGACGAAGTCTACCCGACATGAGCGAAACATCCAGGATTGCCGTCGAAATCGCCTACGCCCTGCCGACCGTTCAGAGCCTGCGGAGGCTGGAAGTGGATGCGGGGGCTACGGTCGAGGACGTCATCCGCCGTTCCGGTGTGCTGGAAGAATTCCCCGAGATCGATCTTGCGCGCAACAAGGTCGGTATTTTCAGCAAGCTGGTCAAGCTGGATGAAGTCGTGCGCGAACGCGACCGCATCGAGATCTATCGTTCATTGATCGCCGACCCCAAGGAAGTTCGCCGCAAGCGTGCCGAAGCGGGGAAGACGACGCGCAAGGGTGGCGGCACCGCCGATACGAACGCCGAGACGTCGGACTGAAGTCCGACAGCGGCCCATCAGACAATTCGGGACGCACCTGAATCCCTTGCCGCAATTGTCGTTTCAACCTAAAAACCGCAGTTGGACGCGCCCGAGGGTGCGTCTGATCGGGTGTCTGCCACGAAGCAACGACGCCGCGGGCCGGGGCCCGCAAGGAGGCGCGAGAGCGGAGTCGTTGCCGCTTTAGCGGCTTTACGAATCCGGCCTGCCCCTTGCGGGTGCAAAGGCAGGCGCACGAGCAGGCGTGCCATCGGGTGCGTAGCGGTCTCACCCATCAGATAAACGGTATCGAAGGCAAAAAATCTTGTACTCATGCGACTTTCGTGAGGATTATGAGCGGTCAACTGCAGTTTTTAGGTTTATTGACGCGGGTAATCGGGGACTGCGCGGAAACCCGCCCAATCCGTTGACGAAGCCACGAAAAACAAGGATACCTTGACGGACACCAACGCCCAAACGGATGAAGTCGCCCCCTGTCGCGCCTGCATGATCGTCCGCAGACTGGCCGGAGCGCTGCTCGTCATGACGGCGGCGATATTCTGTGCCGCGGTCTGGACCGTGCCGGACACGGTGCGCGCCCAGCTGCCGGTATCTTCCCATATCGGCTTCAACACGTCCGTGGCGCTGTCGCTGGCCGGCCTGGCCTTGCTGTTGCCGCGCTCCCGCGCCTGGCTGGGCGGGTTTGTCGCGGCGGTCGGCGCGGCGGTCGGCGCGCAATATCTTCTCGCCTGGGTGCCGCCTGACGGCCCCTGGCGCCTTGCCGTCAATGTCAGCCGGGACACGGCGCTGTGGCCGCAGCACATGGCGCCGCTCACTGCGTTCGCGCTGTTTTGCTGCGGACTGGCGCTGGCCCGTCTGGACCGTGCGCGTGGAACCGTCGAACGGATTCTGTTGCAGGTGGCACCGGGTCTGGCCCTGGCTGCGGCGGTCGGCGGCCTTCTCAATTACAGTCTCGACGGCTTGCTGTTCGTCTCGACGCTGGACCGGCATGCGGTGATGAGGCCGCCGACCACGGTCGCCCTGGGCGTGTTCGTCGTCGGTTATGTGGCGGCGCTGGTCGAAACACCCTGGTTTCGCTCCTTTTATGCGGCACGCGCCGAGCGGCAGGTGTTGGCGATTGGTTTGAGCGGCATCGTCGCGTCGCTGCTGGTTGCGGGTGCGGGGTCGGTCGCCATGCTCGCCGGGCAGATGCAGGAGACCGTCGAGGAGGAACTGGCGCGCTCGGTGCAAAACCAGGCGGCGATGCTGCCGCTGGCGATCTCGACCACCCTGCACAGCGTGCAGGCGCGCGCGGCCGGGGTACTGCGCCATGAGGCGGACCCGGCGGCCATGCTGCGGGACATGGCCGGTGGCGCGGGATCCGCGTGGCTTGAGCATCCCGACGGCTCCATGCAGGGGTACACCGGCCGGCCGGTGGCCGCGTCGCGGCTTCGCCTGCGCCTGCCCGACACCCCAGCCGCGTGGTTGACCTGGAATCACGGCTGGATGCTGGAAATCCGCTTTCCCGCGCCGCGGGGAGAGGGCAGCGTGGTGGTGCAGGAACCGCTGGCGAAGTTTGAGAATTTCCCGGACGCTGGCGCAAACGTCGCGGCAGGCGGGGCCGAGACCTATGTGTGCGGCCGCGTGGACGGCGAGCACATGACCTGTCTGCCATCCGGCTCGATGCCGGGTCCGTTTCGCGCGCGCGTGGCTGCCGACGATGGATACGTCTCGACGCACTATGCGCTGGAGAGGCACCACGGCGTCGTGGTCGCACCCGACCATCGGGGTGTGATGGTGGTAGCCGCCTATGCGCAGGTGTCCGAGCTGGGCTTCGGCATGGCGCGCGAGATGGACGCGGAAAAGATATACCAGCCGATACGCAGCGCGGTGTGGCGAACGATCGCCATCATTGGAGCCATCGGCGCCATCGCGGTCCTGCTGATCTATCTGCGTGTCCGCGCGGTCGTGCGTCTTGCCGTCGACACCGGGCGGCAGTTGCGAGGGGTGCTGGAAGCCTTGCCGGTCGGGGTGTGGATCGCCGATGCGGCCGGGCGCATCGTGCTCGACAATCCCGCCGCCCGCCGTATCTGGGGCGGCACGCCGCGGGGCGATGCCGGGCCGTGCGATGCATGCAGGGGGTGGCGGCACGACACCGGCAAGCCGCTCGATGCGCGCGACTGGCCGCTTGCACGGGCCATTGCGCAGGGCGAAACCACGCTGGACGAGATCGTCGATATCGAATGCGCCGACGGCCGTCGCAGGACGATCAGCCATTCCGTGTCGCCGATCCATGACGACAGGCGCGCCCTGAGCGGCGCCGTCGCGGTCAGCAGGGACGTCACGAAACAGGTGCGGGCGGATTCGCGGATCAGACGGCTGGAGCGCGAGTTCCATGGCCTGGTCGAGAATCTGCCCGACGTCGTGTCCCGCTTCGACCGCGATTTGCGCCGCGTCTACGTCAACTCCGCAATCGAGGAAGCCACCGGCATGTCGCGCGAGTTCCTGTTGGGCAAGACACACGCCGAACTCGGAGTTCCGGATGAATTGGCCGAACTGTGGACCAATGTGCTGCGGCGGGTGTTGTCGACCGGCGAGCCGGACGTGTTCGAGTTCGCTTCGGCAACGAAGAACGGGACCATCAAGCACTTCCACGTGCGCGCCGTGCCGGAGTGCAATGCGGCCGGCGCGATCGAATCGGTGCTCACCATCGCGCATGACATCACTGCCCTGAAAGCCGCCGAAGCGATCTTGCGTGAAAGCGAGGCACGGTTGAACCGCATCACTTCCAACGTGCCGGGCATGGTGTTTCAGTGTTTTCGCCATGCCGGCGACGGTCCCCTGCATTTTTCCTACCTCAGCAGCGGCGCGAAATGGCTGCTGGGACAGGACGCGGCGGACATCCTGCGTGCGGGGCGCGCTCTGGGCGATTTCATCGCCGCGGACGACGTTCCGGCCTTTCAGGAAAGCTTGCAGCAGTCGCAGGAAGCGCTTTCGCTGTGGAACTGGGAAGGGCGCGTTGTCGACGGAGGTGGCGCGGTGAAGTGGATCAACCTGCGCGCGACCCCATGCCGCAACGGTGGCAGGGCATGCATGTGGGACGGCGTCGCGATCAACATCACGGACAGCAAGGCCAGCGAGGCGCAACTCGTCAGTTCGCAGAAGCAGTTGCGCGAGCTGTCCGCGCATCTGGAAGGCGTGCGCGAGGAGGAGCGCAAGCGGATCGCGCGCGAAATCCACGACGAACTGGGGCAGATACTTACCGCGCTGCGGATGGATGTCTCGCTGGCGCGTCTGAGGTTTGGCGAATCCGATCCGGCCCTGCTGGCGCAGTTGCAGTCGATGACCGAGCTGGTGGACCGCACCATCGGTACCGTCCGGCACGTCACGTCGACCCTGCGCCCGGGCGCGCTCGACCTGGGCGTCGTGGCGGCGCTGGAATGGCTGGTCGAGGAATTCATCGCCCATGCCGGCATTCCCTGCGAGCTGGTGCTGGGAGATGGCGACATCGGCCTGGACGAACCGAGCGCAACCGCGATTTTCCGCATCGTCCAGGAGTCGCTGACCAATATTGCGCGCCATGCCGAGGCGAGCCAGGTCGAGATCATCGTGACCGCAAGCCCCGGCGAGTTGTGCTTCGAGGTGCGCGACAACGGCAAGGGATTCGATCGGAATGCTGTGGCGGACGCGAAATCATTCGGTCTGGTCGGCATGCGCGAACGGATGGCGATGCTGAACGGCAGCTTCGAACTCGACAGCGAACCGGGACGCGGCACGCGCATTCGCGTCTGCGTGCCGCTGACGTGAGCGGATGCGCGCGGCCCGACAAACTATCGGCCAATCCCGGATTGTCCATTAGCCCCGCAAGCGGGAGAGGGAGAAAACCAGTCCATGCACCACGTTTGTTGCCCAATGGACAATTTGGGATAATCCTAAAAACCGCAGTTGACCGCTCTCTGCCTCCGTGAATGCCGCATGAACGCTGAACATTCTGCCTTCGACCGCCTTCACCTGTCGGGTGAGTTCGCTACGCACCCGCTGGCACGCCTGCTCACGCGCCAGCCTT
>JANJXF010000196.1 GCA_024709165.1 Thiobacillus sp. | reverse complement strand
TCTGGATGGCGAGGTTGTCGCGGATGAATTCGGCCGGATAGGTGTCGTTGGCGTGGATGCCGCCGACTCTTGCGGCAGCGAGGAAGACGTAGTCGGGCCTGTGGGTTTCGAAGAAGGCTTCGACGGCGGCCTGGTGGGTGAGGTCGAGCTCGGCGTGGGTGCGAGTGAGGAGGTTGCTGTAGCCCTTGGCGCGCAGGTTGCGCATCAGCGCGGAGCCGACCAGGCCACGATGGCCGGCCAGGTAAATTTTATCCCCGGTTTTCATTTTTTCGTTTTTCCTGACATATCGCCGGTGATGAAACCGATCTGGCGCTTGCCGGTTTCCGTCGGCGCCATCAATTGACGAATGGCATCGATCAAACCCGCTATCGCCTGGTCGTGGCTGCCAATCTTTCGCTCCAGCGCTTCAAGCTGGGCTGCCAACTCCTTATGGGTGGAAAGCATTTGGCGTAATTGAACGAAGGTTCGCACAACCAATAGGCTGGCCTCGATCGCACGGTCAGACTTCAATACGTTCCCAAGCATAAGCGCGCCGTGCTCGGTAAAGGCAAAGGGAAGTGTTCGGGAAAATTTCAGACTGGCGAGGTGGTCACAACTTGTGACCACCTTGTCCTTCTCGGGTTTGGAAAGCTGAAACATGAAGTCGCCAGGGAAGCGCTCGATATTCCGCTTCACCGCCTGGTTGAGCGCTTTGGTCGGCACGTCATAAAGCTGCGCCAAATCCGCATCCAGCATGACCTTTTCGCCACGAATCAGCAGGATGCGATGAGCCACGGCCTCAACAGGCACCGGGGTTTTACTCATGGTAATCCATGGCCTTGTAGCCGTGCTTCTTGATGAGTTCATCGCGCTCGGCGGCCTTGAGGTCCTCGCGCACCATCTCGGCAACCAGTTCGTCGAAGCCAATCTTCGGGGTCCAGCCGAGTTGGGTCCTGGCCTTGGACGGGTCGCCAAGCAGGGTCTCGACTTCGGTGGGGCGGAAGTAGCGGGGGTCGACGGCGACGATA